>JAGQPW010000015.1 GCA_020426515.1 Planctomycetaceae bacterium | reverse complement strand
GCGGGATGGTGGATGGAGGCGGCCAGACTCCACAGCGAGTCTACCTAGGCGGTTTACCCTACCTGCAATGGCCAGCTCCCACGGTATCGGCAGCCGACAATGTCGAATTCAAGGCGCAGTCACTTGTCCAGGTGACTCCGATGCAACTGGCGATCACCACGGTACTGACACTCCCGGCCAGTCCCGAAGTCAACGAGCGAATTTTGCAACTTCCCGGACAGGCGATCATCCGTAGCGTGCAGGGTGCCGCCGGAACCGAGTGGGGCGTGGTTGGAGCGAAATCACGCGACACCATGCTGCGTGTCACATCGCAGCCACAATCGGCGTCGCATGTCCTGCGACTGGAGTACGAATTGCTGCCCCACGTGGATGAAACGCAGTCCGTGTCTCTTCCGCCAATTCCGTTGCTGGCTTCGGGAATGGTGTCTCACGAAATCGGTTTTTCCACCGGCCCCGGCTGGAACCTTGGACTGCCGGTGTCTTCCGGGGCGGGACGGGTCGAACTCGTCCCACACGACGAACTCACCGGATTGCTGCTGAATGCAGCCGGTGTGCAGCAGTACATCCGAATGACAACGCCGCAGCAACTGCTGTTGCCGCTGATTCCCGTTGAGCAAGTGACCATGGCGTCTGTTACGGAGCAGTGTCACGTCCAGCGTTCACAACTGGAGTGGGAAACACAGTTTGAAATTTCCACCGGGCCATTGCCGCAATTCGTGCATCGATTTCGCGTTTCGCCCGACTGGCGGATTCGGGAAGTCAAAGTTGAGCAAATGGGAGTCACCCAGCCTGTACGCTGGGACCAGCGCGGAACGGACCTGACCGCGTTTCTGGATGATCAGGGACTCGGCAACAGAAAACTGATCATCATTTGTTCCCGGGCACTGCCGACCGAAACCTGGACTGGATTCCCGAAGCTCGAACTCGCCGATGCGCAGATACAGGACCGACAACTCTCCATCCTCGATGAGACAAACTGGATCGTGGAAGTGGAGACGAATGGCGGTTCGGTCATGGCAACTCCTGCGGCACTGCCCGCAGCCAACAGCGGCGACGATTCCGGTGCACCACGCGCATCCCGATTGCAGTTTCGCGGAGCGGGCGTTGCGGAACCCCGACGGCTTAGGATTGTGCCTTCTCCGGATGCAGCGCGTGCGGAAACGGTCCTCGCACTGCAACCCGCGGGGGCTTCGGGTTGGCGAATGACACAGATGATTCACGTGGAGGCACTGGACGCCCCACTCAAACGCATTCAATTGCTCGTTCCAACTGAACTCGCGGACAAACTGTCCCTGTATCCGACCAATCTGCGCCGCAGCATGAGTCCGGGAGACCAGGGGATGACGACCTTGACACTGTTTGTGCCAGCTCGACTGCGCGACGCAATCACCTTCTCACTTGCGTTTGATGTCGACGAACAGACGATCACATCGCAAGCAATCCCCCTTCCGGAAGTTACCTCAGCAGCGCAGGGACTGAAACTGCTCGTACTGGACACGGCCACCGGGCTTCGTGTGCCGACCGAAGGCGGAATGGCAATTTCCGGAGCGGCGCTTCCAGCATGGTCGCCACGTCCCTGGTCCAGCGCTGTCCGCTCGCGCGATGCCGTCTGCTATCAGCTTTCCAAGTCCCGCTTGCGCATGAGTCGACGCGAAAACATCGTGCAGGACACGCATCTGCCCTGGGCAGAGCACCTCATCTGGCTCAGGTCTGACGGTCGACTGACCGGACAGACTCAGTTGTGGGGGATCAGCCACGAACAGGTCATGCTGCAGATTCGGCTTCCGCAACACGTCACCATCGACGCCGTGCGCAGTGAAACCTCAGCTCCGGTGCTGATGCCGCTGGATGAAGGGTCTTCTCATCGTCGGGTGATCCTGCCCGATGTGGACGGCCTGTTTGAGTTCACGATTCACTGGCAATCAGATGAACCGTTGCAGTCCATTGTTCCGCTGCCCCAATTCGCCCCTTTGCAGCCAACGAACTCAGTTGTGGGCATCGTTCATGGTCATGAGTGGGAAGCGGTTCCCGTGTCCGGGATGCACCTGATGTCGCCAGCCGATGCCTGGCTGGCACGTTGGAATGGCCTGCTGGACTGCCTGGATGAGGTCCCCACCGTGGTGAGCGTCGAAAGCCCCATCATGCACCGCATTCGCCGAAATCAACAGGAGGCGGAACTTTCGCGTCAGAACAGCGGAGAGGGGTTTCAGCAACGATTTTCGATTGCGCAGGAACGTTGGGACAAACTGCAGGGCGAACTGTTGCTTGACGCCGACACGACATCCCGCTGGCAACCCGCTCACGACAACCTGGGTACCGCGCTGGCCTTAAGGGATCCATCGGTACAGTGGTTCGAACTGCATGAACCCGTCACGTCAATCAGCATCCGTCCACGTGAGGAAACAACTCACCGGCAGCTGCCATGGTGGTTGCTTGGTGCCATTGCCGCCACGGCGACGGCGCTGACGCTGGTGACGGACCGCTTCCGAATTCGGGAGCGACTGGCCATTCGCCCGGCCCTGGGGATCATGCTGATGGGTGCCATCTGGTGGTCCTGGCTTTACCCGAGCATTTTCGGGCTGGTGCTGTTCCTGTGCGGACTGCTGATGCTGGCGTGGGAGTTTTTCTGGACAGCCGACGACGAATCGGGACTGCCCGCCAGTTCATGAGGTCTGCTGGAGTTCCCGGCCCGGCGCCAATACCCCTCATCAACCAGACAGGCAACCCGGCCTCGGAGGCGGCGAAGGTGTCTTGTCGATGAGCGGACGAGCATCGCAGAACTTCTGCATTCAGCGCCGGAATGCGGGCTCGACATTCCGGCATCAGCGATATTCAGCCGGCATTTTGGATTCGCCTGATCACGTCCGCGTCCAGCGACGAGACGTTTCCCAGCCTCGCCAATTAACCATAAGACGTTTACCAAACAAACGTTACTGTCAACTCAAGAGGCCCTGCGCACACCCTGCGGTCGTCGGGGCCCGAAACTTGAGTCGATCTTGACCTGAATTCAAATTTCCCCCACATTTCCTTCCCCTACCGCGGTCCTCAGTCTCCTTGAGTCCCGCACGAGACCTTTCTCCTCGTACTTCGACAAGGATGTCCCGTGACTTTCCCCCTCATCCTGGTGATGGCGGCCGCTTTACCGGTCGCTGAGGAATCAACCTCACCATTCGATAAGGCGCTCACCTACGAAACCCCCTGGGTCATGCGTGGACAGAGTCCGGAAGCGTCGGGACCCGTGCTGTCGGCTCCTGCCAATGGCGATGTCACGACCTACTACCAAGGGTCCCCCTACGGTGCCGGAACGACGGCCCCTTATGGGCTCGACCCTTTCGGTCAGCCGACCTACCCCGGTCCCATCACCGGTGATCCCTGGGCCGGCGGAGTGGCTCCTTACGCCGCGCCGGGCATGATGTATGGCGTCAACGGTCCGCAGCCCCATCGCATGGGCTGGAGGGCAAAGTACGACTTTTCGTTTCTCCCCAGTGGCGATGCGGAAGCTCCCGGACTGGGGAGTCTCGACATCTTCGCGTTCGATCTGGAAAAACGATACACAACGCCGACCGGCGCGAACTGGATCTTTCAGATCGCACCACAGTTCAACTACCGAGCCTACAGCGGCCCTGATTCGAGCGGAGGCGGGCCAGCCCTGCCAGGATCGGCTTACCGGTTTGGCCTCGATCTTGTAATGCAGTCGCCAGCGGTTGGAGGTTTCAGCTACGAGTTCGCCTTCAATCCGGCCATCGGAACCGACTTCCATCGCACTCTCAGCAGCGAAGCGTTCATGTTCGACGGCCGCGCTGTGATGTACTGGTCGATGGGACCGCAGGTCACATGGGTGCTGGGGGCACAATACTGGGACCGAGTCGATGACATCATCATTCCTTACGCCGGGGTGATCTGGAATCCTGATCAGATCTGGGAATTCCAGTTGCTGTTCCCCAAGTCCAAGGTCAGCGTGTTTCTGGGCACTCCGATGGGCGTGGCGACCTGGCTGTACGCCACAGGGGAGTACCATGTCGAGGCGTACGAAATGCAGGGACTTCCCGGCACCGTCTCCCGCCGCACCCAGTTTGAAGACTGGCGAGTTCTGGGCGGTTTGAAGTGGGATGCTGGCTGGTTCGAGAGCTTTGCCGAAGCGGGCTACGTGTTCGCCCGCGATGTGGAATTCAGCGGTGCTGGTGGCAGTAAGTTCGACGTCTCCAGCGGCTTCATTGGACGAGTCGGTTTCCGCTACTAGGACCTGGTGCTGCCCGAAGTGAGCCGGTGCTTCGCTCCGATTGCGATTGACCCCTTTCTTCGATTCCCGATACAAGGTTGACCGCAGTGCCTCTTTGCGGGACATGATGGTCCCGCGATGGATTGAACAATTCGCCTGCCAATGGAATGGGAAGGTGCGATGAAACGTTTGAATTTCGCTGTGTTGGCTCTGCTACTGGGCGCCGGTTGTGGGTCGGAAACAACTCCTTTGCCAGTGGCAGAGCAGGCAGCATCGACTGCACCACAGGTCGCCAACGCAGAGCCAGCTTCCGAGCCACAGCAGCCTCTGGAAGAACTGCTAAGCCAGGCGAAAAAGCAGCTCGAAGCCCGCGACGCCAATGCCGCCGTTCAAACATTGACGAAGGCAATCCAGCAGCATCCCAAGGCTGCACAGCCTTACATTCAGCGTGGAACCTTGCTGGGCGAGGCCAAATTGTTGCCCGAAGCCATTCGCGACATGACGATGGCAATTGAGCTGGAGCCCAAGAACGCCCGCTTACGGAACACACGCGGCTACTTCCTGCTGCTGCTGAAGAACCTGGACCGCGCGTATCAGGATTTCAGCGATGCCGTGGGGCTCGATTTGCAGTACCCCCAGCCGTACAACAACCGCGGTCTGGTGATGATCGCCAAGGAAAAGTACGAAGCGGCCATCAAAGAATTTGATGCAGCGCTGCGTGTCGACGAAGACTATATCGACGCTCTCAACAACCGCGGCTACGCGTTGATGCAGCTCGACCGAATGGACGAGGCGATTGCCTCGTTTGATCGGGCGCTGGAGCTGAATCCTGACTATCTGAACTCACTGAACAATCGTGGACGCGCCTACCAGAAAATTGAACGTTACAGCGATGCCGTCAACGACTTCGCGAAAGCCATTCAGCTGGCACCTGCCAACCTGCAGTATTACGCTCTCCGCAGCGATGCGTTGCGAGCCGCTGGCCGATTGATTGAAGCACGTGAGGACCTCCAGCACATTACTCGCGTCAACGAACTCAATCAGGTCAACACACGCCTGAAGGCCAATCCCAGCCAGGCCGACCTGTGGGTTCGCCGGGGCGAGCTGCTGCTGGAGGGATCTGAATTTGAAGAAGCCGAAAAGTCGTTCGTGAACGCGACTCGCGTGGACGCAAAGTGTCTGGAGGCGATTCTCGGACAGGCCCACCTGGCCACCGCTCAGAAGAACTGGGCCAAAGTCATCGAGCAGTGCAATGCCGCATTGGCCATCAGCAACTCTCACACTGCATTGTCACTGCGCGGCGACGCCTACTTCGCTCAAGAGAAACTGGACGAAGCCCTGGCCGACTATGAAACAGCTCGCCGGATGGATGCCCACGTGGCTGCCGCGTTTCTGAAACGCTCCGAACTGCTGAAGAAGTCTGGACGAGCCGATGAGGCCAAGGCCGACTACATTCGCGCGGTGTCTTTTGACCCCTCACTGGGCAATGGGGAAGTGGTTCCCGTCAGTGCCGTGGTCCCTGTTCGTGAACCTGCCCGGTTCCCGACCGAAGACGAGCTGAAAGCTCTCCGCAAGACCGCCGAAGTTTCTGATTCGAAGCCCGCGAACGCTTCCGAATCAAAGACGGAAGCAGCGACGGAAGCGAAGACTCCCGAAGCAAAGCCCGCCCAGGAGAAAACTCCTGATGCCAAGCCAGCAGAAGAACCAACTGCAGAGTCACCGGCGGAATCGACGGAAAAGTAGCGTCACTCCGGCGGGGCAATTGAACAGTCACCGAGTACGGCATGATCAGCGGATCATGTCGTACTTTTTCATTTTGTTGTACAGGGTGACACGACTGATCCCCAGTTCCTTGGCGGTCTTTGTACGGCTGAAGCCGTTCTTGAACAGCACCTGTTCGATGATTTCCTTCTCACTCAGAGCGACCTGCTGCCCGAGCGTTGCATCGGAGGATGCGGTCGACTGACCCAGGCTGACGCTGGGGTCGTTCGTTGGCCCGGCATGTCCAGACAGAACGTGTGCGGGTAGTTGCTCCACGTTCAGCACGCCAGTGCGACAATAAATCACGGCCCGCTGCATTACGTGTTCAAGTTCACGAACATTTCCGGGCCACGGGTAACTCAGCAGGGCATCAAGCACAGCATCCTCGATGCGATGCACGCTGATGTTGTGCTTCTCCTGAAACTTCTGAATGAACGCCTTCGCAAGCGGAATGATGTCCACCTTGCGTTTCCGCAGCGGGGGGATCTCAAACTTCAGCATATTGAGGCGATAATACAGGTCGGGCCGGAACTTGCCCTGCTCAACGAGCGGCTGCAATTCAAGGTTGCTGGCCACGATCAACCGGGCCTGTGACTTCAGCGTGCGATTCGAGCCCACCGGCTCAAATTCACCTGTTTCGATGACCTTCAGCAGTTTAACCTGCTGCTCCGGACCGAGGACGTCGATTTCGTCGAGCAGAATCGACCCGCGACCAGCCGCGACGAACTTACCTTCCTTGTCGGCATGTGCACTCGTGAACGAGCCCTTCATGTGTCCGAAGAGTTCGCTCTCGATGAGTTCACGGGGCAGGGCACCGCAGGCGACATGCAGGAATGGCTCCTTGCGACGCGGGGAGATTTCGTGGATCAGACTCGACAGGAACGTCTTACCAGCTCCGGTCTCGCCAATCAGCAGAATGGTCACATCGTGGGCGGCCGCAATCACCAGATCTTCCAGCATTTTCTTCAGCTGGGGGGAACGAGTCTCAAACCGCCGTGTGATGCCTTCAAAGATCACTTGTCCAAAGGCATCCCTGGCCTGAGCATCCCGGGTCTGTACAGCCAGCTCGGCGTCTGCCCGTTCGTCGGTCAACTCGATCCCTGCGTCAGCGACCACCTTAACGATGGCATCCACACTGACGGCACCACGATGCAATGCCAGCGGAGAACAAGCTGATCGTCGTTCAATGAGTTCCGGACAATCATCACCAGCGAGCACAACCAGTTGTGTCTCCGGAGCATCCAGCTGCAATCCTTCAATCACACGATCAGCTGTGTGACCTCCATCACGCACCAGACGCAGGTCCAGTACCAGAAGTCGCGGTTTCATTTCCCGACCGATGCGGGAGAGATCGTGCATATCGGCCACGACCTGCAACCTGCATCGTGTCCGCAACTGCTCGCTCACATCGCGACAAAGGATTTCGTCGGAGCTGCAAATAATGACCTGGGGCTGGTCCATCCTGAAACCTTTCAGCGGGTCGCTGACTCAGTGCTGCATCGCCAAACCGGAAACGCGAGGAAGGCGTCTGCGGTTGGGGCGCGGAATGTGTGTGAAACGCTGATTGACAATGTGAAAATCGCGCGCCGCAATCCCACAACACATTCCAACCTGAGCCATAACCAACTTCACAGACGCCAGTTACGCATTGCAACGGGCTCCCCGGGGGGCTCAACGGCAACGACGAACGTGGTAAACCGGCAACGCGGAGGCGGCTGCGTGTTGACTTACGGCAACGTGTCGTCGTCGGGCAGCAACATTGCAGCCGCATCAAAACAGCGACCATAAACACTTCCGAACACGACAGTTACGCCGCATGGAATTGATCGTTTCTGTTTTTTTGACGTCTGAAGCCAATATCGGCGGACGTCCGGCGAATAACAGCCTGGAACTCACACCGGGCCCGTCCCGGACGCACGATGCGAATATCACTTACTGAGCAGGAGTCCTGAAGCCATGACCGGTCCTGCCTGTTTTCGAGGAGACAAAGCAATGGTCAAGAAAGTCATTGTCAGCGGAATCGCCGTGACCCTGCTGGGGGGACTCATTTTTGGTCGCGAATTCACGAGCTACGTCTACACGGGCGTCCATTCGGTCCGCGATCAGGTTCGCAGCGGTGTACCACTCGAATTTGAGATTGAACGTGCCCGACGCGAAGTGGCTCAGCTGCTTCCGGAAATCAAGAAGTCCATCACAATCATCGCCCAACAACAGGTCGATGTGGAGCGACTGCAGAAGTCGATCGCCACCCGGGAATCCGGGCTGGCGAGCCAGGAGGAAGCCATTCTCTCGCTCAGCGATGACCTGAAGGATGACGACAAGCATTTTGTGTACGCCGGTCGTCGTTACACGCAGCACGAAGTGGAAAAGGATCTGGCCGAACGATTCAATCGATTCCAGGTCGCCGAAGAAACGCTGAAGCGTGAACAGGAACTGCTCACCATGAAGGAGCAGGCACTGCAGGCGCATCGCGAAACGCTGGAAGGAATGCTTTCGCAGCGGAAGGGACTGGAAGTGGAACTGGAACGTCTTCAGGCGCGACTGTCGACTATTGAAGCCCGCAAGCAGATTAGTGGACTCGAAATTGATGATTCCAAACTGGCCCAGGTGCGAGGCCTGATTTCGGAAATCGACAAGCGTCTCGATGTCGAAGATGCCGTGCTCGCTGCCGAAGGAGATTTTTCGGGACTGATTCCGGTTGAGCAGTCGGCTCAGAAAGATTCTCCCGAGAACATTGCAGCCAAGGTCGATGAATACTTCTCAAAGCGAACCACTGTTCCGCCTGCCCAACTGGTCAGTTCGGAAGGCACCCGTTAATCGTCCTCCGGTTCAGCGTCGTAAGTCTCTTGCGACGCTGAACGCGTTTGGTCAATGTGGGACAAGCATTCGACTTTCCTCTCCTTCGGTGCGAGGGCCGGGATGAGGGCCATTTGAAGCCTCTCCAATTTCAGCACATGACACCCACCCGTTCACCAGCGACATCCGCCACCGGCCCACAAGGTTGCCGCTTGTGGATCGACGGGGTGGGATGCTGGCAGCTTTGGTTTGCCGATACGCTCACCTTGGGCGGAGGGGCGGCCGGTCAGCCCTGCGAGGCCGATTTTGGAATTCAGGCAGCACTGTCCCGCAGGCATTGTCAGGTGATGCGTTCGGGAGAGCACTACCAACTCAGCACGACCGGCCCGGCCGTAATTGATGGTCAGCCGGTGACTGAAAACGTCTTTCTGGCCTCAGCCGCCAACATCAGGCTGGGAAACGATGTGCAGCTGAGCTGGACGCGCCCCAGTATCCTGAGTCGATCGGCAGTCCTTCGGATCTGCAGTCCCCATCGCCCGATCTCCAGTATCGATGGAGTGATTCTTCTGGCCGACACACTGCTGATTGGATCAGGGGCGGGAGTCCACATCACCTGTCCCCGGTGGACTCAGCCGCTGGTATTATTTCGACGACAGGACCAGTTGTTCTGTCAGCCTCAACCAGAGTTGGAACTCGATGGCCAGCGAATCAAAGCCCCCCAGCCGCTGACACATGGCAGCCTGATTTCCATTGGCGAACTGTGTGCCCGACTTGAAGTTGTCACCCCATAACCTGTTTCGCGAGGCCCCCACACCTCAGGAATTTGGAGTTTGCCTGATCCATTCGCGACGACGTTTCGTTCCATCAACTGACAAGCCCTGTGTCTGATTCTCTACCGCTCTCATGAAATTCACCTTCCCTCCTGAATCCCGACCGCTTGATGGCTACACCATCAAACGCGCCATTCATCGTGGTGGGTTCGGAGAGGTGTACTATGCGGTGAGCGACTCCGGTCGGGAAGTGGCCCTCAAGTTACTGCAGCACAATACTGAGGTCGAGCTGCGCGGCGTGCAGCAGTGCCTGAACCTGTCGCATCCGAATCTCGTGACGATCTTCAACGTCCAGCAGGATGGCGACGGCGATCACTGGATCGTCATGGAGTTTGTTCCTGGCGATACGCTCGATGCCGTCATCCGCCGCTATCCGCAAGGGATGCCGCTGGAACTGATTCGCAAGTGGGTGAATGGAGTCGTTGCTGGTGGAACGTACCTGCATCAGCGAGGCATCGTGCATCGCGATCTGAAGCCGGGCAACATCTTCTCGGATGGCGAGACCATCAAAATTGGCGACATCGGCCTGTCCAAGTTCATTACCCACTCCCGTCGCAGTGCCCAGACGCAAAGCGTGGGGACCGTGTACTACATGGCTCCGGAAGTGGCGAAGGGGCGGTATGGAAAAGAGGTCGATGTCTACGCACTGGGCGTGATGATTTACGAGATGCTTACCGGATCGCTCCCGTTCGATGGCGAATCGACCGGCGAGATTCTGATGAAACATCTTTCCGAGCCACCAGATCTCACGCGCCTGCCACCACGATTGCAGCGTGTCATTGGGCGAGCTTTGGAGAAGGACCCAACCCGGCGGTTCGATTCGCTGGAATCATTTGGAACTGCGTTCGAAGCGGCACTCCTCGGACGGGACGAGCCGCAACCAGTTCCTGCTGCGAACCGGCCGATTGAAGTCACGTTTGCAGACATGTCGACCGACAGTGCGGGCGCCAGAACCTCAGCGAATCCGCCGCGACAGAAACCGGCGGATTCGCTGACCGGGCTGCTCCCCAGCGCGCGAGGCTGGATGTTCATCGTCGCCGCCGGAGTTCTGGCAGCCTCGCAGGTTCACAGCGGCAGCGGGTTGGAATTCGTGATCCCTCCCGTCCTATTCGCAGCTGGCGGAGCCTATCTCTGGCTGTTGTTCCTGCAGAATGCCCCCTTCGCCGGAATGCGTGATCTGGCGTCTCGTGTCCTTTCGTCTCGCGATGCCGTACGGCGTGACTCAGTCTTGCCTCCACGTGAACGAGCCAAGCGGCGGATCGTGGGGCAATATCTCGGCGCTGCGGCGCTCACCGTTCCACTGGTGGGGTTGCTGACGTTGGGACTGATCGGCATTGCCCCGCAAACGACCATGGAACGTCTGACCGGATCAACGGAATTAGATCTCGCGATGGCCGCCTTTGTTGTCGCAACGAGCACGCTGTTGAGCTGGACAATCTTGCTGATCCCCGCACTCTATCGATTGCACTACGGCGAAGAACCGAAACGCCGGTTGCCCTATGCGCTGGGCGGACTGGGACTGGGAGTCCTGGTGTCTTTACTGGCCGAATATCTGATGATTCACACTCCCGCAGCCCGCGGCGTGTTCGAGCGTATTGGCGATCATCCCCTGTCGGGAACGTCGGACATGCCTTCCGCCCTGGGCTTCATCGTGTTCACCACACTGCTGCTGTGTCTTCGCGACTGGCGGCAGCAAACACTTCCCGTGCGGGCCAAGCGGTTCAGCATCAGCAAGGTGCTGGGAACGATTATTGTGGCGTGGCTGATCACCGCAATCTTCTCCTTTCCGCAGTCCCTCGCAGTGATTTGTGCAGCGCTCACTTCGATCACCGTGCAGCTGTGCAGCCCCTGGTATGAACGCCGGAGGCGGGGGGCACTGTGAGCCGCCTTGCGGGCTTTAGGATTAGTGAGATGCTGCGGTTTTCTGCGAAACATCGGTGTGCGATATGACTCTTCTTGTTGCTGGACCTTTGCTGCTGGCCATTCTCGCCACGATCGTCGTTGGATTTGTCGTGCTGTTGCGCACTCCAATCGGTCGCTGGACGTTGGGATCACTAGTGCTCACGGTATCGCTGGTGCTCGTCATCGGAGTGTTTGGTGTTGTCTCGCCAAGCGTCGATCAAGTAGCCCGCAATGAGCAACACTTGCTAGCGACACCGCAACTACGATTTGAAAGCGAAGCGATTCCGGTGGAAACCAACAACCCCACGGATCAGGCACTCCCCAACGAGCCTTCAGCCTCCGCCGCCAATAGTGACAACAATCAGTCGCCATCAGTAGGATTTTCCGAGCGTGTTCATGACCCGAAGATGCAGCGCATGGTGGCCGGCAGAATTGGCGGGCAACCGGACTGGTTACGTCTGGGAACCTATCTCAACAGCAACCCGGGTCGAGGCCAGTTGACCAGCGAGCGGTTTGCGACAACGGAAGAGGCGCGAGCACAGTTGTTCGCCAGACTCCTGCCACAGCTGGAACGTGAGTTGACGTTGCGCGAGCCGCGCGTGGAGAACTGGAAACCGACGCTGGCTCAGATTGAACAGGCCGGCATCATCGAGCGGGAAGCCATCGCCACGCATCAGCTCTCGGTCGGGGAATTCACCGAGCCGGTGCAGGAGGTGACCTGGGCGTACAATTTCAGCAACGATGCAGCAATGCAGCGGCTGCAGCGAGACTGGCAACGCAGTGTGACGACCGACCGGATACCGATGGTGGCGGCCGTGCTGATCGGTATGGCCCTTCTGTTTGCGATTGCCTCCGGAGTTCTCTATCGCTCCGGGCAGGGGACCGAGTCCGCGTCATTGCGGCAGAGCACGCACGCCTGAGTCCAGTGAACGCGGCATCGGAAGTTCAGAAGCCGACCAGAGTCCCCAGCAGAATCGTGCCGATTACGGCGAGGATTCCCAACAGTCCCAGAACCCAGAACCACATCGGACGCGGGGGATGCCGCCGCCCCTTTCCGGGATCGTACTGCCCGCACCGGGTGCACTGAACGGCATCCTCGTAGACCTCTTCGCCACAATTCCAGCAGGGAATCGTGACCGAAGGTGCGAACTCATCCGTGTCGTCCGGGTAGTCGTCCCAGTCGTCATCCGAGTCGGTATCAAAGTCATCGTAACTCAAGGCTGCGTCCTCACGACGAAAGCCAGGTCGCCAGTGGCAGACATCGCCACAGCAAATACGCCACCGGACCGGCAAACAGGACACTGTCGAGGATATCGAGCACACCACCAAAACCGGGCAGCAGTGGGGCGGAATCCTTCTTGCCGGAGTCTCGCTTGATCAGCGATTCGGACAAATCGCCCACGATTCCGCCCGCTCCCAGCGCGATGCAGTACAAGGCTCGGGCCCACAATGGAGACTGAGTTGGCTGACCGACGAGCCACGGTGTGGCGAAGTGGAACCACAGCAGTCCGAACAACAGGGCTCCCAACACACCGCCAACCGCTCCGGCGACTGTTTTCTTGGGACTGAGCAGCGGGGCCAGCTTCACGCCGCCCACAAGCTTGCCCACAAAGTAGGCCCCGATGTCGCCCCCTTTGGTACAGATCAACAGTGATCCCAGAGCGAGATAGCCCGCCTGCAATCCCGCAACCCAGCGCAGCTGAGCGGTGAGACCGAGCAGCACGCCAACGTAAGTGACCAGCAGAAACTCCGTACCAAGGCGTTCGATGTGCCCGCCAGGCGCGTCATATCGTCTGGACGCTGCAGCCGCCAGCACCATCCACACGATGCCCGTCGTCGCCGCCAGAACGGTCAGGTCGGTGTCATTGGCCGTCGCCTCGGGATGCATCAGATGCGGCCACCACGCGGCGTACATCAGAGCCATTGTCGAGAGCATCATCAGCGAAACATGCAGACGAGGCTGCCGGTCCCGGATGAGGTCCACAAGTTCCCAGGTACTGCGGAGCGCCAGGGCGCAGCACAGCACAAACAGGCCAATCGCCATCGGCCCGCCACGCGCATCGGCGTAGAAGATCCCCGCCAGCAGCGGGATCAGCACGACCGAGATGAGAACTCGCCAGCGGAGCATGTCGGATGGAAACCGGGGCAGGGGGAGGCGAATGGACTCAGGCAAGGTAGTGGGCTGTGCCGGTCACGGTCCAGTCACGACGTTGGGGATTCGAAGGAATGATCGAACGCCGGGCGTCAAAGGGCACCGCGGCAGCGTCCCCGGAGTAGCAGTGTCCCCGGAGTACTTGCTCCCAACCGCGGAGATTGCGGCCCTGCATCCTCTGAACTCTCCCCCCTCGCCTCTCACCCCACTCACTCCATTCCGGTTCAGTCGTCCATGCGATAGAGTCGAGGCATCTATTGATATCGATTACTTTGCCCGCGAGAACTCGCCATGCCCCGATTGATGAGTGCACTGCTGCTTGGACTTGTGCTGATTGGCGCGCAGCCAGCATTTGCTCAGCCCGCTCCTCCGAACGATGCCGAACGCCTTTCGAAGGAACTCGCTGCACTGCAGGCGGAACTAGCGAAGCTGAAAAATGCCGATCGCCCGGCGGCTCGCGATGCTCTCGTGTGTGCCGAAGCTGTCGACAGCATTCTGCGTCACGAGGAGTTTTACAAACCGAACTACGTCAAGATGGCCGATAGCGTCCTCAAGCTGGGATTGCATCGGGCCGCTGCCGTGCAGGCAAACAAGATTGACTGGGGACGCCAGCCCGGACGCACGGTGCTGGCATATCGCTCACGCGTCGACGACTCGTTGCAGCCTTACGCCATCACCTTGCCAGAAAGTTACGGCAAGGAGCCCAACAAACGCTGGCCGCTGCATCTCGTTTTGCATGGACGCAATGGGACGTTGACCGAAACCAGTTTCATTGCCGGGAACGAAGGCAAGGCTGCGAAGCCCGGAGAAGATTGGATTCAACTGGATGTCTTTGGCCGCATCAACAATGCCTACCGCTGGGCCGGAGAGACAGATGTCTTCGAAGCCCTCGCCGATGTGGAAAAGCGTTACCGCATCGATGAACGCCGCATCACCCTGTGGGGGTTCTCCATGGGAGGAGCCGGGGCCTGGCATCTGGCCGTGCATCATCCTGACCGCTGGAGTTCTGCCGGAGCCGGCGCGGGCTTTGTCGACTTCTACAAGTATCAGAAGAAGACCGAGAAGCTGCCCGAATATCAGCACAAGGGGCTGCACATTTACGATGCCGTTGACTACGCCCTCAACCTCGCCAACATCCCGATGATCACCTACGGCGGCGAAGTTGATCCGCAGTTGCTGGCCAGCCAGACCATGCAGGCCCGAGCCGATGAACTCGGCACGCCCGTCAAATTGCTGGTCGGTCCCGGCATGGGGCACAAATTCGATGACGCCAGCTTCAAGTCCTTTATGGAGTTCCATGCCGAGCATTCCCGGAAAGGACTTCCCTCACTGCGAGGGCGAAGCGAATTGCGATTTGAGACTTACACCCTCAAGTACAATCAGTGCGGCTGGCTGACCATTGAAGAACAGCAAGAGAGCGGGGCACGCTCGACGGTTGAATCGACCATCGATAGCAAGGACGTTCTGCAGGTGACCACAACCAATGTGCGGGCCTTGTCGATCGAACGGGGCGTGGCCGACCGCGTGCAGATCGATGGCAGCGATGTGGTCGATCTCAATCAGGCCGCCGGAGCGAACCTGCCAGAGGTGTATTTCGTTCAGGAGACATCCGGCTGGAATGTGCTGGACTACGATGACTCGGTCGCCTTCCTGGAGAATCCTGAAACTCACAAGCGTCACAATCTTCAGGGGCCGATTGACGATGCGTTCATGGAAACGTTCCTGTGCGTGCGCGGCACCGGACAGCCCTGGACACCGGAACTGCAAGGGTATGCCGAATGGTCACTCAGCCGCTTTGAACGGGAATTCGACAAGTGGATGCGAGGCCGCATTCGGATTAAAGATGACTCAGCGGTGACTGATGAAGACATCGCTCAACATCATCTCATCCTGTTTGGCGATCCCGGTTCCAACAGCCAACTGGCCGCAGTCCTCGACAAATTGCCCATTCGCTGGACGAAAGAGGGGTTGGAAGTTCGCGGACAGGCCTACGATCCCACGACACATGCCGCTGTGCTCGTGTTTCCCAACCCGCTCAACCCGAAGAAGTACGTGGTCATCAACTCCGGCATGACGATGCACGAAGAGAACTTCAAAGCCTCGAATGCATGGCTGTTTCCCAAACTGGGCGACATTGCCGTGCTGAAATTTGGCCCGGCGAAGAACGGCTACACCGAGGAAACCGTGTGGGCCGACTTCTTCAATGCGGACTGGGAACTCAAGTAGGGTCCGCAGTGCGGACCATGTCAACTTTCCGAGAACGCTCCGGTCCGCACAGCGGACCCTACGTCAGAAACCGATGGCCCAACGCGCACTGCTACTGATCGCCCACGGCAGCCGCCGAGCCGAAGCGAATGCCGATCTCGTGACGCTGGCCGAGATGGTCCGCGCCCGCCAACCGGCGGATGTCGTCGAGATCGCCTATCTCGAGCTCGCCTCGCCGTCCATTCCCGAGGGAGCCGAGCAGTGCGTTGCTCATCCGGACATCACCGAAGTTCGGCTGGTTCCCTACTTCCTCTCCCCCGGTCGGCACGTCGCTGAAGACCTCGAAGAGTACCGCCAGCAGTTCACCACCCGCTGGCCCCACATCCAGTTCCACGTCTGCGCTCCACTGGGACTTCATCCGCACGTGGTCGATGCGCTGCTGGAACGGGCGAATGAGGGGTATCGCGTTTGAATGTCCGCTCGCGACGCGAGCGCCACCCTTCAGACAATTCGCCTGCAGTTTTCGGCAGATTCTGCTGCATGAGCCTGTGGAATCAGTGTTTGCTGCCACATTTCAGACATGCTGTTGACGCCATTGGCGAACGGGTCATGCTGCGAGGATTCGGTCATGTTCCAGCCTCCTGTTTCGCATGGGGGGTGGTTTTGACGACATCTCTGTGCTGATCTTGAGGCAGCAAAAATGCAATTGCAGCCACGAGATTCGACCAGTTCAGCGATCCCGCACTAAGGAGAGTACAATGAGAATTCCCGTCACGATGGTCGGGTTGGTTCTGGCGGTCAGTTGTTCCGCTCATGCTGCCGATCCACTGGGAGTCACAGGGGGGCTGGGAGGCACCACTGGTGTTACTGGTGGTCTTGGGGCTGGAAATGGACTTGGTGGAGCCGGAAGGCTTGGAACTGGGCTAGGCGCCGGAGGCGGATTGGGAGCTGGGCTTGGCCGTGCTGCGAATCTCGGAGCCGGTAGTGGACTTGGTGTAGCCGGTGGGTTGAACACCACCGGCGGACTTGGCGTGAACGGAAACCTGGGAGCCACGGGCGGCCTCAATCTACAGGTCCCCGGACGGGCAGGTGCGAATCTCGGTGTCCGCACGGCGGGCTCCGTGGAAGCAAACCTCCCCGGAGCGGATATTTCCGCCGGTCAGCAAGGATCAGGACAACTGCGGGCACGCGATCGTCGCCTGATGCGACCGGAATCCCGCTCGAATGCTGGAGAACAGACAAGTGAGCCGCAGCAAACCAGTCGCGGAGCCGCATTTGATGCCCGTCAGTCAGGCCAGACTCACTTGAGCCTGCAGGCCGAATCGGTGTTGCATTCACGGTTGTCGCAGATTGACCGTATGCGGGATCAGGCACTCGTTTCCGGAGATGTTGAACTGCTGACTCGGGCCGATGCTCTGGAAAGTCAGGTGCGATTCGAACATCGGCAGTGGATCGAACGAAATGCTCCTCGTGGACCGGCCATTGAGCCGTCAGCCGTTCGAGACGCGAATGCCAACGTAAATTCCTCGGCCTACGTGCAGGGAGCAGCGCAAGGTGCTGCACGCACCCAAGACATTGCCAATGGCGAACAATTGGAAATGCGTGGCAACGGACTCATCCGCGCATCGGGAGAAGTCAATCAGGCTGGCCAATTCGGTGTCGATACCGCCGGTCGTGCCGTCCAGCGGGCCGATGTGAATTACGACCCTTCGCAATTCGGCACAGCAGCCGAAATGCAGGCTCGCCAGCGAACAAATGCAGCAATCCAGACTGCCGGGTCAACTCCATCAGCCTTCGTCAATGGCCGTGCTGTTGAACGAGCCGAGGTGACCTACGACGCGTCGCAGTTCGGTTCCGCAGCGGAAATGCAGGCTCGCCAGCGCGGCGATGCCGCCGTGCAGGGCTTCGGCGCTCCGCAAACGGGCTACGTCACCGGGCGTGCTGCCGGCGAGGCAAATGCGGCTGGCCGCTTCAACGAAGGGACTGGCGTCGGACAGTATCCAGCACAGCTTCGCCGTGAATATCCAGTCCAGGGACCGAACACGGATGCCCGGTTCTTTGGAAATGCCTACGGCCAGGCCGAAGCCTTTGGTGAGGCCCGAAATGGAGCCCGCGCTCTGCCTGGACAACCGCAGCAGTTCCAGGGGCAATTCCAGGGTTCTGCTCAAGGTTCGGCGCAAGGGGCTGCCAGTGCAGGAACGCAGCCCAGTCGCTTCGCACCTCGCCCAGCCTCTCCAGCGATCCCCACCAACGGGCAGGTCAATGGACAAGGCTCGGCACAGGGAGCATCGACAATTCAGACGACTGCTCCAACCAGTGACAAGAATTAATCCCCAGCGGAGGACGGGACAGTGACTCTTGTGTCCCATCCCGTCAAATTCTGAGCAAGTCGGTCCCGACAACGATTTCTACGCTCATCCGCCTTTGATCCCCAAGACGACCCGCGCCGAAAGGCACGGGTCGTCTCATCATTTCCGGTGCGAACTTGTGCGGTCGGTGGCCTTCTCAGAATGCCGTCTAGAGCGGACAAGTCCGGTCATCGTCAGAGGTGCCCCCTGAGCAACCATCTTCCTGAAACCGGTCTCATCGGATTCTGCCCGCAATCAGCTCCCATTCATGCGTCGGCCTTGCACGATGCGACGGGTCGAAATGCATGTGGCTTTCGGAGCTGAACCCAATCTCAGCGTTAACCGATGCTTCCAGCGTAACTGATCGAAATTCAACAATGCCGTGACCAATGCGGGATGGCAGCACGGTCAGAGGCGTAGAGACGCCGGGCAGGGGGGGGGAGGACAGCTCTGGATGTCAGTAGGTCCAGGAGGTGACGAGACCTGTCAGAATGCGGTCTGATGAGAAGAGGGCGTTCGGAGAATCGAAGCGGTCGTACTTGAAAACCCCGGAAATTGACCAGTAGTCGTTGATCAGGTACTGCAATCTCGCTCCACCGTGCCAGATGCTTTCATTGCGGGATGGCGTAACCGTTGACAGGTGGTAGTCGCGGTAGCCCCATCCGCCGTCAACCACGAGGCTCAGTTGACTGGTGAGCGGGACTTCCCCCCCCACATAGGTGGCAATGCCGCGATATGCGTAGGTCGTGTCGATGACCTCGGCTTGCTCCAGATCGGCCCCCATCGTGACGGCTGAGAGAAATCGATACGGCAGGCGATGCGTGTGCCCAATGCCCATTCCGTAAGTCCAACCATCGCGGGAAGTCGTTGCGGGGGTGGCTCCATCGTCTGTGAAATTTGTGTAATTTGTGGACACGTAGCCGAGTGTTGTGTCTCCGCTATTCCACAGCGACGTCGCCGACGCCGTCAGTGCGTGACGCTGATCAAACTGCGATCGTCCGAGCAAATCGAGCGAATACACATACTGCAGCCGTGGAATGATCACGACATCATCGAGGAAAACCGACCGCTCCACAAACACTCCCGGACGATAACTCTGCAGGTCAAATCCGCTGCTGTCCCCCGTATTGACAGTGAAATCGCCAGCCAGCACGGGTCCGGCCCGCCACACTTCACCCTCATACAGCCAGTATTCCAGCTTGGGTGAAGCAATCATCTGAAAACTGGAGTCACGAACCATAGAGAACTCCCGGCTGCTCGGCGTGAGCGCAACGTTTGTGTTGTACAGAACGCCCAGATCGAAGCTGGCCACAATGGGAGGAAGTTCAGTATCAGCATCCGGTCGACGGGAGAATACCCCCAGGTTCCTGTCCTGCATGATCTGCGAACCGTCAAACCGGGTAATCTCGTAGCCGGCCTGCGTGACATTCGCATCTTTGATGGGGGCGGGAAGTTGCTGAAGCTGCTGTTTCGCCTCAGCGGCGTAATCACTCTCGGGGGCCAGCTCAACGACGCGGCTGAACGCGGAAGCGGCTCCCGAGAGATCCGACTGCTCGTACTGAATGAAGCCCCACTCCATCTGGACCGCTGCGCTCGACGGCTCAAGCTTCAGTGCCTGTTGAATTGCTTCGGATGCCTCCGCAATGTTGCCGGCGTTTCGATAAGCCCTGCTCAGCAATCGCCATGAAGAGGCATCATCCGGGTTCGTCTGCACACGGTCTTCAAGATACGTCACGATCCTCGGATCGGGCGTTCCAGCCGGCTCCTGGGCATGTCCAGCGAAAGACAACGCCAGCAACATGATCAGGGAGATGCCCCGAACGCTGCACTGCGAAGCACTGGATTGGCCGAGAGGGGAAATTGACATGCGGAACCGTTCGGGTGCGGAGAGCAACCCTGATGCGGTGGCGACGAATAGAAATTGACAGGAGCCTGTAAGGCGGAACCGCCTCTGGTCGACGTGACGAACGCGAGTTTCGACAGACCTGCGGTTCTCTGTCAATGCGAATCAGTCGAAGTGGATGTCTCGTACGATATTATGCCAATACTCTGGCGGATACCGACTGATGGCCGCCTCAACTGTGCAATTGTGCCACCCTCAGACAGGGCGGGGATTGACTGAGGCTGTGATGTGCCTCTGGTCGGCAAGCGGATACGCTGGCAGATGGACCAAACTCCCAATGCCACGTCTTTGGAACGCCCCGGCCACCCATTGGGGGCTGTTGGAGCCGCCTCGCTCTACCGCCGCTTCATCGACTCGCGGATGGTGCGCTGGTCTTCGTGCTTGAGAATCTTGTCCCGTTTGTCATAGCTCTTGCGGCCTTTGGCGACTGCGAGGGTGACTTTGACTTTACCCCGGGAGAAGGAGAGGGCCAGCGGCACGAGGGTCATTCCCTTTTGCAAAGCCCCCTCGGCGAACTTGTGGATCTCGCGGCGATGCAGCAGCAGTTTGCGGGGACGACGACGCTCATGGTTGAGGTAGGTGGCCTGCGGGTATTCCGCGATGTCGGCATTGTGCAGCCAGACTTCGCCATTCTCAACGCGGGCGTAGGCCTCTTCAATGTTGACCTGATTGTCGCGAATGCTTTTGACTTCGCTTCCCCTCAGGACAATGCCACATTCGATCTCGTCCAGAATATCGAAGTTGTGGCGCGCACGCCGGTTGCGGCAGACGATTCGGGAATTCGAATCCTCGGACGACTTACCAGATGACTTTTTGCCAGCCATGGGGGAATCAGACTTTGGGGTGAAACAACGGCTCCGCAGGTTATCACGGAAGACACGAATTCACCACCACAGGTTCCCGGCAACAGGATGGCGTTTTCATCCTGACGAGAGAGGAGGCTCACCGCAGAGGTCGCCGAGGAACGCACAGAAATGAACTGGGACAACGACAGGCAGGACCGGTATGGTACCTGGGGCAGTCGACCTGTTGGCTTCAGTCGAATCCTTGTGACGATCAGGGGACATCTGCCCATTCCCCTGGCTCCTCTGCATTTCTCTGCGAACTCCGCGGTGAACTCAAGGAGCTGTGCTGCCCAGTCGCGTTAGCTGAACAACTCATCGACCACGGTGCCGCCATCGACGATTTTCATGGGGCGACCGAGCGGGCTGATGTTCTCGTGGGATGGGTCAACGTGCATCGCTTTGCAGACGGATGCCAGCAGGTCATGAACGGCGACGGGCCGATCTTCAACAGCGGTTCCATCTTTGGTGGAGGAGCCGATGACTTGTCCTCCTTTGATGCCGCCTCCCGCTATCCACGAGTTGAAGACGCGTGGATAGTGGTCACGACCGCCACGAGCGTTTACGCGCGGCGTTCGTCCGAACTCACCCGTCCAGACGACCACGGTTCGTTCCAGCAGGCCACGGGCCTTGAGGTCGGCGATCAGAGCAGCGGCCGGAGCATCGACTTCGTTGGCCTTGTTCTTGACCGTTTCGAACACGTCCTGGTGCGTGTCCCAGCCGTTCGAGCGAACCTCGATGAAGCTCACGCCATGTTCGACGAGCCGACGGGCCAACAGACAGCCCTTGCCGAACTGTGAGTTCCCGTACTGAGCTTGAATCGCGGCCGGTTCATCGGCGAAATCGAACGCTTTGTTCTCCGGACTGAAGACGAGCTTGGAGGCTTTGTCGTAAAGAGAACGATGGTTCTCGACAGCCACTTCCGCACCACGCTGGGCGAATTCCCCTTCGAGTTGGCCCAGCAAGCCAAGTCGGCGATTGAGACGCTGATTCGGGACGGGTGCGCCAACATTCGATGGAAGCTGTCCGGGGTTGTTGACGACGAAGGGCTCGTAGTCGACACCCAGGAAACCAGCTCCTTCGGTGGGACCAATCGACACAACAGCCGGGAGCTCATTCCTGGGATCGGCGATCTGCCGAGCGACGCTGCAGCCGAATGCCGGGTGCTTCACACTGCCGGAGGGAACGTATCCGGTGTGCATCTGGTACGACGCGCGCTGGTGATTCCCTTCCTTGTTGGTCATCGAGCGAATGAGCGCGACTTCGTTCAGAATGCCGGCAGTCTTTTCCCACCCCTCGGCAATCCGCACGCCGGGCAGGGCGGTGGAGATGGCTTTGGTTTCGCCGCCGTTCTCGTGACCGGGCTTGGGGTCAAAGGTTTCGAACTGGCTTGGCCCACCCGCCATCCACAACAGAATGAGCGAGCGTCCCTGCTTGCGAAGCTCCTCGGCTTGCAGCGTCATCAAATCGTGAAAGCCGAGCGTTCCGGTCGTCAACGCCCCGGCGGAAATGGTTCGCAGGAAAGACCGTCGGGAACAACCGCGACGGGAGAGGACCAGATTATCGTGGCGATAGGTCAACATGATGGTGTTTCCGGTTATGTACGTGATGGTGTTGGTCAAGCGGTATGTTCGGGGGGCTGACGAGGACCCGCTCGCCAGCCGTGACTCGTTGCGATTGCCGAGCATTTACCGTTTGCTGAGAAACTCGGTGGAATTCAGCAGGCTCCACATCAGGTCTTCAAAGGCTTCACCGCGAGTACTGGACTCCTTGATGTACGTCTGGCACAGCTGGAGTTCCTTGTCGGTGGGTTCGCGGGACAACACGAGCAGGTACAACTCGTTCACGGCGTCCTGATCATCGGAATACTTTTGCAGAATGCGCGACAGCCGCGTACCGCCCCGGGAACTCAGGGCATTGTTGAGCTGCGGCGAATTCATCATGAACAAGGCCTGCGGCACGTTGCCGAGCAAGTCTTCCTGCGGCGTCGAAGGATCAAAGCCAAACAGCTCACTAAAGGCGGCCCGGGCGGGATCGCCTCCCAGGCGGGCAGCCATCATACCACCGCCAAAGCGTCCTGGAGTTGTGGCGGAGACTCCCAACACTTCCTGCATCGCATGATAGATCTGATCCGATCGCAATCGAGTTGGAGCCGCAGCGGCGAACGCAGAGTGTTCGGCAGTCACGTCCACCGCACGAATCTCCCGCTGATAAGCCTGCGTGAGAGCAATGGTGCGGAACAGCCATTGAATGTTGTAGTCGGTGGCAGCAAATCCGTGAGCGAGGACGTCGAGGACGTTTTCCATCTGGGCAGAGCGTTCAGGCCCCATGTCGTCAATCGGCATGTAGAACCCTTCTCCCAGCATTTCGCTCCAGATGCGATTCACGAAGGCACGGGCGAACCAGGGATTTGTTTTGGCGGTGATGTAGGTCGCCAGAGCATTTCGCCGCTCCAGATCATCCGCCCCACTCTTGAGCCGGGGACCACGAACCTCGCTGATGAAAAAGACAGGCTGCATCAGGGTCCCCTTCGAGGCGGGGTCGTTCAGATCGGGCATGTAGTATTCCGCCGATCCCCGTCCCGGCTGATTCGCAGGAGGCTGTACAGACTTGAACTCTTCCAGTGAGATCATTCCGTCCTTATTTGCATCAGTTCGCTCGACGATCTGGTCGAACCGCTGGGCCAGCGGTCCCTGGGCTTCGGCCTTGGAAAGTTTGCCATCGCGATTGCGATCCATGAACTGGAAGATCCGATCCGGGTCGGCAGCCTGACCGCGGGTTCGATCCTGATTATTGGATGCGATCATGAACGAGCGAGGATCCTGCGGATCTTCGCGACGGACCGACACACGCGGAAGATAGGCGGCCAGCTGATGAAACTGCTCCCGCTTCCACTTGTCGGTTGGATGATCGTGGCAGTTGGCACAGCTCATTTGAATGCCCAGGAAGATGCGGCTGATTTCTGCCGTCAGTTCCTGTGGATCGCCGGTGTGGGCAAACATGAGGCCGGTCTGGCCATCTTCCTGAACGGAACCGGTGGCCGTAATCAGTTCGCGAGTGATGTCGGCCCAGGAGCGGTTATTCCGAAACTGCTCAGTCAACCAGCCTTCAAAGGCTCGCTGTCCCAGCCGGGCACGCTGTTCGGTGGCCCGCAGCAGGACGACGTCCTTCCAGTAACTGGCCCAGATTTCGGCATATGCATCCGAGGCCAACAGCTGGTTGATCACTTTGGCCCGCTTGGCCGGATCGGGATTCAATCCGAACAGCGTGACTTCTTCCGGCGAAGGGATATCTCCGGCCAGATCCAGGCTGACCCGACGCAGGAAATCTTCATCAGAAGTGATCGGGGAGGGCTGCTGACCATGTTCGGCCAGGGCTTCCAGAATAAGACGGTCCACTTCCGATGCCGTCTGCTGCTCCGAGGGACCGGCCGCAGTCAATGCTGCCGAATTGCAGACTAAACTCAGGCCGAAGACGGAGACTGCAAGTACACGCCACATGGGGAAGCCTCTCGCTGGAGAGTGAACTGTGATATCAGACGGGACGAAGTCGTGAGGGCACTCTTCCTGGGGAAAGAGAAAGAAACCCGTCTCGACGACTTACTACTTACAACCCTCGGAAAAGATTTTGGTTTCGAAGTTCCCGTCCAAATTCTGGCGGAATTCAGGCGACCTGAACGCCCGACTAGCCCCAGGTCCACCACGCAATCGCAGCGATGACTGCGGTTGCTCCCGTCCCCAGCCCCGCCAGCACAAGAACTCCATCATGAATCGTCAGGCCTGCGGCCAGAATGGCAATGGCCAGGCCGGGAACAAAGACCCCAAAGGGAACCAGTGCCAGTGGAAACATGGAGAGAGCAAGCAGCATCATGGAGACGGCCAGCACGTAGTGCATCGGTCCGGTGGTCAGGAATTCCAGTCGCCGAGCAAAGAAGTACTCGATCCAACGCAACCACGGTCGCCCTTGACGAATGCGGGCGACCAGAGAGTCGTGTGAGATTGAAACTTGCTCCAGCCTCCGCGGAATCCAGGGATGATCATTCCGGAACAACATCTGCAAGGAGATCACGAAAATGACTGTCCCGGTGATGACCGACATTCCGGGAATTGCTCCCAGCGGAGAAATTGCCAGCAGAGCAGGAACCAGCAGCAGGGGGCCAAATCCCCGGTTGGAAATGGCATCCAGCACTTCGCCGATCGTTTCCCGATCCCCGTCCGCTTCCCGCTCAACGCGATTGAGCAGTTCGGTCAGTTCGCCATCGTCGGACTGATCTTCGCTTGTGCTGGAATCGTTCATGACGCCTGATATTCAGGTGCAGGCCGCTGCTGGTCAATCGAAGGGGGGGGGAGGAAGGAGCCTGTTCGTAATTCTGCCGGTCCAGGACCACTGGCTTCACCCAACATGAGAATCTGTCGTTTCCCTATTCGCATCTTGCCCAGACCATTGTTAAATTCCCACTCGTTTGGGGGCGGAACGCAAGTGCCGCTGCCGAGAAATCAACTGCCGGGGCGGCAAGGTGGCATGCCGGGTTGATGGAATTGAAGGCGGGAAGTGACACTTTCCGGCTGAATCTAATGGCTGAGCGTCTGCGGCTGGACATCCTGCCCCAACCTGACGATTCGACTTGCGGGCCCACGTGCCTGCATGCCGTGTATCGCTTTTTCGGCCACGAATACTCACTGGACGACGTCATTCGGGAGACTCCCAAGCTCCAGAACGGCGGGACTCTGGCCGTCCTGCTGGGATCGCATGCCCTGCGTCACGGATATCAGGCGACGCTGTACACCTACGACTTAAAAGTCTTCGACCCGACCTGGTTTCAGACCAATCGAGGCCAATCCTCGGGACACCATGTTGGGGATGCTGTTGTTCCGCTGATCGACAAGTTGCGAGCCGAAATGGCGGTGAAGCATCGCGAGAAGATCCAGATGGCCTGCGCGGCGTACATTGAGTTCCTCGAAATGGGGGGCGTGATCCGCATGAGGGATCTGAACGCCCGGCTCATTCGCGATCAATTGCGTCGCGAAGTCCCGATCCTGACGGGGCTCAGCTCCACGTATCTGTATCAGCATCCCCGGGAATACGGTCCCCACAACGTGGATGATGACATTCAAGGCGATCCACAGGGACACTTTGTGGTGCTGTGCGGTTATGATCCGGAGGAGCGGACCGTCGAAGTGGCCGACCCTTACCTGAAGAATCCCCTGGGAGTTGAGCATCACTACCACGTGGGACTCGACCGGCTTGTCTGCGCCATCCTGCTGGGGGTCCTGACGTATGACGCGAACCTCTTGATGATTGAACCGCGGCAAGAACGAAACACGCAGCTTTTTCAGACGCGGTAGGCCCGCGTCGCTACCGGCAGCGATTACCGGCGAATCTGGTTTTCTCTCAACCATGCCCATTCTGATTGTTACCAACAGCCCCGAGGACTGGACGACCCCCATTGAGGGGGTACAGATCGTCGATGCGCGCTCGTACCTCACCAGTCCCGAATTCAGCGACATGCGGGGAGCCAAAGTTTTCAACCTGTGTCGCTCCTACAAATACCAGAGCATCGGCTACTACGTGTCGCTGCTGGCCGAAGCGCGCGGGCACCGGCCCATGCCCAACGTGAATACTCTGCAGGACCTGAAAACCCGGGCGGTCGTGCGACTGGCGACGGAAGAACTCGACAACCTGCTGCAGAAAAGCCTGCATTCCATCCACGGCGACAAATTCGTCTTGAGCATCTACTTTGGTCGCAATCTGGCCCGCAAATACGATCGACTGGCATTACACCTGTTCAATCAGTTTCCGGCCCCGTTCCTGCGAGCTCATTTTGCTCATACCGACGGACGCTGGGAACTGCGCAAGGTTGCGGCCATTGGAACCAACGAAGTGCCCGATTCGCATTGGCCATTCGTTGTGGAAACGGCGAGGGAACATTTCGCCGGCAAGCGGGGGAGTGTGAAACGCAAGCAGCCTTCTCGCTTTGACCTGGCGATTCTTCACCAGCCGGAGGCCAAAGATTCCCCCTCGAATGAGAAGGCCCTGCAAAAGTTCATCAAGGCCGCGGCAGCGCTGGATATTGCTGCGGAACTCATCACCCGCGATGACTATGGACGACTGGCGGAGTTCGATGCGCTGTTCATCCGCGATACGACATTCGTGAACCAGTATACATACCGCTTCTCTCGCCGGGCTGCCGGGGAAGGGTTGGTGGTCATTGATGATCCGCTCTCCATCGCGCGCTGTACGAACAAGGTTTATCTGGCCGAACTGCTGTCCAGACATAAGGTGGCGACGCCGCGAACAATTGTGGCTCACAAGGACAATGCCTCGACCATTGCCGCGGAGTTGGGACTCCCCTGCGTACTCAAGGTTCCCGACAGTGCGTTCTCCCTGGGGGTTGTGAAAGTCCACACCGAAGAACAACTGGCGCAAAAGCTCAACGAGTTTTTTGAGGACTCTGACCTCGTCGTTGCCCAGGAGTTCCTGCCGACCGATTTTGACTGGCGAATTGGCATCATCGATCGCCAGCCACTGTATGCCTGCAAATACTACATGGCCCAGGGGCACTGGCAGATCGTGCAGCGGGATGACAGTGGAGAAAAGAGCTACGGCAAGCTCGAAACCATGCCCATCGAAGTCGCCCCTCGCAAGGCGGTCCAGATTGCGCTCAAAGCCGCCAACCTGATTGGCGACGGGCTATATGGGGTGGATGTGAAGGAATCGAACGGCAACTTCTATGTGATCGAAGTTAACGACAATCCGAACATTGACGCTGGCTTCGAAGACGCGGTCCTCAAAGACGACTTGTATCGCCGCATCATGCAGGTGTTCCTGACCCGGATTGAGCAGAAGAAGGCCCGGAGTTATTAGCAGTCGGGTTGAACTTCATCCGAAGTCGTCCCGGCCCCCACAAATGTTGCTCAGTCACCAATTGTCGAATCCAGAGTCTACGATCCATGTCCTTCCCACTGTTTTCCGCGTTCGGAGTCGAGATCGAGTACATGATCGTCGATGCGAAATCGCTCAATGTCAGCCCGACAACCGATCGGCTGCTGGGAGCGGTCGCAGGGGAAATTGTGTCTGAGATCGAACTGGGGGACATCGCCTGGTCGAATGAACTGGCTCTGCATGTGCTGGAACTCAAAACCAACGGTCCCGCAACCGATTTGACCCGGCTGCCACAGTTGTTCTCGGAACAGGTTCAGCGAGCGAATACCGAACTGGCCGCGTGGGATGCCCGGCTGATGCCGACGGCCATGCACCCGTGGATGGACCCGCATCGTGAATTGCAGTTGTGGCCTCACGAATACAACGCGGTATACGAAGCCTACAACCGCATCTTCAATTGTCAGGGGCATGGCTGGGCCAACCTGCAAAGCGTGCACCTGAACCTGCCGTTTCAGGGGGATCTCGAATTCGCCCGGCTGCATGCGGCCATCCGTTTGCTGCTGCCGTTGCTCCCCGCACTCGCCGCCAGCAGCCCGTTCGCCGACGGCCGAAACGCAGGCATGCTCGATTATCGTTTGCAGGTCTATCGCGGAAACTCCCGCATCATCCCTTCACTAACCGGCGAGGTCATTCCCGAACCGGTTTATTCGCATGCCGAGTATGAGTCGCAGATCTTTCAGCGGCTGTATCGAGACATTGCTCCGCACGATCCCGATGGCATCCTGCAGCAGCCTTTCCTGAATTCACGAGGAGCCATTGCCCGGTTCGATCGCGGAGCCATCGAAATTCGAGTAGTCGATGCACAGGAATGCCCGACGGCAGATCTGGCGATCGTCGCGTTCGAGGTCGCGACATTGCAGGCACTCGTCAACGAACAGTGGACTGGCTGGGATGAGCAGTCTCAGATTGACACCGCGCAGCTGTCTTCAATGCTGTTCGACGTAGCCCGCGATGGAGAACAAACCGTTATTGCAAACGCCGATTACTTGCGGCAATGGGGCATAGCTGAAAAGAGATGCTCCGCGCAGGAGCTCTGTCAGCATCTGGTACGGGAACTTCGGCTTGATGAGACCGTGTGGGCCGGTCCGCTGAAGGTGTTGACGACACAGGGACCGCTCGCCCGCCGACTGCTGAAGGCCGTGGGCGATGATGTCCCCAACGGACTCTTCCCGGTGTATGCGGAACTGTGTGACTGCCTCGCTGCGAACCGACAGTTTGGTGTTTGAGAAACGGAACGGAACGCCCATGCCCGCGCCGTTGACTCTCCTTGTCACCTGTGAACATGGTGGCAATCAGATTCCATCCGCGTACCGCACACTGTTCGCCCATGCGCAAGAAGTGTTGCAGTCTCACCGAGGCTGGGACCCCGGAGCACTGGAACTGGCCAGAAAACTGGCCAGACACTTTAAGGCTCCCTTGATTTCATCCACAACCAGCCGGCTGGTTGTGGAACTGAACCGCTCGCCGCACCACCCCAGGCTGTTCTCTGAGTTCATGGACTCAGTGTCCGAGGAGGAGCGGCAGAAGATTCTTGCGAAGTACTATACGCCGTATCGGGATCAGGTTCGTGATACGATTCGCGATCTTGTGTCGGACGGGCAAGAGGTCCTGCACCTCTCCATTCACTCGTTTACGCCCGTGCTTAACGGCAAGACGCGGACGGCGGAACTAGGACTGTTGTTTGACCCGTCGCGAACTCCCGAAGCCAGGTTCTGTCAGGAATGGCAGCGTCAGCTTCGTGAGACGCATCCCGGCTGGCGTGTTCGTCGCAACTATCCCTATCGCGGAACCGATGATGGGCTGACAACGGCGCTGCGAAAGCTGTTTCGGCCCGAGTCTTACCGCGGTATCGAGCTGGAAGTCACGCAGGCGTGGCCGCTGGCGGAAGACAACATCTGGAAACAGCATCAACAGGAACTGGAGCACTCTCTGGCTGCGATGCTGGCGAAGAGTCGATGATTCGATGATTCGAATGGAGCAGCTTGTCGCGACTGGCGATTGCTCCACATAATGCGACCATCTGGATTGAACGTCGCTCCAACCGGTCTGTGAGCCAATGCCCCCCAACATTCTCTGGATCTGTACCGACCAGCAGAGGTTCAACACCATCTCTGCACTGGGGAACACACAGATTCGGACGCCACACATCGATCAACTGGCGGAGCAGGGGGTGGCGTTTACGCAGGCGTATTGCCAGAGTCCCGTCTGCACGCCGAGTCGGGCATCGTTCTTGACGGGCCGTTATCCACGGACGACACGTTGTCGACAGAACGGGCAGCAAATTCCCGCCGACGAACGATTGCTGCCACGCATTCTGGCCGATCATGGCTACCGTTGCGGTCTCTCAGGAAAGTTGCACCTGGCGTCCTGTGCCAACGGCCGGGTCGAACAGCGAATTGATGATGGCTACGAGGTCTTTCACTGGTCCCATCATCCCCAGCCGGACTGGCCCGAAAATGCCTATACGCAGTGGCTCGCGAAACAGGGGGTGACGTGGGAGGAACTCTACCAAGGGCCGCAACAGGGCCACGTGAAAGAGGGAATTCCAACGAAGTACCACCAGACAACCTGGTGCGCAGAGATGGCGATTGAGTTCATGCGTAAGCAACAGACGTCAGCGCAACCGTGGCTGTTCTCCGTCAACATGTTCGCTCCGCATCATCCCTTTGATCCCCCCGCGGAGTACCTCGCCCGTTATCGCCCCGAAGAGATGCCGCTGCCCAAATGGCGGGATGGCGAATTGGACGACAAGCCTCGCTACCAAAAGCTCGACCACGAATGGGCGCACAATCAGCCCGGCGGAATGCACGTCGCCGAGATCACGCCTCGGGAGTCGCAACAGATCACCGCAGCGTACTACGCGATGATCGAACATATTGACGATCAGGTCGGGCGCATGGTCGACACGCTCCGCGAAACCGGGCAACTGGAGAACACAATTGTGATTTTCATGTCCGACCACGGCGAGATGCTGGGGGATCATGGTCTGTATTTGAAAGGGCCTCACTTCTATGACGAGGCCGTGCATGTGCCGCTCGTGATGTCGTGGCCGGGGCACTTCCTGCAATCGACCCACCGTGAGGCGTTCGTCGAACTGACTGACCTTGCTCCAACACTGCTGGACTGCTGCGAGCTGGAGATTGAACCGCAGATTCAGGGACGCTCGTTCCGCTCGCTGTTATGCGATGCCGCAGCGCCAGATGAATTCCGGCCTGATGTGTACTGCGAGTACACCAACTCGTGGACGCATCACCGCAGCTACGGGTCGATGCTGCGCACAGCGACTCACAAACTGGTCGTCTACCACGGAACGGATGACGGGGAGTTGTACGATCTGGTCAATGATCCCGACGAGTTTGCGAATCTGTGGAACGACTCAAGCCATCAGATGACGAAACTGAATCTGATGAAACGCCTGTTCGATCGCAGCATGTTTACTCTCGATCCACTGCCGACTCGACTGGGACCGTTTTAGTTGGCCGGCTTCGGTGGTGGATTCTTCAGGACCCGCTCAAAGAATTCGATGCAGCTTTCGGCAATTTTGGGATCGCGGAATTGCCCGTGTCCGGCACCAGGAACGATCGTCAGCGTCGAGGGAACCTTGGCAGCGGTGAGCGCTTTGTGCAGCAGAAGGCTTTGCTGCATGCCAACGACTGGGTCCTGGTCGCCGTGGACAATCAGGAACGGAGGATCATCTGCGGTCACGTAAGTCAGTGGACTGGCTCGACGAGCGGCCTCCTGATGCGATTGCACCGCTCCGCCAATCAGTCTGGCTTCAGGCGAGTTGGGTGCATCGTGGTCAATGCGGCCATTGGGGCCGCCGTGCTCGTTCATTTTCAGGAAATCGGTCGGGCCAAACCAATCACACACGGCCTGGACTCGACTGCTTGTCTTCGACTCGGCTCCTTCGAGATCTGCGACGTCTCCGGATGTTCCAAGCAATGCCACGAGATGGCCTCCTGCGGATGATCCCCAGACTCCAAAACATTGTGGATCGAGTTCGTATTCCGCTGCATGATCCCGCAGCCAGCGCACGGCTGCTTTGCAGTCGTTGATTTGGGCTGGGAAAATCGAGTGTTGGCTGAGCCGGTAGTTAATGCTGGCCACGGCAAACCCTTGTTCCAGCAATGGTCGCCACGGGCCGCCTGATTTGTCGCCAGTCTGCCAGCCGCCGCCGTGAACCCAGATGACCACCGGTCGAACCTGTCCGGTTGATTTGGGCAAATACAGGTCCAGCACCTGCCGTTCGTGTCCGTTTTCGAGATACGCCACATCGTTAAGAACTCGGACGCCTTCAGGCAGCGTGGGACCAGCCGATGGAGTTCGCGCCCCACGACGATTGCGGAAGGCCGTGTCTTCCTGAGGGGAGATTTTGCCATCGCCATCCCGGTCAATGCGTCCAAAGTTGGGACGCACCCCAACGGGCAGTTCCTCGACGGTGAGCACGCCGTCGCCGTTGCGGTCCAGATTGCGAAACGGAGTGGAATGCACCTGAGCAAGTGCCAGTTGCCCCCAGAACAGCAGAAACACAGTCCACAACGTACGCATGGCATTTCTCCTCGAAGAACAGCACCGACTGGGGAGTGAGCTGGAAAGTTCCCGGCGGTTGAGTTTGGGCGAATAGGCCACCGTCGATACGAAAAGAACGCCTGACGGCAGCGATGCCGAGGCGTTCTTTTCCCGTGTATGCAGTCAGGCTGAAGGGGCGGCCTATTCTTCTTCGCCGTCAGCAGCCTTCGTCGTTTCGATATCGAGTTCCTCGTCCACGTCTCCTGCGAGGGAAACTTCGGGAGCTTCGCCCGAGGCGGAGAGGGATTCTTTAATGGGCTGAATGAAAAACAGCTTCTTGCTCTTGGCCCGCAGTTGCTCCAGTCGCTTTTCGGCCTCCTCACGCTGGTCGTAAGGGTAGCGGCCTTCTTCTTTCAGAGTGCCGCTGAAGACACCCCACAGGACGCGTTTGCGTTCCGGAGCTTTGGTCTTTCGCTTGCGCGTGGCGGTGGAGGCTTTCTTCTTGGTTGCCTTTTTCTTGGCAGGCGTACCAAGCTTTTCCGCGGCTTCCAGTTCGATTCGTTTTTGCAGTCTGCGTGAGGCCATGTGATGGTCGCGTTTCGAATACTCAACGGCAACGCAAACAGGGAGTCTTCAACAGAAAGCCTCCGTGCATTGCATTTGGGAATTTGGCATTGTCGTCGCGTGCGGGCGGAATGTCAAATCTGCGGCGAATCGCTAATTATCGGCAGGGCTGCATCTCGCGCTGAAGGCTGCTCGGCCGAGCAACAACAGTCACGCTTCGGTCCGGTGAAATGTTGCATCAACGGGGCTTGAACCGTAGCAAAGGTACGCGGCGACCATTAGCATACCGGTTCCCCCTTGCCAGCGACTGGAATCACAAACGCCTATGTGAGGCGTTCTACCGACGAACAGCACGCATGGAGTGCAGCCTTGATTCGAGGCTGCGACTCAGGTCTGGTGGGAATTTTGTTGCCCGACGTTGTCGCGCCGGGCAAGTGTAAGACACACGAATTAAAGGGAGATGACCTCCATGAGTGCTGGGACTGAAAAGGGCATTGCGCCAAATGCCCATCGTCTTCTATGGGCAGGGTTTATGGCCATTCTGGCCGCTGGGGTCGGATTCGCGATTCGCGGCGGCATTCTTGACAACTGGGGCCGCGAGTACGGATTCACAGGATCAGAACTGGGAGCCATTGGCGGTGCGGGATTCACAGGATTCTGCTTCGGCATCATCATCGGCGGAATCATCGCCGACAAGATCGGCTACGGCAAACTGGTCGTCGTCGCGTTCCTCCTGCACGTGGTGTCAGCATTTGTCGCTTTGGCAGCCCCGTCTCTGGCCGGAGTGGATGCCGCATCGATCGAAGCAACAAAGGTTTCCGCCTACAACTTGTTGTTCTGGGGGACCTTCATTTTTGCTGTTGCGAATGGAACGCTCGAAGCCGTGGCGAATCCCCTGGTCGCCACACTGTTCCCCAACAATCGCACGCACTACCTGAACATCCTGCATGCCAGCTGGCCGGCCGGAATGATTCTGGGCGGAGCGGCTGGCTGGGTGCTCGATGACGGAATGCAGATCGCCTGGAAGATGCAGCTGGCCCTGTTCCTGATCCCGACGCTGGTTTACGGGATTATGTTCATGGGACAAAAGATGCCGCAGTCCGAAGCCTCAGAGAAGGGGCTCAGCCTTGGCGATATGTTCAAGGACGTCGGAATCCTTGGTGGTCTCGTGGTTTGCTACCTGCTGGCACTCTTTTTCGGCGATGTGCTGAAGGCCTTCCTGGATGCGGGCACTGCTTCGGTGGCAGGGTATGTCATCGGTGGAGCACTGCTGGTTGCGATTGGCGTCATCACGAACTTCTCGGTCGGCTCATGGCTGCTGTTTGTCCTGTTCATGACACATGCTCTTGTGGGAGCCGTGGAACTGGGAACCGATGGCTGGATTCAGAACATCACAGGCAACATCCTTTCGTCCGGGGAAGGTAAGATTCTGTTCGTCTTCACTTCGGCGGTGATGTTTGGCCTGCGGTTCTGTGCGGAGTTCATCGAAAAGAAGCTGGGCCTTTCTCCAGTGGCGTTGCTGTTCGTTTGCGCGGTGCTGGCCTGCATTGGTCTGAACCTCACCAGCAATGTGAATTCGTTCGCAATGGCTCTCCTGGCCCTGACGGTTTACGGGTTTGGCAAGACGTTCTTCTGGCCAACAATGCTGGCAGTCGCCAGTGACCGCTTTCCGCGGACCGGGGCGGTGGCCATCAGCATTATGGGTGGCATCGGAATGATGTCCGCTGGTCTGATTGGTTCGCCGGGACTGGGATACTTCAAAGACAAGTATTCTGGCGAGGCCCTGCAAGCCGCAGATGCCGCTGCGTACGACGATTTCAAGTCGGAAAAGGAAAGCGCCTTCCTGGTCTTCCCACCAGCCACCGGCCTGGATGGTCAGAAGCTGGGAGCGGCTCTCGACAAGAAGCCTGCTGATCGAACTCCGGAAGAGCAGAAAGCCCTCGAAGCCTCGATCACCGGGGACCGTAAGACTCTGGTCACCGATTCACTCATTCCGGCCTCAATGGCAGTAATCTATCTGCTGCTGATGCTCTACTTCCGATCCGCCGGCGGTTATCGACCGCTGACGATCAGCGAAATGACCGAGCGAGGAGCCGATCCGCTCGTCTCCCCGACTGGCGAATCGTGATCTGACAGGTCCGTATTCATGTTTCAACGCGGCCCGCAGACCTGACAGGTTTGCGGGCCGCGTTGTTTTTACAGAGTGAACTCTGGCCGACTTTGGGAATGCCGGGCGGGTCCGTCTTGTGCAAAATTGGGAATTCGACGTATCTTCCCAAACAGTGGGTTGGCGACGGTTGGGAACCAGTTCGCGGACCAGACCATTGAACTCACGCTTTTCGCAGGTGGGATGCGGCGAGCGGCTTGAGAAGGCACGGATGCCATGTCAGAGAGTTACACGTTGCCACTGCCCCAGAGCGGGCTGCCGATTACCCACGGGCGGATTGCGGATTTTGCCGACGATCCGCTGGTCTGCATGCGTCGGCTGTGGGCCCGTCATGGCGAAGTGTGCGCACTTCAAGAGGGCAATCAGCGGATCTTTTTCGTCTTTGGTCCCGAGTACAATCGTCAAGTGCTCAGCGATGCCAGCCGGTTTCATTCGCGATTCTTCGCGGCGTATGGCCCCCGCAAGTCCGCTCAGCGTCGCGTGACCTCCGGTCTGCTGAGTATGAATGGAGAAGAACATCGTCGACATCGACGCATGGTCCAGGGGCCACTGCAGAAGAAGGCCATTGTCGCCTATCACGAAAATGTCGCGGCTGTTTCCGAAGACGCGTTCAGCCAGTGGCAGATTGGCGAGACGCGGGACGTCGCCGCCGACATGACCAATTACATGCTGCGGCTGACATGCGCCATCCTGTTCGGGCTCGATCACCCCGAACTCGCTTACAAAGTCGGTGAACTGACCGAACGCTGGGTTGGCCTGAATCATGAAGTCGGGGCAGGGGCTTTTACTGGCAGCGTGCAGGCCTCCGCTGCGTACGACGAACTACTGGACTCCGCCAAAGAACTCGAAGTCGCCGTGAAGGAACTGCTGGCGGTTCGACGCGACAGTGGTCTGGGCACCGATATTCTGTCGCTGCTGATTCGTGCCCACGATGAAGAAGGGGGAATTTCCGACGAACACCTGATCGGGCACATCACGCTGCTGTTTGGAGCGGCCCACCTGACCTCGGCCCACACCCTATCCTGGACGCTGTTTCTCCTGGCTCAGCATCCGGAAGTCATGCAGGAGTTGCACGACGAACTGAATACCGTGCTCGGCGGACGGACTCCAAAGCCTGAAGACCTGGATCGTTTTGAAGTGCTTGAGCGGGTCATCAAGGAAAGCATGCGGGTCCTGCCCGCATCGGCCTATGTGCAGCGAATCGCCGCCGAACCGCTGGAACTGGGGCCGTTCCAGTTGCAGCAAGGCTCTGTCGTGGTGTTCAGCCAGTTCATGAGCCACCACCTTCCGGAACAATTCGAACAACCCGAGCGTTTCCATCCCGATCGCTGGAAGACGATCAGCCCATCACCCTATGCGTACCTGCCATTCGGCGCCGGACCTCGAATGTGCATCGGTGCCGCCCTGGGCATGATGCAGCTGAAGATCTCACTCCCCATGCTGCTGCAGCGATTCAAGCTGAATGTCGTCGCCGGGGCAGAGATCAATGCCCGAGCCATGTCGACCATGCTCTACCCCACATCCGCAATGCCAATGCGGGTGCAGGCCCATGATGGTGAGTTCACAAACACGCCAGTGACCGGTTCCATCCACACTCTCGTCGATCTGCCACCAGCCTGTCAGCCTCAGCGGGACCTGCAGCGTCGGGTGGCGTGACACCGAGTTAGATCAGAATGGGATCAAACCGTGGACTGTCGAGTTCAACGCCCGGCGGGCCGTCGAAGTGCTCCTCCATGAATCGATCCCACGCATCGCGGGTTTGCCGGGAAATCAGCTTGGAAACCTGTTCGTTGCAGTCATCGCAAAGCAGGAACGGTGTGGTAAAACCCAAATCCGTGGGGGCCTGTACGATCAGATCCTGATTCAGGCAGACACCCGCCAGTTCATACCGCCGACAGTCTTTTCTTGGCTTGCCACACGAGAAACAGGCGGCAATGCCATCTTCCCACGTGAAGTCGTCACCCTGGTCATCCGGGGCTGGGCCGGGCTCTCGCCGCTGAGCCTGTTCGAGAAACTCGTTTAACCGTTGCTGGGTCTCAACAGAGTACTGCGAACGCAGGTTGGCGGCACATTCCAGACAGAGGGCCATTTCAAACACCGGCTCCTGTCCGACCACGTGTTTGACGACTGTGTAGGGGACGTTCGAGTCGAGGAGATCGCACTCACAGTCCACGCAGTGCGTGAACAGTCCCTCCAGGTAAATGGACTGAAACGGCTGCGGAATCGGAACCTGTTGTGGGTCAATCGACATGAGATTATCCAACCGGGAAAGTCAAAACCAAAGTTTCGCGACTCCTGTGTGGTACCGTCAACTACCACCTGATGATTTCCACCGAGCGGCGACATTCGGCCTGAACTGCCGGTCAATGCGAAACTTAGAGCGGTTCTGAACTTCGTATCGACACGTTTGGTCATTTGCAGTAGAAACCCGCGGTCAATGACACGGCGAATCCGGTTCCGCCGCTGAATTTCATTCCAACTGATGCATAATCGATGAGGGGCATGATGCCCGGTTTCGATTTGCGGGCTCGTGATGCAAGTTCCGACCAGCAGTGCTGGCCGGAAAGCTGACGAACTCGCCCACGTCCTGCCTCCGGGCAGGCAGAATTTCGGCCCTGCCGAGGGTGACCATGAACAGCACGATGCGACTTCTGGTGACTGCCCTGCTAGTCTTCTCAGGCTGCCGGTCCGCTGACCTATTCTCTGTCTTCAAATCCGATCCCCCGGAGCAGAAAGTCGCAGAAAGTGCGACGAATTCGAAGTCACCAGCTGCCCAGGCCACTGAACTCAGCCAGGCGGCTGCATCAATCCCCGCAGCCACGGCCGATCAGGTCCGACAGGGACAGATGCTGGTGGCTGCCTGGTATCGCGATGCCAAGCCCGAAACACTCACAAAAGCCCGGCAACACTTTGAAGCCGCACTGCGTCAACAGCCTCGCAACGTTGATGCGCTGCACGGCGTTGGAATTGTGGCCGACCTGCAGAAGCAGTACGTGGATGCGGAAAAGCACTATCTGCTCGCCCTGGCCGAACAACCTTCGAACTCCAAGGTTCTGGGTGATCTGGGATACTCCTATCTGCTGCAGAAACGGCTTCAGGAAAGTGAGCAGTACCTCAATCGGGCGCTGGTCCATGACCCGAACAACCAGAATGCCATCAAGCATCTGGGGGACGTGTACGCTCAGAAAGGCCAGGTCGAATTGGCCCGGGAGACATATCGCCGCGTTCTGAATGAAACAGAAATCCAGCAGGCTCTGGCCGAGAATTCCGCCGCCAAACCCGTCGACAATCGACCGCTGCTCGACCGGCTTCGAGACAAGCCATCAGCCGATGAAGTATTGGCAAACGACATTCGTCAGCGAATGGCTGCCAATCGGGAACAGGAACAAATCCGAACCGCCAGCGCACAGCAACACCAGGCGGGTGGTACGCCTCCTCCGTATCCCGGGAACCAGCCATTGCACGGCGATGCATTGCGTAAAGAGCTCAACAACATTGATCGGGAACGATACGCCAATGTTTCCCGAGGGCCCATCATGCTTGGAGGAGCCAGCGAAGCCCCGCAGCAGGTCCCTTACGCAGACTACCAGAACAACGGTTTTGCCAATCAGGGACAATCGACGTCCCTGAACGGGATGTCTGTAGATCTGGCGACTTCGCCCCCACAAATGCCGTCGCATCAGAATGGGGACTGGAGCCAGCAGTCCGGCAACTCCGCTGGATACGATGCCAGAAATCAGCCGCCGGCAGCCTATCCTGATAGTTACCAAGGGGCCAGCACTGCTCAGTTTGCTCAGCCCGGTCGGGATGCCACCTCATCAATGCCTGCGGCAAATCTACCTGCAAACGATCTGGCCCGGCTGACTCAGCCGTGGGGCCAGCCCGCCATTCAGGCCGGCGCCCAGACCAGCCAGGGCTACGCTCAGCCAGGCGCGAACGTCAACCCCGCGTACTACCAGCAGCAACAGCAACAGCAACAGCAGAGCAGCCCTTACATGCAGCCCAATGGAGAGGCGAACAGCGCGGCAGTGGCCAGTTCCGGTCAGGTTCCACCGCAGGGAACACCGCAGGGAACACCGGCACAACAGCCCATGGGTGATCCGCTGCAGGAAGCCAGTAAGGCGGCGGCTCGCATGGGAATGGGCTTCGGTCCCGGTGCCATGTTCCCGGTGATTTCTAATGCGGCGACGCAAGCCATGCCCGGGTCATCGACCATGCTGAATGGCGCCAGCAATCCGCAACCCCAACGCTACTTGCCGACCGACTCACCGCCGATGGACCTGCGACAGCAGATGAATGTCCAGATGCCAGAGTCACAGATGATCACGAACCAGTTTGGACAGCAGGTACCTTCGGGTGGGGCCAACATGACCTCCCCGCATCAGTTGGGAACAGCCTCCAGGTACGTACCCGGAAACGTGCCATCTCAGTACCAGGAGTCGTACCAGAATCTCCAGATGTACGACAATCAACGGAACCAGGCGGCTCAAGACCTGAATTCAGCCATTCGACAGGTGGGCGGTCAGCAGATGCAGTCGGCTCCGCTGGGGGGGCCCGGCGTTGCTCATCCGGGAGGATCAGTGATGTATTCCCCTTCGGGAGGCTCCCAGTACACGGCTCCTCACCAGCAGCCAGGATCACCCGAGCCTTATCCGCACAACAGTCGCCCGGCAGGCAGCGGAAACTCCGCACCGGAGATGTCCATGCAGCCTCAGAACGCATCTTCACGACCGGCCGGGGAAGTTGTCATCCCCGAGAGCTATCGCAATCGCAATTCGAGCAGCTCCAGTGAAACAGGCACAACCCGACAACCAGCAAGTGGCCCATCGCAGGGCATCTCTGGCTGGGACAGCGATTTGCCCCGGATTGTTCCGGGCCGTTGATTCGGGGCCGTCGGCCGGGGCAATGCAAGAAATATGCGTCTTTCGCTGGAGTCCGGCTCCCCTGGCAGCGTATGATCCATGGACCACTGTCCGTGACCTGTCCGCCCGGAGCTGCCCACGATGCAGGTGTCGTCCTCCATCCTGTCTGCTGTGATCGTACTCGCGCTCACAGTCCAGCCTACCGGTGGGGATGATCAGCCAGCGCTGCCAATGTCGGTCGCGACCCCTCAGGGCACTGAAATCGAGGTAACGCAGGACACTGAGCTACAGCTGGCACAGAACACGTCCTCAACGGTCTCAACCACATCCGGCGACGAAAAGCCGCTGCCTCCAGTTTTCAGCAAAGCGCTCCCTCAGACACTGGCCGAATTACGGCAGATCGAGTCGCACGTTACCAATTTGCTGCCGTCTCTGAAGGCTTGCTCCGTCAACCTTCGCATTGGCCAGGCGCAAGGAAGCGGAGTCATCGTTTCGGCCGAGGGCTTGATCCTGACAGCAGCCCATGTGGCTGGACGCCCCGGTGGCCGAGTGCGGATCGTGCTTCCTGATGGCGAAGAACTGCTGGGCCAGACGTTAGGTCGCAATCGAACTCTGGACGCAGGGATGGTGCAGATCAATTCCGATCGCAAGGACTGGCCGCACTGCGAGCTCGCCAGCATGGAATCCATTAAGCTGGGAGACTGGTGCATCGCGATGGGGCACCCGGGAGGCTGGGACGAAGAACGCGGACTGGTGACGCGACTGGGGCGCGTAATCCAAAAGACAAAGTGGTATCTCCAAACGGACTGCGAACTGGTGGGGGGCGATTCTGGTGGCCCCTTGTTTGACATGCACGGTCGCCTGATCGGGATCAATACGCGAATTGGCGAGGAAACCTCCTTCAACTTTCACGTGCCGATTTCAGCCTACCACGACGGTTGGGACCGGCTGCTGACCGGAGAAGACTATCGATCGCACAGCGGCGCCTATCTCGGGCTCTCCGGCGACCCTCGACCTGAAGGGACCGGGCTTCTGGTTACCGATGTCTACCGGGGCACGCCAGCGGAAGCAGCCGACATCAAAGTCGGGGACATCCTGATGACGCTGCAGTCGCGGCAGGTACGGGACATTGCCCAGCTGGCACGGCTGGTGGGTGAGGAACTCCCAGGGGACATGGTAAAGGTTGAGATTCTGCGTGATGGGAAACCAATCACAATCGATGTTCGACTGGGATTGCGTTTTGAATAGTGATCCTGCAACGATCTTGTTCCCGTTTCCATCCCTCACGCCTTCAGACTTGTGAACCATGCCAGTTCAGTTTCGCCGGTTTCTTCTAATTGCCGGCCTCCTGATTGGATTGGTGTTTTCGGGCACCATCGCGATTCACTCGCTAACGGGCGTTGACTGGCTGGAATCGTGCTACCTGGCAATGGTGACCCTCACAACAGTCGGGTCACGCGACATCGGAACAACTCCGGCGTCCATGTTGTTTGTCATTTGCTACCTCTTTCTGGGGCTCAGCTTCTTTACGTACGGAGCATCCAGTCTGGGGCAATTGATCCTGAGTACAGACTTCCGCAAAATGTTGGAGCAGCGACGAATGAGACAGAAAATTGCCAGGCTGCGGGATCACTTTATCGTGTGCGGACTGGGGCGGATGGGGCTGTCGATTTGCGACTACCTCTCTGCGAGAAACCAGCCGTTCGTGATTGTCGATCATAACGAAGAGCGTCTGCAGGACGTCTGCGACGGCAAGCAGTGGCTGTACATGCTGGGAGACGCCACCGCCGATGAGGTACTGCTGGCTGCGGGCATTGAGCAGGCACGGGGACTGGCCACCGTACTCGCCTCCGATGCTGACAATATCTACGTGGTCCTTTCGGCCCGCATGTTGTCCAGTTCCGTTCAAATCGTGTCGCGAGCCAGCGGCGATGCCGCCGTGGTCAAACTGCAACGTGCGGGAGCAACACGTGTGATCAGTCCATTCAGCAGCGGGGCAGTGAAGATGGCCCGCTTCATGCTCAACCCCAGCGTCGAGGACTTCATTGAAGTGACCGATGCGCGCGGAAGCGAGTTGGAACTGGCCGACATTCACATCAATGCCGGCAGCCCCTATATCGGCAAACGACTCGCCGAGACAGATTTCCGCGAACGTGGCGTGATGGTGATTGGCATCCGGCGACTGACTGGAGAGCGACTGCTGCCTCCTCCGGGATCGGCCACCATCCTCGAAGGAGACAGTCTGTTCGCGTTTGGAACGGCAACAGCCGTCCAGGAGATGATTGGTCAGTCAGCCAGGACAGCATAGGCCGTTAACCGTGGCAGGCTTGCCACTCTTTGCGAACCCGACGCAGCCCCATCGAACAGATTTCGAACTCGTCGCTGAGACGGCGCAGGATCCGGGTTTCGTCCTGATGGGCCTCGTCCGGAATTGTGCTCGCAATGTAGTAGGAGCGTTTACCCTGGCACTGGTAGTCAAGGACGGCGTCTTTGCGATCCCAGCGTTTCAGGTACTTGAGGGCTTCGGGATAAACTCCCGTCCAGAAGAGCGTGAAGTCACCAATGTGCCGGTGGACTTCCCGTTGTGGATGCCCTTCGCGCTGGTCCGCCTCCAGGAGCATGTCGGCCACTTCGTCGAGTCGCTGGCCGAGCAGATCGCGAATCTTGAAGATCGATTCGAATCGCACAAAGCGAACAAGCATCTCCGAGAGATAGTCGATGAGAGGCGGGTCGGCGAATCCAAACTCCACCTGAAATGTCTGTTCGGTTAGCGCGGCGAACAGATTTCGCAACTGATGACTTCCGGTCAACACATGCATCGGAACACTCCTCTCTGCCGCAGCACGCGGGCGCTGGGCCACTCAACCTGAATTAGTTTCGATAAGACGCGAGCCTTTCAATATCGAGGGGAGTTCATCTCCCAATTGCTGGATGCGTAGCCGTCCGGAGGCTGTGGCATCCGGCCATTTGTGCACGCGAAACGAGTCAGTTCGATTCGCGTGTCAGGGGTTAAACGAAAGCTCGCTTCAGAGCAAGCTCAAGTTCCACCCCAATCGTTCGCATCGAGGGGGAGCAGAGTCAAGTGCGGCACATTCAGCCGATGACCGCAGTGGGAAAAGAGCAGGGAAGTGGGGCAGAACCTCTTATGTGGGGTGGCACTTCGGGGACTGGTTTCTCAGAATCGATGCACTGATTGCAGCGGACAGACAGGCGAGGACAACTCATGGCTCAGGCACCACGCATTATTGGACTTGGCGAACTCCTGTGGGACGTTTTCCCGGACGGACGACAACCAGGCGGAGCCCCGGCGAACGTGGCGTATCAGGCGCAGCGTCTGGGGTGTCGCGGCACTCTAGTCACACGCGTTGGGCAGGATGCGGATGGTGACGAATTGCTGGCGTTCCTGAAGGGTAAGGGGCTCGACCTCTCTGCGGTCCAGCGAGATGAGCACTATCCCACCGGACGAGTCACTGTCGAGATGGATGCGACGGGCAAGCACACGTTCACCATCCACACCGAAGTCGCCTGGGACCATCTCCAACTCGATGACTCGGTGAGACAGGTGGTCTCCGATGCAGCGGCGATCTGCTTTGGAACTCTGAGTCAGCGTGATCCTGAAGCACGAGCAACGATTCTGTCGGTCCTGGATCTGGCGTCCGAGGCGTGCCTGCGCGTGTTTGACGTCAACCTTCGCCAGCAGTTCTTCAGTCGTGACATCATCACCCAGTCGCTCAGCCGGGCCGATGTGCTTAAGCTGAACGACGAAGAGGTGACCGTACTCGCCGAACTGCTCGGGTATCCGGAAAGCCCAGCGGAATTCTGCAGGGCGGTGCTCGATCGCACTCCCGTACAAATTGTATGTGTCACTCGCGGAGCGGCGGGGTGCTTGATCTGCTCGAATGACGGAACCATCGACATCCCCGGAGTGCCCGTGCAGGTAGTCGACACCGTCGGGGCAGGGGATGCGTTCACGGGGGCATTTATCGTCGCCCAATTGCGAGGCTGGCCGCTGGAGCGCACCGGACGCTTTGCCAATCGTGTGGGCGGCTTGGTTGCCGAACAGCGAGGGGCGATGCCGGAACTGGACCTGCAAAGCGTGTTGCAGGCCTTCGAGTCAGGAACCGAAGCGTGAAACGATATTCACATCTTTCGCTCGCGGTCTCAGTTCATCCTCCTGGCTCGCAGAGCCGGGCGACATACCGGGAAATGTGAATTGAGTCACCGGACAGCCCAGGCTGCTTGCCTGGAGCCTTCCGTCGGACCTACCATGCCGCTGATCCGGCTGGCGTCACAAGAAACGCCGCCTTTCGTTTTGAAACTCAACCCCGCTAGAAAATCATGTCTGCCGAACAACGCCTGCAGGAACTGCAACTGGAACTTCCCCCCGCTCCCAAACCTGCGGGGGTCTACAAGCCAGCAGTGCAAATCGGAAACATGCTGTATCTCTCCGGTCACGGTCCGCTCAAGTCCGACGGAACACTGATCAGCGGCAAGGTCGGCAGCGATCTGACACAGGAAGAAGGCTACGCAGCCGCACGCCAGACTGGTCTCGCGTTGCTTGCCACAGTCCGTGCTCACCTGGGATCGCTCGACCGCATCAGCCGCACAATCAAGGTGCTCGGGATGGTGAACTGTGGTCCAGACTTCAAGCAGCATCCGGCAGTGATCAATGGATGCAGCGAACTGTTCCGTGATGTATTTGGCGAAGATGGTGTCGGAGCCCGCAGTGCCGTGGGGATGGGTTCGCTCCCCGGAAACATTTCCGTCGAGATTGAAGTCATCTTCGAACTGCGTGACTGACCGACCATCAGGACTGCGCGCCTGTTTTTCCGGTGGTCCGTCCACCAGCCTGGGGACAGCAATGTCCCCTTCCGTTAATCGCTGACGACCATGCGAAAAGTTGCTGTTATCGGCCTGGGCCGATTTGGAATCTCGGTGGCCCGACGTCTGGCCGCGAGTGGCGTGCAGGTGATTGCGATGGATCGCAATGGCCAGCTGGTCAACGAAATCAAGGACGATGTGGACCTCGCCGTGCGGGCTGACAGCACAGACCAGCAGGCGCTGCTCAGTCAGGATCTCGACAAGGTGGATGTTGCGGTCGTCTCAATTGGCGAAAACTTCGAGGCTGCGCTACTGACAACCGTCATGCTCAAGCAGATGGGTGTCCCGGAAATTATCTGTCGCGCTCAAAGCGAGTTTCACGCCGAGATCTTCCGCAAGATCGGAGCCGACCGGGTGATTCAGCCGGAAGGAGAATCCGGAACCAACCTGGCCCGCCAGCTTGCGAATCCACAGCTGGTCGATTTCATTCGCCTCGCCGATGGTTTTACGCTGCTGGAGTTTCATTCCCCCAGCAGCTTTCAGGGCAAGTCGATCCGCGCCCTCGCCCTGCGAAGCAAGTACGATGTGAACCTGGTCGTGATTCGCCGCACCGTCGAAGTGGGACAAGGAGGACAGAAACGCGAAATCCTGCGAACAATCGTCCCCAAGCCCGAAGATGTCATCGAACCTCGAGACATCCTGGTGGTCGTCGGTGCCGACAGCGCGCTCTCCAAACTTCCACGCGAGTAAGACTCGCGTATTGCTCCGGGCATGTCGTGCGCTGCACGAGGAGAGCAATGACGCCCAGCCGGTCATGCCGACGCCAAGGGATCTTCAGTCGTTACCGGCTGCCGGAAACGCCACTCTCCCAGCCGAACAGGTACATGGCCCGCGGAGTCTGCGACTCCAGAATCTTGCTGAGCGGATCGACATGGGGCGTCCGTGCGCTGGCCCCCAGCAAGGATTCTGCGAGCGTCGGGGTGAAGCGGTACTCCACCACTTTCACGTTCGCCTGTCCAATTTTGGACTTCAGTGACTTGAGAGCGTCTTCGTCGTAGCCAATTTCGTCAACCATCTGATGGGCCAGCGCCTGGTCGGCCGTGAAGACCTGTCCAGTGGCCAGCTTGCGAACTGCCGCTTCATCAAGCATTGCCCGTCCTTCATCGATCACGCGCACGAATCGATCCAGTGCCTCATCGGCGATCGCCTGCCACAATTCACGCTCCGGCGGGGTCAGTTCCTTGAGTGGATTGAGGCTGTCTTTGAATGGGCCCGTCACAATGGAATCAGACCGCACTCCGTATTGATTGGCGAGCCCGGAGACATCGTAACGGGGAATGATCACCCCAATCGAGCCGGTCCAGGTTGTGGGCTCAGCAAAAATGCGGCCTTCCGGACCAGCGCCCATGGCGATGTAGTAACCACCTGATGCGCAAATCCCCCGCATGGCGACGTACACAGGTTTCTTCTGGTTGATTTCCCGCAGCTTGTCGTAAATGCGGTGACTGTCGGAAACCAGACCGCCGGGACTGTCAATGACCAGCAGTACCCCTTCGACCTGGTCATCGTCGAGCACGCGCTGCAATGTCTGCATGAATCGTTCGGTGAATGGAGGCCGAATCGTGAAGTCCAGTGCCACGCGGGCAATCTTGTGTGAAGAAGACTCGTCGCCCGAAAGAAACTTTTCCGCCGGCTCATCCTGCGTGACATCAATGGCGGATCCCAGCTGCACCAGATGCAGCATGAACGAAATCCCAAGCGCAAACAGCAGTCCCAGAACAAGCAGCCACGGAAGCCAGCTTCCCCGAGTGTGGTTCTGGATGATGATTGTCCGTCCGGAATCGGCCTGTTCAGACGCTGAAGATTCGCTCATGAGAAACTGGGGGGAATACAAGAAGTTTGCGGGAAAATCCAGATGCACGAGTCCGCCGCATTCTGGGGATCGAAACAGGCATGTCGACCGTGAGGATTGTCAATGTCGCTCCGTGCCTCGGTCGATACGACAGGAGGAATCACTTGCATCGTGACAATCGAACGAACTGGTCGCAAGGTGCTTGTGATTTCACGGACATCCATCAATGGGGATGAGTTTAACGCAGCGGTGGCGCAAACGCACCGACCGCCTGGCGATCCCATCATCTCTGTCCAGCGACTGTTTGGCCGAATTGGCATACGGGACAACGAACCCACCGGAATCCCCTTCGTTCAAGCCAGCCGGGACGCCCTCTCCGGCCGAACGTTAATTCACAGGAGTGGAAGATGTTACTGCTGAACACCTGCCGTCGCGCCCTGCGACGTACTGCCTTGGCATCCGCACTGGGGGCTGGCCTCCTGGCTCCATCCATGCTGAGCAAGCCGTTGTTTGCGCAGCATCCAGCGGCGTATCAGCCTCGCCTGCTTCCCACGCAACAGGCCCGGCCTCTCGACCAGACCGGGAACAACAACCTGCTGCCACCGGCGCCACAAACCGGGGCCATCAACGCGGAGTCCACGTATTCTGCCGCGACAGTTCCAGGGATGATTCAGTCGACCGCAGCAGCTCGAACAGCGCAGCAGCGTCCGAGCCAGCAGCAGCAACCGCAGCAGATGGAACTCGCTCAGTACGTCGATCCCGTACAAAAGCCGGGCCTGTTTTCGCGGATGTTTCGCGCCTTGCGTAAGGACTCGGCGATTCCCGCCGGTCCGCCTCAAGACCCTGGAATGAGCTATCCTATCGGAGGAGCAGCTCAGCCACAGAAGACGGCACAGCAGAGCAACAGTCCTGCCAACAAGAGCAACGACATCCTGATTCCACCCGACTGGGATCGCGGCGTTGTCGCTTCGCAACCAGCCATGCTCATTCCACCTCCGGTCAGCGGGGCAGGGCAATCACCCGCCGAGTTGACAATTCAGCCCCCCGCCTACAGCGGCTCGATTGCCAGCGAAGTGACCGGACAACGGACTGCGAGCCTGACTCCAAATGGCAACTTCCTGGTTCCTCCCGCCGTTGAAGGCAGTAAGGTGGATGTCATCCCGCCAGCTGCGGCTGCGGAGAAAGACACCCCGCCGAAACTGACTTCGCCTCCGATGGTCCCTCCGAAAGTGGGCGGCATCGACCTCGGAAATGCGCCTGTCCCGGCACCAGCGGCAACTGCCACTCGTCCAAATCTCCCTGTGTTCGAACTCGCCGCCCCGGAATCCGGAAACGACTCCGAGCCTGAGGAGGACATGGACCTGCTGCTGTCACCCGCACCTGTTGGTACGGCTCCAGTGGCTGCCGCACCACAGGCAATCGTTCCGGACGCTCCGTCAGCAACCGATCCGCTTGCCGGGACGTTTACCGACGAAGCACCAGCCGCTGCTCCGAAAGAAGCGGCAGCCAAGTCGGAAAAGCCTTACACAGGCCTGACGCTCGAAGAGGACATGTTCGCGGCACCAGTCACGAAGGCCACCCCCGCGCCAAAGGAAGAGGAACCAGTCTTCCAGGCTCCGCTGCCAGCACCGGCACCGGCACCAGCCGATGAGGCCCCGCTGAATATCGCGGAGGAGTCGGCTCCGATGCTGCCGCCGATTCCCGTTGCAGAAAAGTCACCGGCTGCTGTCACTGCTACGGCCCCCGCTGTTGAGGAACCGGCCAGCAAGCCCGCTCCGCTGCCAGGTATTCCAACGACCGCGAAGCAGCCCACAGTGGAGGCTCCTCAGGTTTCCACGACAGATGTGCCCAATGCCAACTCCAGTGCGAAAGAGGCTCCAAAGTCAGAGGCATCTCGCGTAGAGGCCCCCAAGGCCCCTGATGTTGCTGAAGCAAAGCCGCCTGCGGCCAATGACCCCAACAAGTCGAAGCTGGAACTCATCCACGCTCGTCCGGGCTCCGGCCTCAAAGGTTTCTGTGCGGTCGCTCTGCAGAACGAACGCGAGCTGAAGGATGCCCGCGAAGAATATAGTGCTCTGTTTCATGGACGGCTCTACAGCTTCTCCAGCGAACAGGCTCTTGAAACCTTCCTGGCTGATCCGGCTCGCTACGCTCCAGCAGCTCGCGGCAACGACGTGATTCACCTTGCCCTGACCGGTGAGGAAGTGGAAGGCTCACTGGACCACGCCGTGTGGTATCAGGGCCGGCTGTATCTGTTCACCAGTGTGGAAACACTGGAAACATTCACCGCCGCCCCCAGCAGCCACGCCACCAACGAATAACGATTCGCTTCGTCGAATCGAAGATTCACCACCTGTGATGCATCAGGGCAGGGAAGCCCGTCCCGATGCGAGACGCCATGACCCCCGAAGGCACGATGCCCTCGGGGGTTGTTTTCGTTTGAGTGGACAGGTGGAAACCCACTGCGAAACTGTCGGGAGCGACTACCGTTGATTTGCAGTCAGGCAAACGACCTGTCGTCAATTGCCGTCTCGCTTGCTGCCGCCTGCATCGCGGCTTCCCAGCTGAACACGTCCCCTTCGGGAACTGGCGTAACTCCCGTTCGCCGCAGCATGTACAACAGCTGCGCTCGATGATGCATGTTGTGCGTGATGAGATGAGCAATGGCCGTTCCATAACTCTTCTGCTGCGGCGGATCATCGAGCGTGTCCGTCCACAGGTCGTCCCAGGCATCTGAATTTGCCACCCGACGAGCGATGGAAGCGAGACTCGATTCCGCCGCATCCAGCCGCGTGATCATGCCGGGCAGGGTGCAGTCCGCCTGCTGAACCGGATGCTGCCCTGCCATCAGTGCCGTCCAGACCTCCATGTTGTGAAGCATGTGATGCAGTGTGGCACGCAACGTACGATGCCCGAGTTCAAAATCCCCGTCGAGCTGCTCCTCGGACAGTGTGCTGCAAATGTCGAGTAACTTCCGAGTCGTCCAGACATCGTGCTTCAATAAGCGGTCCAACAGGTCCATGACGATTTCTCTCCGAGGGCAACAGAGTGGCGAGACTGCGTGTCCTGCTTCCATCTCCGAATTCCCTGCTCACACTGCGTCAGATTTCGACGTCAATAACGTGCCTCACGACCCATTCAGTGAATGGGGTGCGATGCAGTTCACCAGCTGCGAGCCGTAGACTCACGAACTCGGAATCATCGACGTCCGCATTCAGTTCGAATCCATTCAGCACAAGAAACGTCTCCATCGCCGCGTGGCCGATTCGCTTGTTGCCGTCGACGAGATGGATGACTCATGACCAGGGAGAAACATAGTGCGGCCGCCTTTTCGGCGAGAGTCGGATACAGTTCTGCGCCGTCGAAAGACATCTGCGGCTGGGCGAGTGCCGATTCAGCCAATCCCAGATCGCGAATTCCATTGGCACCGCCTGATTACTCAATGATCCGCCGATGCAAGTCGATCAGTTCGCCAAGCGTGAGTTGACGCATCAGGCCAATCGCCTGTAGAGCTCGGCGTTCTTCTTGAGCACACGCGTTGCGGCACGCTCGAATTCACTTTCCGGTTTCGCGAGCAGATCATTGATAGCCGCCTTCGCCAATTCATCAACGGAGACGTTGAGCCGACGGGCCACCTCCTGCAATCGCTGCGTTTGCTGAGCATCAAGCTCGAGATTCAGTGTCATTCTGGTTCAGTCTTCCTCGTGAGGACGGTCGCTCCAGACTCAGCAGCCAACCGCTGCTGCTCGCTTCAATGCATCGTGAGATTGCCTGTTGAGTAAGACACACTCCGGAAATCGCCGAGTCTTGATGTGAATTCTACAATGGAAGTGTCCGAGTTTCCCAATCCAAAGTTGCACTTGGGAAAGGAAATTTGAGTAGGCCACGTGCCCTGTTCACACCATGTCAGCAGGGCGTGCATGAAACACTTTCACATGCCTATCAATATACTCCTCCGCCGCTGACCTCGCTGCGATCAAGGGAATCTCGGGTGACTTTGGGACTCCCCACGATGGAAGCCCCATCTGCCGACATCGGTATGCGGGAGCATGCCCGGCGCTCGCTGGACTGGCTAGTCGTTGGCCAGAATGCTTTGAATGACTTCAGTCTTCGCTTCGGCATAGTCGTTCATGTCGCCCCACTCCCTCAGTGCCAGCATGCGTTTCGTCGTCTCGTACCGCTCCCGGTCGGCAGGGGAGGTACGCAAGCGATCCCGGAACGTGAAGTAGCGTTCAATTTCCGGCGAGCCGACCGAGTACACGTGCAGGTGCATGTCCCGTCCAGGTGTGCGAAGCATGCGATGTTCGTTTAGCTCCGGCTCACGAACCCGCAGTTCATACCCGGCGTCGATCAGTTGGGGCAGGTAGGCCGACTCATCCGCTGAGTCCGGCACCACCAGCAGCATGTCCACAATCGGCTTCGCTCCCAGTCCGGGAACAGAAGTTGAGCCAATGTGCTCAATCTGCTGGGCAACCGCTCCCACAGCCTTGGCAATGACTGCGGCGTGGGCCCGAAAGATCTCCGGCCACCGGGGATCATAGTGCACAATCTCAACGGCCCGCGTTTCCCGGCCACCAATCAGTCCAGTTTCGAGGTTGTCGTCTTGCATTGTCTTTCTTGGCACAGCCTCACGAGCAGCGTTGCAGATATTCCAACACGAAAAGCCAACTGTGCGAGCCGCTTCGCCGGAAGCCAGTTTACCAAGTCTTCGAGTCGACGCCCTGTTCCTCCACACCAGCAGATGACACTGAAGCTTCCCGCAATGATCAGCTCACGTGCACTTGACAGAATAATTATTCACACGTAAAGTAAATTCCGAGAGGCGAACACCGGGAGTCACACATGTCCAAATTGCAGCGAGAACTCAGAAAACGCGAACCGTTTGAATCGGCAGAGCAGGAGGCCATCCTGAATCTGCTACGGTCGAGCGATCAGTTTCAGAACCGCTTTGGACGGCTGTTTCGGGAATTTGGACTGACATCGTCGCAGTACAACGTGTTGCGAATTCTGCGCGGAGCAGGGGAGCCGCTACCCAGCCTGGAAATCGCGGGCCGGCTGATTCAGGTGGTCCCGGCGATTACCGGACTGATTGATCGACTGGAAAAGCAAGGGCTCGTCACCCGCGAGCGCTGCAAGCAGGATCGCCGAGTGGTGTATGTCGACATCACTCCCGCAGCGCTCGATCTCCTCAAGAAACTTGATCAACCAGTCTCCGACCTGCATCGGACGCTGGCCGGTCATCTGACCAGAACGGAACTGAAAGAACTCAGCCGGTTGTTGGAAAAACTCCGATCCAGCATCAACGAAGAGAACGAATAGCTCTCTTATTTGCCCAACTAGTTTACCAATCAACAGTCCTCTGAGATACCAATTTCGAGGAAGAAGGTGAAACCATGCTCACGATTCGCAGATCCAATGAACGAGGGGCAGGAGATCATGGCTGGCTGAAGTCAAAGCATACGTTTTCGTTTGCCGGCTATCAGGACCCGCACCATATGCGTTTCCGGTCGCTGCGGGTGATGAACGAAGACTGGATCGCTCCGGGACAGGGCTTCGGCACGCACCCGCACAACGATATGGAAATCGTGACGTACGTGCTTGAAGGAGCATTGGAACATCGCGACTCGATGGGAAATGGAGAAGTGCTGCGTCCAGGCGAGTTTCAGCGGATGTCCGCCGGAACCGGAATCACGCACAGCGAATTCAATCCCTCCGCAGAGGAATCGGTCCATCTGTATCAGATCTGGCTGCACCCCGAAGCCAAGGGAATCACTCCCAGCTACGAGCAGAAAGGCTTCCCCGATGAACTCCTGCGCAATCGACTGCAGCTGGTCGCTTCCCGGCAGCCGGAACAGGGTTCGCTGCTGATCCATCAGGATGCCTGTATCTACCTTTCACGGCTCGATGCCAATCGGGAACTGAAGCACACGCTGGCCGAAGATCGACACGCATGGCTGCAAGTACTGCGAGGCGAAGTGGCCGTCAACGGCGAAACACTCTCGGCCGGCGATGCCGCGGCTCTCAGTGACGCCCCGGATCTATCCATTCAGGCGATCTCGTCCGCCGAGATCATGCTGTTCGATCTCGCCTGACGAGCCTCAAGAAAAACGTCCCGCGCTCTCCCGCAATCGACTCCCGCCTCGCAGGAATGTCACTGCCTGGGCAGAGAGGCGAGGTGAGCGGAAAACACAACGACAAGACATTCAATCCCCGGCCTGACTCACCCCAACAACACTTCCATTCAGGAGCAACGGAACCATGACCACCGCAAAGACATCCACCGGCGCCTTCTCAATCAGCCAACTCGCCAGTCCATTGGCCCGGCTGATGATTGTCACGATCTTCCTGCTCAGCGCCGTGGGAAATAAAATCCCTCAATTCAATGGCGTGGCTGAACACATGGCTTCGGAAGGCGTCCCGATGCCGCATGTTATGCTGGCCGGAGCGATCGTGTTCTTGCTGGCTGGAAGTGCTTCGGTCCTGCTGGGCTACAAGGCCCGTATCGGCGCATCGCTGCTGCTCGTCTTCCTCATCCTCGCCACCTGTTTCTTCCACGACTTCTGGACCTTCGAAGGGGCCGAGCGTCAGGCGCAGATGATTCAGTTCATGAAGAACCTGTCGCTGATGGGAACGATGCTATTTCTGATGGCCAACGGTTCCGGGGCAGGCAGTATCGACAGTCGACCGGCTCCACCAGCAGCATCGTAAACTGCGGGCGGCCGGGTCAGTCTGCATCCGCAGAAGTCCCCAAAACAAGGTTGGGTACGGGGGCTCTTTCTGTTCGGAGGACTGGTCCCGTTCGAAATGCCGGAAATGAATGGTCGAACCGCCACCTCAGCGAACATTGCGTGTGAAGCGATCACGCACGTCTCCGGTCGGCAACACACACTGGCCGATGAGTTTGTCTTTCGTGAATGTCAGCACAAACACGTGACTTCCCTTGTCGGCCATACCGGGTTCCTGCAGGAACCAGCGATCAGGCTTTGGAGTTCGCTGGGAAACGCCCAGGCCGCCTTCTCCAATATACACCACGCCCGTTTCATCGGGTTTGTTGTTGCGAATAGGGACCGTTCGCTTGATGTTGTGCCCATCGGACTCGCAAACCAGATCGACGTTGTACTTCTCAAACAGCGGCACCCACGTCAGGAGAGCCCCTCCCGGGAGCTTCACTGCAGGAAAGGCCGGGCGATGGTACTGCGGCACAATCCAACGTGATGTGAGACGAGACTGAGCCAGTTCCCGTTCCAGCCAGAGTGCCTGATCACCCGCGGTGCTCGTCTCGGAATTCAGCGTGATAAACCGCACCTGCGGCGTGATGTTGATCGCGTAATAGTTCAGGTCGTCCTCCGGAAATCCGAAGATCTGATTGAACGCCGGGCCGATATCGTGATTCCCTCGCGCTGGAATAATGGGAAGCAGCCGGCCATCGGCTGCGGTTGTCAATTCATGATCGGAAAGCCATTCCGACCACTGCTCCGAATTGGTGCCGTTGGCGATGAAGTCGCCGCCATGTGCCAGTGCGAGGATGTCGTCGGCCGGATCGTCATTCTTCAGCGACCTGGCCACGAGGTTCTCCATGAACTCGTTCATGCGTCGACGCTCCTTGCGGTCTGAACGGGAATCGCCGCCATGCATCAGACTGAAAGGTCGGTCTTCGGCTGGAGCGGTAACGAAGTAGAACAACGGAGAACGCTCGTTGTCGCTCACCATCCGCACTTCGTACGCGGTCGCGGGCTGCAGGTCGGTCAGGCGGGCGTGGTGGTAGTAGAACTCGTGAGGCCCACCTGTCACGCGGCCACTCTCCGCAGCGCGGACGCCTTGCGTGGAGTCATCGCCCCGCTTGCGAAATTCGACAGCATGCGAGGACCCCGGTTGCGCAGTGCTCCAGGAAATTGTTGCCGTGGTGGCGGGATTGCTGGTCCAGATGACCCGCCACTGCGCAGGTTTCACACCTTCCAGTGGGGCATCAGCGTAGCCGGCCCGCGCGAGCAGCAGGCATAACAGCCCGAAAGAGATGGTTCGTGTCCACGAATTGATGTGGGGAGTCTGCATGAGCACTTTCAATCACGGTTGTTGTACTGAGGAAGTCGCGATTCGTTCCTGCTCCACAACGATCGGGCAGGGGGAGGGCATACGAGGTTGGGAAGATCGATTCTGATGATACAGCAGGAGCGCCAGCGGGGCTCCCCAGTTGGCGGAGCGAATCAACACTTCCGGCCACGCCCCGGCTCCCATGGCTGTCATGCGGCTGCATGCCGTGATCAGGCCCCACAGCGCCATGTACGCGGCGATCATGCGCCAACGCGTGCCGATGAGCAACAGAGCGACAACCACATCAACAACGCCAATGACCCACAAGGCTCCCTCAGCGGTCGACTGGGTCAGTTGCAGACTGGTCCAGCGGGCACTGGAGAGGAGTATCAAATCGGTAAACTGGCCGTACAGGCAAATCGCTTTGTAGCCATGCACGATAAACGTGGCGGCAGTCGCCAGAGTGAGCAGCCCCATCGACGTTTGTCGCAAACGCTCACCGCTGATCCAACCTGTTGCTGGTGCGAGCAGGAGGGCCAGCGCCAACGGGACCGCAAATCGCACTGCGTGCTCACCGAGTGCATACTCAACGAACGCACCTCCACGCACCATCTGCGTAACGGCAATCGCCAGCATCCAACTTGCGATGAAACACAAGTTCGTCAGCAGAAGAAGCCGCAACCACTGGCGACTGATGCGAGTTCCTGATGCAATGTCGTCACCCAGCGAGGACAACAAAACAACTCCCGGAATGGCGAAACCGGCTCCGACCAGCGTTCCCAGGGCCCCCGCATCGTCAATGCGCTGGGCCAGGTCTTCCGGCCAGCCCCAGTCAAAAAACAGCAGCCCGTAAACGTCACTTTCCATCTCACTGCTGGAGAGTAGGTACATCCCTGCAACGCCCATTGACTGCAGCAGCACGATGCACAACAGGCAAGCCATCACCGATCGCCGGGCAGGCGACTGCGGAGTTGCCGACAATCGAGCAGTGGAAGATGAGGAGGAGGGGTTCACGCAGGTTCGTCTGGCGACAATAAGGGAGGGAGGCGAGGCAATGCGACCGGCTAAATCCGCTGTTGCCGGGACTGTTGTACTGCGAAACACTGCTCCACAACCAGTCTCACCGTATGAACATTGCGGAGGCATTTGTTCGTGCATTTTCGAAATTCGTAACGGCTGCTGCTGATTTGGTTGATCCACCATCCTTCGCGAGACGTTGACTCCACCGAAGAGACGACCTCTCGGCCAATTCACCAGCCACTTCACAATGGAGCTGCTCATGTCCAGTTCGTACGCCAGCCCCCCGGATGAATCTCAACAGGGGCAAATGGAGATGTTCCTGGTGATTCTGGCCTCGATTCTGTTTCCGCCGATCCTGTTGTTCGGCTTCTTTGTCGTCAATCCGCGTGAAGAAATTGTTGTCCTGCGGTTTGGAAAGTATGTGGCGACGCTGGCCTCGCAAGGCATCCGCTGGATTCATCCTGTCGGTCGCACGCTCCATCGCATCACCACCCGCGACAACACTCACGATATCCCCACAACCACCGTGGTGGAGAAGAACGGCAACCCGATCGAAATCAGCGCAGTCGTTGTGTATCGCGTGGAAGACACCGTCAAAGCCGCCCTCCATGTGGAAAACTACCGGCAGTTCATTGCCGATCAGGCCGGAGCCGTCGTCAAGCGTGTGGCATCCCGGTTCCCCTATGAAACAGAGAACGATGCGACGGACTGTCTGAAGAAGGAAAGCGATACGGTCACCACCAGCTTCATCACGGAACTGCAGGAGGCGGTCAATCCGGCCGGGATTCGTGTTCTCAATGTGAGACTGAATGACCTGACCTACGCCCCCGAAATCGCTCAGGCCATGCTGATGCGTCAGCAGGCCATGGCCCTGATCGATGCCCGCAAGACGATCGTTGAAGGAGCCGTGGAAATCGTCCGCGATGCGGTCGACCGTCTCACTGCAGCCCAACTCGAAGTGAACCCCGCCGACCGCGATGCCCTGGTCTCCAACCTGCTCATCGTTCTGTGCAGCGGCGAACGCGCCCAGCCTGTACTCCAGGTGGGTGGCAAGTCACGAGCCCACGGGAAGAACTGATTCGGTGTGACCAATCTGGCGAGCCGGACGGCGTCAGCCTCTGGGATTCGTCAGTCGGTCGGGTGGCGGGGGCGCTCTGCGTCAGCAGAAGCCCCCGATTCATTCCTGCGTCACCATGAGGGCCTCATCCCGGTCTATTTTGCCGGGCACGACAACCAAGCGGCCTGTTCGATACGCTTCCACCACATCAGCGCCCCGTCGTCCAGCCGTTTCGCCACCCAGAGACTCCATTGCCGCACGTTGCTTTCGTCACACTGAGCGGATTTCGCGTTCACGAACCGGAACTGCTCGCCTTCGGGATGACGTTGCCAGGTTTTCATGATCGGGCGCATGCGCTCGCGGAATTACCCGCTTTGGGCTTACTTACGCTGGCCGGAATGCTGCCGGAGCATTGGAATTGTTCCTATCGGGCACCGGCTGGCGTTGATGAAGAACTGGTGGAGGCGATCGTCTCGGAACGTCCCACGCTGGTCGCAATCTCAGCACTGACTGCATCGATTGTGGAAGCATATTCCCTGTCGCTGGCGTTGCGGCAACGGGGCATTCGGACGGCAATTGGCGGACTGCATGCAACGGCACTTCCGGAAGAGGCGCAACGGTATGCCGATGCGGTCGTCGCTGGCTCGGGCGAGACGGTGTGGTTAACGCTGCTTGACGATCTGGAGCGGGGAGAGTTGCAGCCGGTTTATCGTGCAGGAAGAAGCAATGAAGGCGTTCCGTGGCCAATGCCCCGCTTTGACTTGCTGGGTGATGTGAAACGATACACGCTGCAAACGCAGCGAGGCTGCCCGTTGGCTTGTGACTTCTGTGCAGCCAGCCGACTGCTGGAACGCTTCCGCGAGAAGCCGATCGATGTGATCCGGGACGAGTTGGCGGCACTCAA
>JAGQPW010000159.1 GCA_020426515.1 Planctomycetaceae bacterium | reverse complement strand
AGCCACATCAAGTGGCCGGTGACGATCCCCCAGCCACAAGCCGCAATTGAAGTTACCAGCAGCAGGTCGCACACATAGGAGTGTGCCGCTGCCATCGACCTCTTATTGCAGGCAATGGCTGTGCGCACGGAGGCCGTAGTCGCCAGCCGCCCGAAGAACCAGATCAACCAAAACTGCGAGACCACGTCGACGCTAATTCCGCCGATCGCCAGCACTGCAGCGCTGGGCAACGTCAACCCTGAGATTCCGATCAGTTGGGCGGCGAATGCGCGGCTGTGCCCAGCGGCAGCAACAGCAACGTCGACTGTCGCAAACAGCAGACATAGCAACATCCCCGCTCGCCCAAGTGGCGGACTCAGCCAAAACGACAGTATCCCACACGACACGGCCATGGTCATCCGGAAGACGAGAGCCCGCATCGCCCGCGGCGTTGACTGGCGTGCTCGCTGGCCTCGACAGCCCATGACGATCAGCATCGGTTCGTGAGCCAGAAACGCCGCGATCGTCGCTACTGAGAATAGTGCCGTTGCCGGTGTGATCCCGACGATGGACAGCGCCGCAGTCAGCGGCACGCCGAGAATCGCGTAGGCTCCGTGCTCTTTCGGGTACAATGGCACAAACGGAGTGGTTGCCGGTGAGGTGTTGATGGGATGTGGCATCGCCGGCCTGTGCATAACGGGACTGCTCATCGCACAGCGTTTCCTTCTTGGACGGGCCCGCTCAGTCGGGCGGATAGTTGTGACGCCCGCGGGAACAGGATGTTGTTCTCTTTGTGGATGTGGCAATGCAGGTCGGCTTCGAGTTCGCGCAGGCCGTCCAACATGGCTCGAAACGTGTTGCATCCACCTTCGGGGAGCGTGAAGTCAGACGAGCTTCGACGAATCTCCTGCAATGCCTGCCCGGCGATATCATGTTCGTGTTCCATCATACGAATCGGATTGTCTACCGATCCGAACGGAAACGCAGGCAAGACGGGAGACTGTTCGATCATTCGAATCGCAGGAAACAGAACTCTTTCCTCTTTTAACATGTGCGGCACCAGTTCATCGTGGAGTTGCTGGAACGCAGTCTCCAGTTGCAGCAACCATGGATGTCGCTCCCCGTGGACCTGTGCAACCCTGGTAACAAGTTGCCTCAGTCGCGGCAGTTCTCGTTTCAGATACTCGTGATGAGTCGCTTCGATTGACTCACACATTTCGGCAAGTGAACTCGATGCGAAGTCATCATCGGGGGGAGGGTTCGACGCACCACCAGAAATGATCTGACGCAGTTCTTGATAGACGGCCTGAGCATCAATCTGCCTCTTCCGGCATGCCTCTTCCAGCGGTCGACTGCCGCCGCAGCAATAGTCGATCCGGTGTTTTTCAAACACACGTGAGGTCGCAGGGCATTCGGTGACCCACGCGCCGACAGAGTCTGTCAAATTGAGTGTTGTTGTCATCTCTTCTTTCCTCTAGTGCGTTGCAGTGCTTGTGTCTGATGCTGCCGTTTCGAGGGAATCGAAGTGGATTGGATCAGATTCCCAAAGGTATGGGACCGCATCATACACCTCAAGGTGTAGTTTTGGTGGTAAAGTGAATTTTCTCGGAATCAGCAATGTAGACATCTGAGAAAAGAGCAGGGATGAGCGGAGTAAAAGTGTAGCGCCGATCCTTCCGGCCAGCACTGCGATTTTCTCCGAGGTCGACAGGCAATAAGCTGATCGCACCATTCAATTGGCGTTCAGTCCATGTTCTCGCGTAGCCGACGAAAATGCCCTCCGCCGGAAACTCCGATCAATCATTCGTGGATTGACGACCGAGGCCCCTGTCAACGTCTCGTGCGCGTGTTCTGAAGAGTGCATCTCCCAGCCCCGTGTCTGCAATCCTCCACAAGCTTCGCGCGTGACGCCACGTACACGTTTTGCACCAAGTCGCATTGCGAGGACACTTCTGTCACGTTTGCGAACATCCGAACGCTCAGTCAACTAGTTCTCATACTTGGGAGCGTTTGGAATCTCCACGAGAAATTCATCAGCGTCGCCACTCCAATGTTGCTGCAACGGAGTGTTCGCAGGGTCGCTGAAGTGAGGTGCCCAGCGAATGAAATGCTCACCGACGGATTCGACGGTCATCCGGTAGTGACCGGGCTGCAGCCAAACCGCTTCAAGCGTTCGTGGCAGCCGAAGTTCAAAGTGTCCGTCGCACTCCGATATGCCAAAGGCGATTGGACCTTCGGTCCCATCTTGATAGATGTTGACCTGGATATCAGCCATGGGCATTCGCTGAACCAGAATGATGCCCCTGGTTCCCCCAGGAAGTTCGGGCGTTTCGCTGCATCCGCCTGCAAGAGCAGCAAAGACTGGCAGAACGATCAACCACGATATGAACAGTTTGTAGGACACCGTTGGCTCCGCGGAGTTCTGAGAACCGAGCAATCTGTGACCGGTTCCTCGCGTAGTGAATGCAGATGGCATGTTAGAATTCACTGATGAGCTCCCCTCCGTTTCGGGAAAACAGTGCGCGCCAGATTCCCAGGTTGATGCTGTCGGAAACGAAGCGAACACTGCCGTCCACGAGAACAGTCTGGGTTCCACCGACGTGATTGCTGCGACTGCTGGATGCCAGGTCTCCGTGGAATGAGACATCCGGCTGCATGCTGTTCGGCGTAAAGAATGAATTCACGACAATGTGGAAGCTTGTCGCCCGAATCCACGATCCAGCCCGAGTCCCGACATAGCCCGATGCTGCCGAGGTCGTCAGGTCTTCTGCCGTTCGGGAACAGGGTGATCCTCCTCCGCTGGCCCGCTGCATTTGCCTCTGAGGGTCAGTTAAAACGGTGGTTGAAACAGTGTCGCGTCCGCCAAACAGGCCTTCCGCCATAAAGACTGTGTTGCTGGTTCCATCGATGATGTCGCGAAATCGCGTACTCGATCCACGCCAGAAGAGCCCATTTGGATCTGGCGTTGCTGTCGCGCAGTAATTGAAGGCCTCGCCTGATCCGATGTTGACCAAATAGTTTGTCCCGGCCCACTCCGCCCCGGCATCTGTGAGCATGGGGTTACCACTGTCTGAAGGGCATTGAAACACTGGTATGAGTTTGTTCTGCACTCCCTCCAATGCCGGATTCAGGCTCACGTTCGGGCCACTTCCAAGCATGAGCGGCAGATCGAAGTCAATGAGGTTGTGCAAACCGCCCTGCTCAATGAAGGGAAGCAGCTGAGCCTGGGGCGAATAGCCGGTGCTATTGGAAGAGATCAGTGGAAAGACGCGGTGTGTGCTCTCGTAGTTGTGTAGTGCCAGCCCGAGTTGTTTGAGGTTGTTTTTGCACTGCGTTCGGCGGGCCGCCTCTCTCGCCTGTTGAACGGCCGGCAACAACAGGGCAATCAGAATTGCGATAATGGCGATCACGACAAGCAACTCAATCAACGTGAACTCCTGACGTCCAGTTCTCTGCATGGGCATTTCTATTCTCCCGACGTGAATGTGTAATGGCCCGCGACTCAGCGACCACTTTCGTCCGGAATACTACACGCACCGAGACGCACCTGCAACCCGGTTGCATTCTTGCTTGTTGTGCATTAGCATCAGGTGGTCATTCCGAAGTTTACGCCTGGGCCCCAGAGGAGGCATGCATGAGATGGACACCGTCGACTGTTGTGATTCTCGCCATTGCGGTGGGAGGCATGCTGGGCAGAAGCGGTCGGGCCGACGAGACTTGGCCTGCGTTTCGAGGAGGTGGTGACGGCCACTCGCGGGACAAGAATCTCCCACTCACCTGGAAACCGCGGGGGCGCAGCGCGGAAAGCTGGTCGATTCGTCTTCCCGGATACGGGCAGTCAAGTCCGGTCATTTGGAAGGACAAGGTCTTTGTCACGTCGGTTTCCGGTCCATCGAAGGAGCATCTGCATGTTCTAGCTGTGAACTTCGATGACGGAGCAATTCTCTGGCAGCGGGACTTCTCTGCCACTCAGCGCATTGAGGATCGGGATTCGGTCAGTCGCGGCGCGCCGACGCCCGTGGTCGACGCTAAGAGGGTGTATGCCGTCTTTGAGAGTGGTGACATTGTGGCACTCACGCATCAGGGCGAACTTGCCTGGGAACGGTCGTTCGTCCGGGATTACGGTGAATTGCAGGGACCGCACGGATATGCCAGTTCACCACTGCTCGCAGGCGACCTCTTGATCGTGCAAGTCTCACATTCCGGGCCGTCGTACATCCTCGCGGTCGATGCTGAAACAGGGGAAAACCACTGGAAGGTGGATCACCCCCAGCAGACGGGCTGGAGCAGTCCAGTGCTGTCTCGAACCGAGCATCAGCAATGCGTGATCGTCTCAACGGCAGGGAGCGTACGGGCTCTGGATTTACGAACCGGTGATGAATTGTGGTGGACGGGGCACGTGACGGGAAATTCGACCGCCTCCCCCGTAGTCGCGGGTGATCTGGTGATCATCGGCGTTGGATTCAATCGCGGCAGTGAAGCTGGCAGCCGACCTGGCGATGAACGCCGACGAGTCGCCCCGGGCGTCGACGAAGACAGCGCGACGAATCTGCCTGACGAGGCAAAGAAACAGGCCGCCCCACGCGGGTCCCTGGCGATTCGACTTGGCGGTCGAGGTGACATCAGCGACTCGCACATCGTCTGGCAGGTACCGCAAGTGACCGTTGGCTACGCCTCTCCAGTCGTCGTCAACGACTGTGCTTATTTCATCAATCGTGTTGGCGCTGTGCAGTGCGTCGACGTCCACACCGGTGCTGTGCACTGGCAGCATCGATTGCCGGGACAGTCTTGGGCTTCCCCGGTGGCAAACGATGGACACGTGGTCTTTTTCACCAAGGATGGCACCGTGATGACGCTCAAGGCGGGGCGAGACGTGGTGGAAATCGGTGAAAGCACGATTTCCACCACCGACATTGTTTACGGAGTTGCCGCTGCCAATGGCTCCTGGGTCATTCGTACTGGTCGTGGACTGCTGCGTATCAGCGGCCAGGATGCGAAGGACCAATCACCAAAGGCTGGGAGTGCTCCCTAGCGCCCAGCCGACACAGGAGATGAGATTGCGACATGCGAGTGGCGAGAACACCGTTTCGAACCTTTCGAATTGCGCCCATCAATCCCCGCCTATCGAGATAGCACGTTGAAACCGAGAAGGTTTCTTACCACAACAAGTTTCCCAGGAAAAAAGGTCTGAAGATGGCAAATTACGGAAGTCTGCGAGCGAGGAAGCACGCCACTATTTTCGCGCTATTGATGATGTCGGCATTCGACTTTACGGCTCCGTTGGAGGGGGCGAGCCGGCCGGAACCCATGAGTCGCATCATCTGGCAGGATCGAGATCAAAAGACGCTGCTGTGGGGCGAGCTGGTCAAGGTCGGGTCTGGACTGATTCTGCGTCAGGGAGGCACTGTTCAGGGGTTTCCAAAGCTGGACAAGATTCGCCACGAACTTGTGCAGATGGAGCGGATTGGAAGCGTGCTGCTGGTGGGGGTTCGAGATGACGATGACGGTCAGTTCCTCAGCGGTTGGGTGGCAATCGATCTGGGTGTCGACGAAGTGCCACATGGCGATCACTCGGACTTCACATACCGCAATCCGCCCAAGGTCATTGCCAGCATGCTGGACAAGTCACAAGGAAATCCAGCCCACCTCTATGTGTACAACGACGCCTTCTACCTGGCGAATGACAAGCTGAGTGGATACACCCTGTTGACTCCCGCCCAACTCACGGGGCCGAAAGGCAATCGAGTCGGCACATTTCATCGTGGAGGAGGTGGACACATCACTCTGGCCGCAGTGGACCAGAAGGTGGGATACGGAACCTGGATTCACGGAGGCGGACCGGACAAGGGCCGGATCGATGTGTCCGATCTGACGAAGACCGGAGAGGATTCCCTGGCCTACTCGTTCAATCTGCCCGTGGGAGGACTTCATGGCGCGACCGCCAACAGCGGACGTGTGTTCTTTGCTCCGTCCGATGGCGTGTATTGGGTCGATGCCGATCGAGATCTGAAGTTAACTCCGGAAACTATCGTCAGCCATCACCTCTCGCTGGGAAAGAACGAAGAGAACGACCGCCCATTGCGGACCGGCGCCTTTGTGAATGATCGCAACTGGGTGCTGTGCACGACGGGGGCGCAGGAGCAGTCTGCGTTTTGCCTCATTGATGCTGCCGCGCCCCAACCCGCTCTTGTTCAGGTTCCCGTTGACGTGGCCGACGGGCTCTCGTTGGTCACCCCCGAGGTGGTCGCAGCCGCCACGGGTAAGCGGTACGCGTTTGTTTTTCAAGATCGTCGGGAGGGAGACATTCAGGAGAAGCTGACCATCGTTGATCTCGATCCCAATGGAGACCGCAACTATGCCGATGCTGCAATTGCAAAGTCCATGGTTGTTGGTCCCAGTCGAGTGGACGGACACTATGGCCACCATTCCATCAGTTTCGATGATGACGCGAAGTATGGACTGATGTCCAACCCCGGCAGTGGGGAGATCTGGATCGTGTCGCTGACCAACTTGTCTGTGATCGGAAAGTACAAGGTCGGTGGCATGCCGACCAAGGTCACCGTCATCGGTGGAGAAGAGAGCAAACATTGAGCAAGTGCATTGCCATGTGGTGTTCAGTGGACCGCGCTCGGCGCATCCGCTGAACGCCACGCCTTGCCTGCCTTTGGCCGATCAACGTTCATTCGACTGGTTCAAGCTGACTACAGACTGTTACCGATGCTGTCGATCATTACCCGCAAGGAACTGCTCGAAATCCGACGTGACCCCGCGACATGGGGTGTGCTGGGAGTCTACGTCACGATTCTGGCACTGAGTTGTGTGATATCGCAGTGGGTATGGACAGGACAGACCTCCAATCAAGTCGCGCGTCAGCGACAGGCACGGGAAGAATGGTTGCTGCAGTCTACCGACAGCCCGCATCTGGCGACGCACGACGGCACGACCATCTACAAAATCCCCTCACCATTGACCAGTGTCGATCCCGGGACCGACCCGGAACTTGGAACGGTCGTCAGACTTGAATCGCATCGACGACACGAGGCCACGAACACCCTTCAGGAGGACCAACTGCGGTTACTACGGTTGGACTTCACAACTCCCGCCTTGTTAATCCAGGCAGTGCTTCCGCTGTTGGTAATCCTCGTCAGTCATGTGATGGCGTCGCGTGAGCGCGGGCAAGGAACGTGGGAGCTTCTCGCAAGCCTGGGAGTGACGCGAAGACAGGCCATTCTCGGCAAATTAACGGCCATGTTCTGCCTTGCGGCGACCCTGAGTGCTCCATTCCTCATGTCTCTGATCTGGATCGTCAGTAGACCTGGTGCGGACGCGGGGATCATGACGCCGGAGTTTCTCTGTCGTGCGATTGCCGTCTATGCCACAAGCCTGCTCTATCTGGCGGGGTGGAGTGCCGCTGGGATTGCAGCGTCGGCTCACTTTCGGTCCGGGTTGTCGCTGATGCTGTTGATCTCCTGCTGGGCAGGATGGACCCTCATCGTTCCGCGTCTGGCGGTCGACCTGGCCTCTTCTCAATTTCCTCTTCCAAGTCATCAACGCCTGCAGGACGCCAGAGAGATCGCCATTCGGCAGAGTTCAGATGGCAGTGATTCCCTGGAAACATTTAATGCGGCCTTGGAACAGCAGTTACTTCGGGAGTACGGAGTGCCCCAGTTGTCGGATCTACCAGTCAACTTGAATGCTGCACGCCTGCTTGCCAGGGAGGACTTCACGAATTCCATCGACGACCGTGTAGAGTCGCAGCTTGCGGACGTCTATCGACAGCAGAATCGCTTTCTCGACTGGTTTGAAATCCTTTCCCCCTACTTGGCGGTACGAGCGGTTTCAACTGCATTTGCCGGCACCGATCGCCATCACCATGAGGCGTTCATCGTCTCCGCGGAACACTATCGACGGTCACTCGTCAAGATCATGAACACAGCCGAAATGAAGGGAGAGCGCCCGGGTACGACCGTGGACTCGCGACGGCAGTTCTGGAGTCAGGTTCCCGAGTTTCAGCAAAAGCTTCCTCCCTGGACCAGTCTCCTGCATTCAAGGCGCTGGTCCATTGGGTTGCTGGTCATCTGGTGCCTCACCATGACCAGCGTTGCTGTACTACTGCCCAGAGGAGACATCGCGTGATCCTTCGATCCGCCGCAACAGACCTTCGTCGTGAATGGCGACTGGCGGTCAGGGAACCACGCGTCCCCGCGACCCTGCTGGTCATCGGATGCCTTACGCTGCTCGCCTTGCTGGCAGGGTGGATGCGCACCAGTCAGAGAATTGAACGACTACGAACTCTAAAGCATGACAATTGGCAGCAACGCTGCTTTCTCGAATCGGCATTCCAGGAGAACTCAATGATAACCTCGCCTGGGATTGAATTGACGCCAGCCGAACAGGAGCGTCAGTTGCAGTTGCAAATGTCCGCCAGATCACCTGATCTGATGAGGTTCACCGGAGGGCTATGGTGGTCCCTTCTGCCCGCGTCATCACTAGCCGGGCATTCGGTGGGCGTTAGCGGAGAATGGCCCGATCACTATCGCCATGCGGGAGCATCCATGGCACAAACAGTAGCGAGAGTGAGCCGGCCCAATCCGCTGCTCCGCTCGGTGGGGGCGTTTGATCTGACGCTGCTGGTCGGAGCCATCCTCCCGCTGGCGGTAATCACATTGACGTTTGATGTTGCCGCAGCGGACCGGGAGCAGGGCCGTTGGGGCCTCGTTCGCGCGCACGCCTCCTCGTTGCCTCGATTGATCATTTCTCGATGTTTCGTCCGGGTGGGCGCGCTGGCCCTGCTGGTCATTGTGTTGACAGCCAGTAGCGTATTGATCCTTCCCACCGGGCAATGGGATGCCGCGGCGGTCGGAAACGTTCTGATCTGGGGGGCATGGCTGTCCGCATACATGGCGTTCTGGGCAACCCTGGCCATTTTGAGCAATGCTCTCCCGCTTTCTGCCTCTGGGGCGGGACTACTGCTCCTGTTGAGTTGGTTCATTACGGTGATCGCAGTTCCGACCGTGGTAGAACGTGTCATCAACCGCAGCGAACGGATGTCACAACAGTCGGAACTCCTCGCTTTCGAAGCAGATGTCCGGCGACAATCCGAACTGGAAGCGGACGAGGTCTGGGCCGAGTTCCGGGAACAACATCCCGAGATCCAGCTGGATCAGGAGTCGCCACAGCAGGAGCAATTGCTTCGAGACATGGCCTTAAGTGAGGTGATACGGTCAAGAGTTCGAACCCGTACCGAGGCCTACTTTCGGCGATTCCTGAACCGAGACGATGTCCTGGATCGCTTGCAACTGCTGACGCCGCTACTTGCTTGGCGCACTGCTGCCGATCAATGTGCCGGGACGAGTCTGCGACATTACGTCGAGTTCGCACAACAGACCGCAGCGTTTCACGAAGAGTTTCTCAGTTGCTTTGAACCGATGTCGCTCGACGGTCGGGAATTGTCACTCTCAGACATTCAGAACATTCCACAGTTCGACGCTCGGCAACTTCAGAGGCGTCTCCACCTGCCGCCTCTGCTCCTTTCGGCAGTCTCTTTGGCAACGTGGATCGCCGCCTGCGGATTCATGGCCAGGTGGTGCTTTCGACGCAATGCAAATCAATAATTCTCATGGCCCCTGACAGGTAGACGCTATGCTGGAAGCGCTGGAACTCACTAAGGCTTACGAAACTCACGTCGCACTGCGCGGACTGAACCTGCATATCTCGCAGGGAGAGGTTTTCTGTCTTCTGGGCGCAAATGGGGCAGGTAAGTCCACCACGATCAAGCTGTTCTTGAACTTCATCAGTCCGACAACTGGTGCGGTGCACATCAATGGCCTCGACCCTCAGACGCATCCGGAGCAAACGAAGTCTCTGCTCGGGTACATTCCGGAACAAGTCGCCCTGTATCCCCGACTCACTGGTCTGGAAAACTTGCAGTATTTTGCGTCTTTGGCGGGTGAATCCGATCTGTGTCGCCAGCGATTGAAGGAGGTGTTAGCTCAGGCGGGATTGCCGGAGGCTGCGATCGACCGACGAGTCGATAACTATTCCAAAGGGATGCGCCAAAAAGTTGTCATTGCGTTGGCGCTCATCCGCCGCGTCCGTGGATTGTTGCTAGACGAACCCACGTCCGGACTGGATCCTCAGGCAGCCCACGAATTCTCAAAGGTACTGCGCCGGCTCGGCGATGAAGGGGTCGCGGTGCTCATGGCGACTCACGACCTGTATCATGCCCGCGAATCGTCCACGCGGATCGGCATCATGCAGCAGGGGACCCTGATCGAGACATTTCAGGCAAAGGAGGTCAGCCATTTGGAACTGGAACATCGGGCTCTTGAGTCCATGCGATGATCTCTTCTGCCAACTCTCTGCTCGGACTGGAGATTCGCTTTGGGGCTCCTCAATCGTCGCATTGAAGAAAGCCCGAGCCCGGTTTGACCTCGAATTCTCTACCACTGGAGAACTTTTGCTGATGCTGCTTCAACTTGTCCATCACGCGTTCACCAGACTTCATCATCGCCTTGGAAATAGTCGGCTCAGATCGGGCAATGATCAGGTAGCCACTTCAGCAAGTTACGGAGGTCATTGAACGGCGCCGGATGGAGTTTATTGGGCTTCCGAATCACAACAGCCTCGACCATGTGGCGAATCTTTGCGCATTCCTTGCCAAACAGCACAACAACACTATATACACTTCGTGTGCAGGTAGTCCATAATTGGCAACAGCAAA
>JAGQPW010000158.1 GCA_020426515.1 Planctomycetaceae bacterium | reverse complement strand
GCAACGCCGCACGCGTCACTCGGCGCCGCTTCTCCCACCCATGCCCACCTTGCCAACCATACCCGGACGATGGACTGACTTGGACATGAGTGCTGGCCATTTCCCCAATGGACAAGACTCCGATCGCCAGGCCAGTTTGTTCAGAAACCGCTTCTCCAAATTGACTGTACAGCCGCAATGAGCACAGGCACTCCCTGTGAACTGATCGCATGTCTTGCAAATGTCCAATCGCTGGCGAATCTCCTTACGACTACACTTGCGGAACCAGTCACGCGCATGTTTGATCAACGCGCGAAAAAACTGCCAGACTGACCCACGAGCTGGCCGCTTCTCAGGTGGTTTGATCTTGATTGGAGCCGCGGGCTGATTCCGTACGACCGTCTGCCCTGGCCCCCGACCATCACTCCACGCTTGAAACGCAACTCGATCCAATTCGCATTGTCGCCGCATCTCCCCTGATTTCTTGCACTGGTGCGCATCACACCAGAACCAATGCTGACCTTCCGGTAGCGCTGGACATCGACAACCGCCGGACTTATTTCGCGGTGCTTCACGCGTCGGATGATCACTCGTCATGTCGCTGAGACTCCAAATTCCGATCACGGCAACCTGTCAAATCTACCTGATTGTCGAACACCATTCTGGCCTTCCGTTCAAACGGAAACCGCGTTGACCACCGCTAGAAACCACAACTCAAGACGCTCCGCGCGACAGCTCTGTCCGTCTGGCCAAACCCGATCCGCTACGAGAATCGTCAGATGGTCGTTGTCCTGATGACTCCACGAAACACGTCGTCATTACATTCAAGACTTCTACGTGGACCTCACGCGACAGGTTTGACCACAACGTCATGGTCCATTCTCCTCCAGCATCGGGTGCTCACGCCACAGAATACGACCGCCTTCTGCCTGTGTGACATCTTCCATTCTGATCCAAACCGTCTGCGTCCCATAGACGTTTCTCAGGATGCTGCAAAGTTCACGATGGACCGTCGCCGCAACATCATAAGCTCCTTGTGCAATCGCCACTTTCGCCGCTTCGGAAATGGGGTCCAGACCGGGGGCGTATTCCGTCCCCCCGTCGATCCCAATCAGGTAGATCGTCTTGTAGCCCTCCTTCGCCAGCCAGTGATGCGCAGCCGTCGCCGTGTTGAAGTGTGTGATTCCGCCTTCGAGAATCCGCCCCACGAGTGCCTCACGACACGGCGCACAGGTGTTGTGCTGGTAGTAGGCATGACTGTGCGTCTTGCGCTGGTGGTCCCTGTTGCATCGAGCAATGTACGGGTCATTCTCCGGGCTGACATAGAGCCCGATTTTCCTTTGCGACTTGAGCATCAACTCGTAGGCCTCGACGTGCGTGAAGAATCCGTAGTCAACGTGCTGGCCTCCGTCAAGAATGTCACCTGCATTGTTAATGACAGCGACAGAGTGGCCAGGTTTGCCCTCGATCAACTGCTGGGCGAACAGGGCCGATGGGCCCTTTCCAATCAAAATCGCGGATTTCATCGATTTGCTGCCTCCTGCTGATGAATCATCATCAGACGCGCCAAGAGGAAGTCGTCTTCCGTGTCGATGTCGATCGACGTCCACTGGCACGGCAACCAGAGTGGGCGGGCACCAACGTAGTAGCCGACGGACTCGATCGAGTCACGCGTCAAAATCGAGCAGGCGAATGGCATCTTGTAGAAGGTGGGAAGATGTTGCGAGGGCACATGCCACGGACCGAAGCCCCAACCGTGAATGGGGAGCAGATTCTCGTCCATGTAGTATCCGCTGACCTTGTGACAGACGACAAGCGAATCGTATCTGTTTGAATGGCTGGCCTTGGCTTTGCGCCACTCGTCGATACACCTCGTGTATTCATCAAAAAATGGATCACAGACCTGCGCCCACATGATGTCTGAATCTCCGGGGATTTCCGCTGCGACGCCGCGGAAGACCTCGGCGAAGGGTGTTTCGTTGCGGCAGAGCCGCTCCTGTCGCAACGAAAACTGGATGCCGTGTTTCTGTGCAACTTCGCTCTTCGATTCATCTTCACACGAGAGATAGATCTGGTCGGTCGCCAAGCCAGCCGCGAGCAGCTTCTTGACAGTGATGTCGACCAGCGATTCACCGTTCAAGAACTCCCGGAAGTTCTTGTTGGGAATCCTGGTCGACGATGCCTTCGCTGGAATGACAACAGATAAATCAATCATTGGTACACGCTTTCCGCATCGGGACAGATGACGTTGCCTCCCGCTCGTCTGGCGATCTCCGGTGCCTGGACTGGATCGGACTCCACAAACATCCGGGGGCCTGTCTTCAAATTGCCCGGAGCCTGTTCTTTGAACCTGGCAAACCACTGCGACTTGAGTGCCACGATCGATTCAAATGTGCGCTCACCGTTGGGGTGCATGATGAGCTGTTCAACCCCGACACCGTGACGGTCCAGCCAGGCCATTGTTTCTGCTCGATACTTCTCGCGCCGTCCCGTCACAATCATTTTCACCGGTTCCCGACGGGGCAGATATCGGGGTCGTGCAGTTCGCAGGAATTCAAGGTAGCGTTCGCCGTCATCATCTTCTTCGGGCGTGCAATCACGACAGAGGATCCCATCAAAGTCGAGTGCGAATCCCGGGCTGAACGTGCCGTTAAAGAAGTTCCATTCATAGTAGCAGGGCCACGGCACGGTGACGGCGTAGATGTCCGGTTGATGTTGGGCCAATGGATTGACGTAGACAATCGCTTCGAGCACCTTGTCAAATCCATGCTCCTTGGCCCACGGCCTCACGATATGCCTGAGACGAGTCAAGCTGTTGCCGGTCATGCAGTTGTCGTCGACGATGAGCAGCGCGCCTGGTTTTTCTGGACCCCCGTGGTCGATTCGCCAGCCGTTTCCGGAGCGAATCACATCGCCACCGCTGTTTTCAGTGCTACGGATAATCCACATTGGCACATGAAGAGCCATCGACACGTATGTTGCAGGCATGAGCCCACTGCGAGCGTGTCCGGCAACAGCAGTAATGCCTTGCGGCAACCTGTCGAGCAACAGATGGATGTCGTCAATCATGCGCCGACTGCTGATCCAGCGCGGGGCGGAAAAGTGAGTGCACCGGTCGCACGAGAGAATGGAATTGTCGCTCAGTTTTCGTTTGACTTTCGACGACAGGACGCAGAGCGTCGGCTGATGATCGCTGCGGGTCAGCTTGCTGCACTGGTAAATCTCCGCGTTGACGTTGCGGATGTTGACTCGCGCTTTCCCGACAACGGCCCCCAGGAAGCCGCACGCTGGTGTCAGCGACTCCCAGAATCGCCGATGATCGACTGCGAGCCCGCGCTGCCGTTCGGTGAGTGATTCGAGTGCCAGACCTGCAGATTTTTTGGCGATGCGCGTACGCCGAACGGCCTCGTCGAATGCACTGCCGACCATGTCCAGTGGATTGAGCCAGGCTGGTGGCCTGGCGACGCACATCATTCTCAGCTTCTTGAACAGACTGATTGAACCATGCCCGCGGCGAAGAACTGGAATGAGCGATCGACGATCGCGAACGCAGCCATCCACGCCCAAGTGGTCCATGTGGCTCTTGAGAGCGTTGCCGGAATCGCTCCACACGGACTTGAAGCCCAACTGCTTGAGGATCGCCTGGAACTCTGTGCCAGGTCCCCGCTGCTTCGGTAATACAGGTCCGCTTGGCTGGCTCCGCGCAAAAGATTCCACTGCAAACGCGTCGGGGCGAGCCCGGTTGCGAATCAAGTCCAGTGAGTGCCCGATCAAGACGTGAAAGAACAGAGCCATTCGCCAGCGCAGCGGACGCCATGGTCCATGAATCCCAGCTTCGTTTGCCGAACAGGCTGAGTGACCCTCATTGTTTGCGGGAGGGGCGGGTCGATTTCGCGCGACGGCTTGCCCCGGACCTCGACCATTGGTCCATTCGTCAAACGCGGCGGAGTCCGCCGCGCATTGCCGACGCATGTCGGCGGATTTCTTACACTGATGCGCATCGCACCAGAACCACTGCTGCCCATCAGGCACTGCTGGGCAGCGACAGCTCCCCGAAGCAAGTTGCACGTCATTCTGGGTGACCACACTGCTGTTCATGTCATTGAAGCCAAACTGTCTGATGGAGACTTCGCGGTGTCATCTGATCAACACCCGAACGGATTCCGTTCATCTGAAGGCACTACTCACTCAAGGGCGTCGCTATCGACGAAATGGATGGTTCTCGCAGGAAAGGAGAAAGCTTCTGTTTCCCCGTTTTGACGACTTGTTGTGTCACCCGAAACCTCACTCCAGTTCTCCCTCAGGCACAGACAATTCTGGCCTCCGGGACAATGCTTGCTTTGCAGGCGCGTAGTTGGGGCGAGTCTTCAGGATCTCTTTCCAGTGCTGCTTCGCTTGTTCGGGCAGGCCCAGATCTTCGTAGACGATCGCCAGATTGTGGCGAGTTTTGTGGTCGGCCAGTCCGGAGTCGATGCTCGTAAAATGACGGTCTTCGCGTTGCGTCAGGAGACGCTGGTACGTTTCTGCGGCATGTTCCAGCTGGCCTGTCCGATGTTGCAACATGGCTTGCCGAAACAGAAGTTCTGTGTCGACAGGAAAGTGCCGCAGGCCTGCGGTCAGGTAGGTCTGCGCTTCGTGCAGATGAGTGAGTTGCATGAGGGAGCCAATCAGCAATGCATAAGCCTTGCGAAGATGTGACTCCTGCGATCCAGACACTTCAATGCAGCGGATGAGATGCCGAACGGCCTCGGGATGGTTCCCCGCGTCAGCGTGGGTCATTCCCAGATTAAACAGCACAAACGGATGGTCTGGGCGTTCCGCCAGGTCGAGAGCCAGCAGTCGAAAGTCACGATCCAGCTTCCTCGTCCGCCCAGTCGGGGTTTTGTCAGAACCAGAATGAACGACGTGGAGATCAGTCCAGGCAACTTCTCCACCAAGCCTGCGAATGGCCGGAAGGATCTGTTCATGAATGTGAAACTCAAAACGTAGGTCTGGTAAGTTGCGGATCAATTTGACGTGATCAACAACGGTGACATCATCGGGTGATTCGCCCGGGCAATGCACTTGAGCGATATATCCGAGCAGGTTATCCCCGTGTGGGCCGTCCACCAACTCCCGAAGTTTCTTACCGCAGTGTTCCGGGAGCGTGTCGTCCGAGTCCATCCAGAAGATCCACTCTCCCCGCGCCAGGCTGAGCGACACATTCCGCGCTTGCGAGAAGCTGTCCTGCCACGGAGAGTGCAGGACTCTTGCGCCCAGTTCTTCGCAAATCTGCGGAGTGCGATCCAACGATCCGGTGTCAACGACGACAATTTCGTCGACCCATGGTCTCAGGCTCTCCAGGCAGGGTCGAATCGTGTGCTCGTTGTCACGCACGATCAGGCAACCGCTCAGTTTGACGGTGTTCGGCCGCAGCAACAGGTCGCCGCTGTCATTGACATCGAACAGAAACTGCGGTCGGCAATGGGAACCGCGGGGGATTTGGTCCAGCCCGAGATGATGACCTTCATGAGCGTTCTGAATCGCAGTGGAGGAACGTGTCGCGTCACCGTGCGGAGGCCCATTGTCTGAGTCATCCCGTCCTTGCCTCGAAATAAGAGACCGCTCACCAATATCGTGCTTCTTGTGCTGCGAACTGCTGATACTCCGGGAATCCCATTTTTCATGGTACTTCTGCTGGTTTTCTCGCAGGAGCTGGTCGAAGGCGATCCCGCTGTTGCGAAACGTGGCGCTCCCCACATGATGAATGAACGCCGACCTGATGATCGCACAGCGATAGCCCGCCTCGATGGCCCGTCGGCAGTAATCATCGTCTTCAAAGTTTCCGATTCCGAATCGCTCGTCGAACAGACCAATCCGATTAATGACCTCTCTCTTGATGAGCAAACAGAACCCGACCAACCGATCCGTATCCTGGGCTTCCGCAGTGCGAGCGGTCCCCCAGTCCCATGCGAATCCGTCCAATTGGGACAGTTCATCGTACGCAACGGCAACCTGTTGCTCGCCGCTGATTCGATTCGTGACTGGCCCCACGAGACCCACTGCTGGCTCACGATGCAGTCCAGACAACAGTCGTTCCAACCAACCCGTTGTGACGATCGTGTCATTGTTCAGCAGCAGCACTTGGTTCCCGCGCGCGACCGAGATTCCCTGGTTTACCGCTGCGGGAAATCCTCGGTTGGTTGCATTTCGAATGAGCTGAACGCCTTCGTCGCTGTGCAGGAATTCGGGTGTCCCGTCAGTCGACGCATTGTCAACGACGATCAACTCGTACGGCAGATCGGTCCGCAGCCGGATACTCTCCAGGCACGTCTGGGTATGCCGCCACTGGTTGTGGGTCACCAGAATAATGGACGTCAATCCGAAATCTTGAGTCACAGCTGGTGCAGCAACCGCCAGATACTGATAGGCAAAGAACTCCGCCGCCTCCTGAGCTGATCCGGCCCGCAACTGAAATGGTCCCAGTTTCAATTGCAGCGGTGATCCTTGTTGAACCCAGTCCGAGAAACCCTCGCCTCCAATCATCGTGAGATGACGAATGTCAAATCCTGCGCGAAACAAGAGTTTCTCGATTTCACGGCGGGTAAAGAACCGCACATGGTCTTCATCCAGCAGACCTGCCGATTCGTAAGTCCAGTTTCCGGCCAACAGTGAGCGAATCACCTGATGGTTGCGGACATTGGGAATGCTCGTGACCAGGGATCCAGCGGGCGTCAGCCAACGACGGATCTTTCGAAGTGCACTGAGTGGATCACGCACGTGCTCCAGAATGTCCGCACAGATGACGCAATCAAACGTGCCCGGCGGAAACTCAAACTCTGGCGACTGAATATCATCCACAATGACGTCGTTCAACTTCTGCGCCGCCACTTCCGCCGCCTGCGGATTCAATTCGATTCCAGTCACATGCGCTTGCTGTCGCGAGCGAAGAGCCGCTCCCAGATTTCCGCTGCCGCAGCCGATGTCCAAGACCCGCCGGGCAGAGTTGGGCACGAGTTCCAGAACGTCAGGCCTGGCGAACTCGTAGTAATTCTTACTCTTTGATGAAGCCTGAGGTTGAACCGGCTCGCGCGACGATTCAGGGCATCGATTCGCATTCACTTCACGTGAGCGCGTCTCACGCAAGAACAGATGGGCACGGTCAATGGCTTCCTGTGTGACGGAGACATGGTCCGCTTGAACCGACATCGCCTCCGGGCCTTCCGCTCCTTCCAGGTCGACGACATCAGCCAGCAGCGTGCGATGTCGCCTGTGCTGTAAGACCGTGAATAGCCGATCCGCATCGCGCACCAGAAACCGATCTTCTCCATGACGCTCTTTGTACTGGTTGAGCACGTTGACCCAATCGCGATGGTAGACTGCGCCCCACCCGACAAGCCCCATCTGGGCTCCATCTCGAACATGTTCTGGATTCCGCAGCAGATGGCCAAGCTTGAGCGTATGTGCCATCCGGCTGGGATCGTGGTCGTACGTCTCGATCAATTCTCCAATGTTGTGCACCAGGCAATCGTCGTCCTGAGTGTATATCGTGTCGTGCTTGGCAAATTGAGTGGCCAGATACCGACCATAAGTGATCATGTTCTGCCCGTTGCCGACAACGTTGACCCGCTCGTCTGCAAACTGCAGAGAAATGTCCGGGTTGTTGTTCCAGATCACGATGTCGTCAATCCGGGGCTCCTGCAGTAACGCTGTCACAACGTGGCACAGTTGCTCTGGTCTCTTCCAGGAAATCAGGCAGGCGGACACGTTTCGTTCGGCTGGACGCGACCCGTCGCCACCGACTGTTCGCAGGTTCGCAAAATGTCTCGCCGTTACGCGGAGCAGTTCCTGCATGCGATGAAGGTACGTGTGGTTTCGAAGCACATGGTCCCATCCGTTCCGTGCAATGCGATCTCGGTCTTGTGGGTGCTGCAGAAAAAACGCGACTCGATCCAGCAACTCTTGGTCAGATCTGTAGGTGACGAGATGTTCTCCAGGGCAAAACAAGTCATTCTGACCGAAAGCTGCCAGATCGTTGGTGATGACCATGGCTCCGCTGCAGAGTCCTTCAAAGACGCGCATATTGATGTCATCTCGGACGCTGCGATTGAAGACGATCTTGGCGGCCGAATAGATTTCGGCCATCTCGCGGTAGTCTGCTTGACCAAAGAACGACCGGGGGCAGTTCTGCTGGAGCAGTTGAATGAGTTGTTTTCGCTCTTCGGTGACGACATGCCCAACAAAGGCCACATCGAACCGGTTGTCGGTCTGTCGTCGACCATGCACCTCCGGATCACAGGCCAGCGGTAGCCAATGGACGTTCGAAATTCCTGCTGCTGCCAGTTTCTCAGCCCCGCTCTTTTGAGCCGCAAATATAATGTCTGCCTGCTGAGCCAACATTAGGCAGCGATCCGGCATGAGATGCGTATCTATGGCCCAGAAAGCCAATGGCTTCAGACGATCCGGGACTTGGTAGTCCAGTCCGTCATCAACGCGGAGGAACAGCTCAAAGTCGTTCGGGCCGACGGACTCCAGCTGACCGGGGTCAATGTGCACCGCCTCCGTGAGGCACCGAAGCGCCCGCAATGCATACTGACCGGTCGTATCCGATCGAGGTTGATCGCTGTAAATGACGCCTACCCGCATGGCCACCCCAATGCTGAGGTCGTGGATGCCAACCACTCAAACGCTGCGTTTCGTGGTGCCCTTAAACGACGGTCTTCAACAACGGAAGATACTGCTCTTCGATCACACGTTCCCAAGTGAATCGACGCTCAAATTGCTCGCGTCCGGCGCGCCCCATGGCCAGCCGTTCTTGAGGGTGATCGAGCAGCCAATCCAGCTGTCGGTTCCAATCAGCGGCATCGCCAGGTGCGGCCAACAACCCGGTCACTCCCTCGATCACAACATCCGGCAAGCTGCCAAGTCGGCTGCCCAAAATCGCTTTGCCGGAGGCCATGCCTTCCACCGCAGTTCGACTCAATCCATCCTGGGCCAACGTGGGAACCACGACAAAATCGGCCCGTCGATACCAACCGGGCAACTGAGACTGTGATTGCCACCCAATCCAGCGCAGAAACGGATCATCGTGTCCACCCGAATGCTGGTCCGCCGTCACCCACAGTTCAAAGTCCTGGCGATGCTCCCAGAGGGCCCGGCACGCCTTGTGAACGACGGCAAATCCCTTGATGGGTTCGCTGGGTAACCCTGCAAAAAGAATCCTGATCGACGGGGAGGAATCGGTGTCCGCTACCTCAGGAACATTCGCCTTCGGAAACCTCGTCGAGTCCATGCCCCAGGTCACGACACGGACATCACCACAGTAGGGCTCCCACAGTGCCTTCGCCGACTCATTGAGCACCAATACGGCTCTCGCCTGTCGAGTCGTGGACAGTAGCAACTCGTTATAAGTTTGTGAGCCGACACCGCTGAATTCTCGCTCCGCGCGGTGCAAGGCACCCGACGTCCAGTCGTTCTCGCGAAGGCACTTAGCACACTGGCCCGGATCCTTGGGTTGCGACTGAGCGCATTGCAGAAAAGCACCTGATGGCCCTGGCTGCAGGCGGAGGTTGTTTAGCGGGCAAAGACACTCCAGAGCCTGCATTCGCAGAAGATATGAATACCCCTGCATCGCTGCCGCAAGGTGCGGCTTGAAGTTCCAGCAGTCCGTGATAATGACGTGTTCCGGTGAAACTGCATCGACTGCTTCACGAAACTTGCGTTGCACATTCTCGATCGTCCAACCAGCGTCGGAGAACTCAATGGGAGTCGTTGCTATCGGGCAGGTGCTGTCGACGCCACCGAGCCGCCAATGGGAAAACACCGGATGAATCAGGGCGACCTCAAAACCTGCCTTCGACAAGAACTGGACCAGTTCCACAGTGTGAACGATGCCTCCCCCCGTGGACGGCCAGTTGAAGAGAAAGCTGAGAACGGCGATCCGCGGTCGCCGGTTGTGGTCCCCATTCCCACTGGCACGTCTCGTGATCTCCCTCAGCTGAGCGAGATTATGCTGAACTGCCGCACGATGGTCTCCCGACTGAGTCAGCGACTCCAGCTGCAGCTCAGCACCAGACTGGTTCTGCAGCGCTGCATCCAGGACTGCCAGGTTGTTGCGGATCGTGCCTCGCTGCGACTCCGTCTGCGCTTCCGCCAACAACAGATCCCATGCGGTCCGGGCTTGCAGCAAATCCCCCTGCAGCGAAAGCTGGGTGGCCACCTGAAATCCTGTCGCCAGTGATTGAGAGGCCTGTAACTCGGAAGGTAACGAAGAATCGTTCCGAGTGCGCTGCGTTGGAAGCGAAGCCCGTGATCCCATTCGTTGTTCCTTGAGCAGTGAACGGCGAAGGTGAAAGCCCGTACAAAAAAAGAAGTATCACTTTGAATTCATAAAGACAAGTGAATGAACTGTGGTTTTTTGAACAATTCGGCGCACTCAATCGCGTCGCCTCGCACCTGGATGTTAGAGCGAATTTGTCTGGGCTACAGTGCCTGTTCTCGGACTTGAGTGTAATTACGTCAACGGGTGATGTCGGTGTAATTTATCCGCCCTTGCTTTCTTAAAAAGTAATTGGCAATCTGCATTGATTCGTGTTACAAGCAGGCAGCCGATCCATGCTCCAGAGGCGGTGTGCAGTTGGGGGCTTGGCGGGATCGCCACTCCAGAGAGTGGTTGGGCGTCTGCCCTTTCACCATCGAGTGGTGAGCATGGGGAGAAACAACACCGCCAAGTGAGGTCTGAGGTGCTGG
>JAGQPW010000157.1 GCA_020426515.1 Planctomycetaceae bacterium | reverse complement strand
AAGCAGGGCCTGATAATGACGGGCGAGCTTCATGCCATCGGGACGCGTTTTGCGAACTGGCGTTTTCTCCGATTTCTCGTCAGAATGGGCCGTCCAGGGGTGAAGGACGATGACCGGGCGTCGCCGTAACCTCTTGATACACAAGGCCCCTCGTTCGATAAACTGTGAATCGAGTTGAGACAGCCTCGGGGAGCCTTGATTTCGGGGACGAAATAACGTCCCCGACTGGTTAACGCAAAACGCCGAGTGGGTCACCGCTCGGCGTTTTGTCATGCGCGGTCGCAAATCCCAAGCCCGCCAAAGACTTTGCGACAATCGCGAGCGGTCGCTTCACCCCGCGACAGATCTCACTGTTTCGAGATCAAGACACGGGCACCGAGAGGAAACGCCACGTTTCTTCTCGGACCCCGCAAGCATCCCGCCAGAACTCTCGGTCTCTCTGTTGAACACCCCCCGCTTGTTTAACACCACGTTCTCACACGGGTCACCGCAGGCTGACGACGAAATCTCCGGGTAGGTTAACAGGACAATCGCGATGTCCGCGTCATCGTCCGTAAAACCGAGTCAAGAATTCGCCGGCCACTCGATGGTGTTCCTCCATTCGATGGCCAATCCTCTTCCTCATTGAGGCCATGACCGCAAGACGTGGATTGCCTGCGAAGAAATTGACATGTCGGTCCACGAACCGCCAGTAAAGCGCATCCCAGACGTCGCACCAGGGGCCTCTTTTGAAGTCGCTCATTTTCCGCACGTAGCTCGACCCGCTCAGATAAGGTTTGGTCGTCATGAGCCCCCCATCCGCGTACTGGCTCATGCCGTAGACGTTGGGGACCATCACCCAGTCGTAGGCGTCGATGAACAGCTCCATGAACCAGCGGTAAACAGCGTCGGGATGTACTTCGCACAACAGCAGGAAGTTCCCCAGAATCATCAGCCGCTCGATGTGATGGCAGTATCCGGTGCGTAACACTTTGCGAATGACATGGTCGACAGGTTCGATTCCGGTGCTCGCCTCGTAGAATGCTCTCGGGATTTCTTGAGTAAATCCCCAGAAGTTTTGGCTGCGTTGTTGTCGACCGAGGGTCAGGTACACGAGGCGGACAAACTCGCGCCAGCCAATGACCTGTCGCACAAAACCTTCCAGGGAGTTGAGTGGTATCTGGCCCGCTTGAGCCAGCGCTGCATCGAGAACCTGATGAGGAGAAAGCAGTCCGATGTTCAACATCGGAGTCAGCACGGAATGAAACAGGACCTCATGCTTTTCGCTGATGGAGTCCTCGTAGTCGCCAAAGGACGCCAGTCTTTGATGGACGAATTCTGCGAGCCAGGTAGCGGCTGTCTCGTGATCGGTTGGGTAATTGAACTCTGCATCCGTTCCGACGGCGTCAGGGAAATTTCTCCGCACATACTGCCGTGCCTGGCGAATAGACTCCGTCTCCGCCACGCAGGGCGTGTCAGGTACCCGAATCGCTTTGGGTAGCTTCTTTCTGTTCTCGGGATCGAAACTCCATTTGCCTCCGACTGGCTCGCCATCATTTTCCAGCAGCACGCCGAGTCTGTTTCGCTGGGCAATATAGAATTTGGTGAAGAACAACTTCCGTTTGCCTGCAGTAAAGTCCTCAATCTCCGAGGTCGGAGTCAGGAAATGAGGGTCTTCGAGTACCTTCTCTTGGATGCTCTGCTCCTTCAGGGCTGCCGACAACCGCGTCGAGAGCCAGTCGTCACACGGGTCGACGTACCGCACGGAGTCGATCCCCAGACGTTTCAGAATTCCGGCGATGTCTGATGTCCGCTCCATCTGCTTGGATGAGATGTATTGGACTTTTTGACTCCGCTGCCGACGTCGTTCAGCGAACCCCATCATCGTGGCCCGGTGCAGAATCAGCTTCTGGCGGTGGAAGCGATACTGCGTGAAGAACAGCGGCTCCTCGACAAGTACGACCTGCGAAACATCCTGCAGCGCTGGGTGCTCGGCGAATAGTTGGTGCGGATAGATCAGAGCTGCTGTTGTCATGGTTGGAGACTCCAGACGGATGCAGCGGGGACGGAACTCTGGCGGTCCGGTTGTTGAGTACTCGTGGGGCTCGGCGATGAGGTCACCCACACCATCCAAATCACGAGTGCACCCCGGAGGCTCCAGCAAATCGTGCGAATCCAATTCGAATCGACAAGCCTCCGGTGGACCTCGGATTCATAGCCCTGCTCAAGTCGCCGATGGCAAGGGACTTGAATCAACACGGTGGACAACCAGATCATCACCAACAGCGACAATCCTGCCCAGGCAGTCCAGGCAGGAATCCCTCGTGGTCGACTCCAGATCAGCAGGAGGGAGGTACCGAACTCAAAGAGCATCGGCGACACTACCCAGGTCGTCCACTTCACATGCTCTTGCTCATAGATCAGAAACTCTGATCTGCCAACTATGGCAAGCAGCGGATAGTGCACGATCTGCACAAACCAGATCAGCCCAACCATGTACAGCGTAGAGGCCAGATGAATCAGCCAGATGCCTTGAATCACCACATCATTCACGAGAGATCCTCCAGCACCGCGTCAGCAGCCCGGCGTCCGGAAATCATGGCTCCCTGAATCGAAGCGTTGTCGCGGTGATCTCCGCAGACATAGAGCCCGGGCTTGCAACGCACGGATCGTTCCGGTTCATTGAGTGCCGGAGAAATCTGCGATGGAAGTGCATACGGAATGGTGTATGTCCTCAAGTGCCTCCAGTTGTTGACCTGCGTCCCAAACCAGTCTCGAAGCTGCTCCAACACATCAGCCATGAGCCGATTGTCGGACGGGTTCCCCAGCACAGTGACTGAGATCAAGCTCTGGCCAGCAGGTCCGTAACTCGACGCCACTGTGGTGGGGACGCAGAGATTGTTGATCGGACCTCGACCTTCTCCATTGAGCATCAGGATGGGGCGATCAACTGGCGGCGTAGAGGCGGCGAAATACAGGCATGTCACCCCCTGACCGGACACTGGTTCCGATTTGCCCTGTAGCTTTGCTGTGCTCGGCCCATCGCTCGCCACCACGACTGCTCGCGTATCGATGTTCTGGCCAGTGGAGAGTCGAATTAGGGACGGTTCCACTGATGCTACCGGGGAATTCAACTGCACTGTGCCGGTGTGCAATCGGTCGGCGATCTGGCGTGCGATCGCCTCCATCCCGTTCGTAGGTAGGCAGGTGTCGCCTGAGGAAAACATGCGGAAGACGAAGTACAACATGCGACTGGAAGTGGTCAGGTCCGCATCGAGGAAGATCCCGCCTAGGAAAGGCCGAAAGAAGAGGTCGATCATCTGCTCTGAAAACCCGGCCGTTTGGAGCGCGTCGAGCGTCGTTGTCTCAGGGCGAGCAAACTGGTCTACCAGCGTTCCTTGCATGACCTGACTGCGAAATCGCGCCACACGCAGTTTGTCGGTCCATGTGCCAATCGGAGATAGCAACGAGCGAACCGCGGCCCAGGGACGTCGCCAGGGGTCCGTCAACTCGTGAAATCGACCTGCATGCCGCACCAGAGCACCGGGTTGAAAGGCTTTCAGTTGCAGAGATGGAAAGTCGAGAACCCGCTGTGCTTCGGGATAGCTCGTCAGAAAGACCTGGAATCCGCGATCGAGGAGAAAGCCGTCCACCTCATCGGTCCGAATGCGACCCCCGACGCCGTCTGACGCCTCCAGAATGGTGCAGTTGACCCCAGCCTGCTGGAGCCGCAAAGCGCAGCACAGGCCTGAGAGCCCCGCACCGACAATGATCACATCTCCAGCCACTACGTGACCCCCTTGGAAAGCAAGGCCCTAGCGTCGGGGCGAACAGAGTTCCCTCCCGATTCGACCAGTCGTTTCGTCACTTCGTGCCGATAAGCAAACATGACCTCCAGTTTCCGACGGACGAACCAGTCCCCCAGCCACTGTCCAAGAATTCCAAGCGGCACTGCGTAATTCACTTCGTCACGAAGGATCGTCCCGCCCTGACCGTCCGACAGGAACTGATGGCAGTGGACCCAGGCCGCAAACGGACCGGACTCCTGACGATCCACGAACAGATGCGGCGGATCATACTCCGTGTGGCGCGCAACCCACCGAACAGGAACTGGCCCGACCCGCCCTTTCAGGACCACGAGTGTTCCAACCTGCAAAGAGCCCGCTGATTCTGCAACACGCATGTTCTCCCATGGGGGAATTAACTTCTCAAGTGCCTTCGGGCTTTCGTGGAAACGGAATACGACGGTTGGTGGAGCTTTGATATGCACCTCGCGGACAAATCGCTGCAGTGAGTCAATTGGTTTCGGATCGAGTGCCCGCGAGCGCCAGGCATCCCGCAGAATCATGCCGAAGGGAATCCACCACACCAAGTCGTTCGTTAGAATGGTCGAACCGAAGGCGGGCGGGAAAACGCCTCGCGCCATCGCAATCGCGAATCCGATGGGACCGAAGATTTTGCCGAGCAATCCGACGAGCACGATCGGCCAATGCATCCGCGGGTTGGTCGCCGCGATGAGATAACCGAGTCCGTAGACTCCAACAATCATCCCCACGCACTGCCAGATTTCTGGATAGTTCATCCGTTCCAGGCCAGTAGCATCGAACAGCCAGTGGGGCCAAACGATGACGCTTGCTCCCCAAACGAGGTTGTAGAACCCGGCGGCAAACAGCCACTGGGACGTCCAGATCGGCGCTGTGGCAGTGATTGAGTGAGAATGTTTCATGTCTTTGCATCTCCCTGCATTCTGAACGCACCAGTTCTACACAGCCGTATCTGTCTGGCGATGAATTTTCTCCGCTTCTTTCGCGATGTTGCGCAGCATTCCCGCGAACACAAACTGGTGAAGCGGATAGATGCCGTACCAGTATGCCAGTCCAGTTAGACCGACGGGATCAAAGATGGCCGTCTGGCGAATCTGGCTCCCTTCCCCGCAGGGAGTGACCTCGAATTCGAGCCACGCACGTCCCGGCAATTTCATCTCTGCGGACAGCCTCAGCAATCGTGATGACTCACAGGCTTCCACTCTCCAGAAGTCCAAGGCGTCTCCTGGCCGAAGCTGTTCAGGGTCGCGTCGACCGCGTCGGACTCCAATGCCGCCCACCAGCAAATCCAGAAATCCTCGCAACGACCACAGCCAGTTAGCGTAGTACCAACCCGTCTTGCCCCCGATGCGACGGATCGGTGCGAACGCTTGTTCGACAGTGACTGGCACGGCCACCGATCGGGAGTCGACCAGCCGCGAGCCAAACCGAGTCCCTCCCCATTGACGTATTGTACCACCGGCTGACAGAGCATCCGACCAGCGCGTTTCGGCAAACTCGTGGTCTTCGTTGACGAGCGCCCGCTCAATTGCTTCCGGGACAGATCGAGGGATCACGTCGAAGGTGCGGCTCGCCAGGTTGTTCGACAACAGCGTCGGGTTACGCAGGCTCTCAACAAGCTTTCGACCAACCCGCGCGTAGAGCGGCGTCACCAGCCCCAGCCAGAGACTCGACAGGTGTGGGGTCAGAAGTGGCACGGGAATCATCCACCTCCGTAATCCCCGCTGCCGAGCATACTCTTGCATCAGCTCGCCATAGGAGAGCTGATCCGGACCGCCGATCTCATAGACCTGGGAATGACCGATCGGCAGGTCCAAAGCAGCAACCAGGTACGCGAGCAGATCCTCAATTGCGATTGGCTGAGCCTTCACGCTCACCCATTTGGGACAGATCATGATCGGCAGCCGTTCGACCAAAGCGCGAATCATTTCGAACGAAAGACTGCCTGACCCAATCACAATCGACGCCCGGAACTCGATCACCTGCGGATGATGCATACGCAGGACGTCTCCAGTCTCCTGGCGACTTCGAAGGTGTTTCGAGAGCTGGTGATCGGGATTCCCGAGACCGCCTAGGTAGATGATCCTTCTCGCGCCGGCAGCCGCTGCTGCTTTCGCAAAGTTTTCGGCTGCAACTCGATCCTGTTCCTCGAAGTTCTTGTCCTGGCCCATCGAGTGCACGAAATAATAGGCCGTCTCAACGCCGTCAAACGCCTCCGTTAGCGACGACCGATCGAGGACATCTCCGCGAACGACTGTCGTCGTGAAACCTGCACGATCTTTCAGAGCGTCAGGGCGTCGGGTCAGGCAGCGAACATGGCGCCCCGACTGCTGCAGCAGCGATAGCAATCGACCGCCCACATAGCCGGTGGCACCCGTCAACAAAATCTCTCCAGACATCAAATCTTCCCATCTGAATGACTCTCAACCGTCTCGCCCTCAGTCCGCTGCGGACTCGATTCACAAAGATCATTCTGTAGATGAATCAATTTGGTTCGCACGGCGAATAGGAACGCTTTCCAATTCCGCCCCGCGGTCCGAGTCCGCGGTGTCCGATGCATTCGGGTCATCCCCTGCAATCGAGGCGATGAACGTTGCGGCCAGGGCGACACACATCACGCCGCATCCAAAGACGAAAATGGTAATGTCACTCATCGGCTTTGCCCCCCAGCATCAATGTTCCGAAACTTAAGCTCGAAGGGACCCAGATACCGACAAATATGCCCTGCTCGTTGCTTCCAGAGAACCAAAGATAGACTGAGAACAGGAACGAGGCTCCTGCTGCTACGATAAATACCAGCTTGGAAAGAAATATCTTGTCCATTCGTTTTGCCTTCAGGTTATCCAAATTATCGCTAGATTTCTGGAAATCGCTCGTTTAGTAATCCGTATAGCACGTTGCTGTTTCACCGCTTTTTGGAACTTTTTCCGATCTCATGGGGAATTCGGGAAACCATTTACCATCGCCAAACCTAATGGCCCAATCTCAAGATGGACCGCTACCCCACAGCTATCTAGGATGATTAAGAATGCAGAATGCGATCCTTCGCTCGATCCGAAAACCAAAGTGTCATCGATGTGGCAATGCTGGCAAACACCGGAAGCAGGATGCAGAATGTGCCTGAGATGAGCCAGATCATACTGACCAAATCTGTGTCGAACCTTGCGCGACCTTGAAGTGTTTGTCGCACCGCGTGAGCCAGCAGCAGAGCGTGGCCGGAGACCGCAATTCTGATCAATGTCAGTGCATGCTGCAACTTGGTCTGGGACATCATCCAGGCAACAGCCGGCAACGTCTGTAATGCATGCAATACGATGCCATGCGGGTATTTCAGGACACCCGAGCGTCCGAGAATTTCCGGTGAGCGTCCCATTTCCAACTGCTGTTCACCGATCACAGTGATCATCGCTCCGATGAGACACGAGCCAATGAGAAACCATAAGCCCGATCGGTACGCTTCAGCAAGGTGTTCGCTCAGCCCAGTCAACCTCCCAGTTTGCCAGGCTAGCCAGCAGATTCCTGCGGTTGCCGCCAGTACCAACATAAGCATTGCCGATTCAATGCAGGCATCAAGGGGCGTCGCGTGATTGAAGTGCGACGGCACGCCCCGATGAAACTGCAGGGTGATTAGAACAACTTCCAGCAGCAAACTCACCGATATTGCATCTCTTACCCCCCGCACTCCCCGCACATGCAGCATGTGCCGACTGAGAAGCAGCAGTGACCAGAGAGTAGCCCCAGCCGAAATTGCAAACAAACCGGGCTTCCTGGCTGAAACCGAACCTTCCCATGCACCGCCGGAAAGGAAGAGTGTTCCGAGATGACCCGCACCACTCAGCAGCAAGATCGCAATAATCGCCGAAACCAAGGGCGACTCTTGAAACAGACTGCCAAAGTACTTCTTGACCGCAACATAATGCTTGCAGAACGGAGACGTCCGCAGGGCGGGTGACTCGCCGCGATGTTCCCTACGCAGTACATCGCGATCGGATGCAGACAACAGACGGTTAACGTGATTGACTGAGCACATGAGCCAATCCTCCATCTACGCCAATCACCTGCCCCGTAATCCAGTCGTTCTCGGGCTGCATTAGCCATTCGGCAAGCGATGCCACTTGATCCGGCTCGCCGAGTCGGCCGAGGGGATGCAACCTCTGTGAAGCTGAGGCCGCCGCGGGATTCTCCCAGATTCGTCGCGTCAACTCGGTCCGGATCAGCCCTGGACTGATGACATTCACACGCAAATTCTGCGGGGCGTAGGTCGCCGCGGCCGACCGCGCCAGACCGATCACACCACCCTTTGCAGCCGCGATCGCTTCGTGATTCGGAATCCCGATCTCAGCGGCTGCCGATGCGAACAGAATAATGGAGCCCCCACGTTGCCGAAGTAGCCGGGCACCGGCTCGAACTGTCGCAAATGCAGTGAAGAGATTGGTGGCGACCACTTCCTGAAACTCTTCGTCACTGGTTGCATGCGCGGGCTTCAAGAGAATTGAGCCGACGCAGCAGACCAGAGCGTCCAGCGGGCCATATTGCTCGGAAGCCTGCCGCAAGTCCGTCTCCAAGGCATTGGATTGTTGTAGATTCGTGACCCGCCATGGTTGCTGGAGCGCGGTGCCCATGCTCTCCAACTTCGATGCGGACCGCCCCACGAGCAGAACTTGATCTCCTTTGGAAGCCAATCGTCGGGCAAGGCAGCTTCCGATTGTTCCAGTGGCTCCCAAGATGGCGGTGTGAGGCATAAGTTCAGTCACTCCAGGCATTTTCAACACTCAACGCCACCTTCGCGGACTGGCGAAAGGGCGTTGAAAACAGTGGTGGTTTGGATCCTGCAAATGGGCTTTCAGAGATCTACTGAGAGTGAGGTACCACCACGCGGCCAGTCTGCGGGCAGGTGTAGCTCACTGGCTGAGAAACGGAGTGTGAGATCGGTTTGACAGCCGCTTTTGCAGGAGTCTTGGGCAGCATAACTGAATCGATGACGTGGATCACGCCGTTAGACGCGTGGATGTCGGTTGCCACGAGTCTTGCCCCTTGAACTGTAGCCCCAGCATCCGTCACAGAGACATGCAGCTCACCCACCTGAAGCGAAGTCACAGACATGGCCGCCAGCAGATCCGTCGAGAAGTTGCGACCAGCGACGACGTGATACTTCAGAATCGAGATGAGTTGCGCCTTGTTCTCCGGCTTCAGCAGATTGGCAACGGTTCACTCAGGCAGTTTCGCGAAAAGCCTCATCAGTTGGAGCGAATACGGTCAGCGGACCTTCGCCGGACAACGCCTCCACGAGACCAGCCGCCTCAGCAGCGGCCAAGAGGGTCTTGAAGGTTCCCACGCTGGCCGCGGTCGCCGGGATGTTCGTCTCCGGAGTTAGAATCACCTGATCAATGATGTGGATCACGCCGTTTGAGCAGCCGATGTCAGTCGTTAACACACGTGCATTGTCGATGAACACTCCATCACTCCCTGCCTGAATGTCAACTCGTTGACCATTCACCGTGCCGGCAGCACTCAGCTTCACGACGTCGGCAGCCATCACTTTGCCGGGCACAACGTGGTAAGTCAGTACGGACACCAGGTTCGCCTTGATCTCCGGCTTCAGGAGATTTGCCACAGTTCCTTCTGGTAACTTCGCGAACACGTTGAACGGCCCCGGGCCCTGCAGAGTCTCAACCAGATCGGCCGCCGTGAGGGCCGCAGCCAGCGTCTTGAAGGAACCAGCTTCGACCGCAGTTGTCACAATGTCTTTTCCGTTCGACTTCGCGTCTTCCGCCGTAACAGGAATCGCTCCCGCCATCAGAGCGACCGCCGCCACTCCCAGTGTCACTTGTCGCATCAACATTTCTTGTTCCTTAAACGGTTGGTTGTCTGCCTGAACATGAACGCCTCACCAAAAACGTTTAATTCGTTCAACCTCTGGACCGTTATAGAAACCAAGGTTTAATCGACAAGCTGAGAAATTCTCCAAAACGACGGGAAAAGGACTGACACAGGCTGGGATCTGCGTGAACGAGCCAGTTGGATCCGCCATACAGCGTCCGATCGACCGTCGCTGCCATGACGGAACCACCCCTGATCCGAATGCTCGAACCAGGAGTGACCTGCCCCCAATCATGGTACCATAGTCTAATATAGTCTCTCGATCTTGGACTTTCCCTCGAATGGTGGGCGCTCGGAAAGAGCGTATCATCATTTGTAAGGAGAGCATTGTATGTCAAAGACATCGTCGGAGTTTTACTGCCCAGTTCAAGCGTGAAGCAGTGCAGATGATCCAGAAGCAGGGGCTGTCGGTCGCCGAGACGGCTCGGCGGTTGAAAGACGCTGCCAATCAGAGATCTGGTGGGAGATGAGGCGCTTCAGTCAACGCTGAGTTTGTCGCTGCTTTCGCCCTTTGCCGCCCCGGTGAATCGTGGTGGGGTCGAAGGCAGGGTTCGGTTCAGATGGGCGGGGGGCGTTGAGTGTTGATTGCCAGTCAGTCAGCAGGCTGAGCATCTGATGAGTTTTGTCTGGGTTTGACTGTGCGAGATTTCTCGACTCACCAGGATCGTCGTGCAGATTGAACAGTTCCACCGACTTGTCCTCGAATTTCTGAATCAGTTTCCAGTCCCCCGCACGGATGGTGCTGCACGGTTCTCCGCGGCCGATGTAACAGGGGAAATGCCAGTAGACCGCTTCGCGGTTGAGTGTCCCGGACCGGTTGAGGAAGGGAATCAGACTCACGCCATCGATCGGTTGCCGGGCTGGCAAGTTCGCACCTGCCAGTTCCGCCAGCGTTGGATAGAAGTCCATGCTGAGCACTGGCTCGTCACACGTTCGACCGGGACTCTCTATGCCTTGCCACCAGACTGCGCAGGGGACGCGAATGCCTCCTTCGTACAGCGCGCCCTTGCTGCCGTTGAGTGGTGCGACGTACTGCGGGGT
>JAGQPW010000156.1 GCA_020426515.1 Planctomycetaceae bacterium | reverse complement strand
GGCGCGGAACACGGGCAGCAGAACAGAGCGGCAAGGTTTGGCTGCTGAATTCGTAGACCGCCTGACCTCACCGCTGCTGCTGAACCGAATGACAAGTCGATCGCAAAGGGGAGCGGTCCTATGCGGCGTGCACAGTTGACTCGAGTCGACGCTGTCTTGATCAGGTTCTCTACTGCAGTTGACCCACGCTGATTTGGCGCTGACAGGATCCATTCGCGGGCGTTGATATTGGCCGAGGTCTGCCCGACTGCTAGACTTGCGGTGAATCCCACCCCACTTGCGGCTCCTCGCCGCCCCACCTGCAAAACCAAGGCCCTCCTATGGTGCAGCGTCGCCTTGCTCCCTGTCTGGCTCTTTGCTGCCTGATCTCCGGCGCTCAGGCGGCGGATGACAATGTTGGTCTCGAGTTCTTCGAATCCAAAATTCGTCCCGTGCTTGTACAGCACTGCTACGAGTGCCACGCAGCAGACTCCAAACCTCTGCAAGCGGGTCTGAGGCTCGACACCCGTGAAGCCATGCGCAAGGGTGGCGATACCGGCCCCTCCGTTGTTCCCAATGCCATCGATGAAAGCCTGATTGTCGCAGCCCTCAAGTACGAGGACTACGAAATGCCCCCGAGCGGCCGCCTCCCCGATTCTGTGATCCAGGACTTCGAGACATGGATCAACATGGGAGCCCCCGATCCTCGTGAAGGAAAGGCGGTCGCGGCACAGGCTGGCATCGACTTCGACAAAGCGGTCGAGTTCTGGGCATTTCAGCGTCCAGTGAAAGCGCCGCTGCCAACCGTGAACGACACCAGCTGGCCTCACAATGAAATCGATCACTTTGTTCTGGCCCGGCTGGAACAGGAATCACTTCCACCTGTTCCTCAGGCCGACCGGAGGACGCTCATTCGTCGGGCAACATTCGACTTACTCGGGCTTCCTCCCACTCCCGCAGAAGTCGACGCATTCCTGGCCGATGATTCTCCCGATGCGTACGCGAAACTGATTGACCGCCTGCTCTCCTCGCCTCACTACGGAGAGCGATGGGGGCGTTATTGGCTGGATGTCGCCCGCTATGCCGACGATCAGGCTCACACCTTTTCCGTGAAGCCCAACGATCAGGCGTGGCGTTATCGCCAGTGGGTCATTGAATCGTTCAACGCCGACATGCCCTACAACGAATTTGCCCGGCTGCAGATTGCCGGTGATCTGCTCGACGATCATTCCGGCTATGACCGCTACAAGGCACTCGGGTACTTCGGGCTGGGAGCGGTGTACTACAAGAACTCCGATAAGGCGAAAGCCGAAGCAGATGAATTGGATGACCGCGTCGACACTCTCACCCGCGGATTCCTTGGGCTGACCGTGAGCTGTGCCCGCTGCCACGATCACAAGTTCGACCCGATTCCAACCAGCGACTACTACTCCCTCGCGGGGATCTTTAACAGTTCCCCGCTGAAGACGATCCCCCTGGTCGATCCATCGGTCGTCGTCGCGTACGACGAAGGCCAGCAGCGTCTTAAGCAATCGGAAAAGCGATTGAACGACCGGACGAAGGAGCAGCGGGAACTTCAGGCCGAAGGGCAACTCAATCGCGTCAGTGACTACGTTCTGGCGATCTGGAAGCAGCGGGTTGCGCGGGCACACCAACAGTCGCTTTCCAATAAGCAACTCGCCGAAGAGATGGGGCTGAAGGAATCGCTGATTGGCCGCTGGGCTGAGTTTCTGAAGCGAGAGAAGAGCCAGCGGCATGTTGCCCTTGGCGATTGGCATGCCCTTTCCGAACCAACAGCAGAAACACCGCAGGACCAGATCCCCGAAGCGGTCCAACGGGCCGCAGAGTCCTTCGAGCAGTACCTGCAGGACGTACTGGATGAACGGGATGGCACAGGTCCCGTCTCGCCACCGAGCAACGGGGCTCCCATCTGGACCAGTCCGCTGCTCACACGCGACCGTCCCTCCGTCCCGATCGACGTTGAACTCCCCGATGCCAAAGAGCTTTATCTGGTAATCACTGATGCGGGGGACGGCAAATCCTGCGACCACGCCGACTGGATTGACCCCAGATTGGTGACGGCCGATGGCGAAGTGAAGCTGACCGACCTGAAATGGCGATTCGCCAATCCAGGCTACGGCACCGTGAATATCGATCGAGGCATCTCGGGAGCCCCATTGCAGATTGGGGACCAGAAGTTCGAAAACGGACTGGGTACTCATGCCCCCTGCGTCATTGCCTACGACCTGCCTGAGGGAACTCAACGTTTCCAGGCCATCGCTGGACTCGATCGGAGCGGCACGAGCCAGGGATCAGGGGCAACGGTCAACTTCATGCTGTTCACCTCCGCACCGCCAGCGTCCGTCACCGCCGACTCCGACAATGCGAACTCCAGCGGCAAGGATCGCAAGCTCAGCAAGGACAAAGCCGAACTCTTGAAGGATGTCTTTGGTGATGGCGGTCTGTTTCGCCTCCCCGATGCAGAGTTCATGTCCGCCTTGTCAGAGGTCGATCAGGCCGAACTTCAGGAACTGAAGCAGACTCTCGAAGAGGCCCGCAAGTCAGCTCCGCCAATGTACCCTGCAGCACACGCCATTCACGATGCCAACCCCAAGGACATGCCGATCTTCCTGCGGGGCAATCCCGCTCGGAAAGGAGACGTTGCTCCCCGGCAGTTTTTGAGAGTGCTGGCCGGCGCAGATCGCCAGCCTTGAGCAGGGGAGTGGGCGCCGCGAACTGGCCGAAGATATTGCCAGCGACGACAACCCGCTGACCGCTCGTGTGATGGTCAATCGGGTCTGGCAGCATCACTTCGGCAAGGGTCTGGTGGGAACGCCAAGCAACTTTGGCGCACTGGGTGATCGACCGACACATCCCGAACTCCTCGACTGGCTGGCTGTCGACTTCATGGAACAGGGCTGGTCACTGAAGACCCTGCATCGCAAGATCATGCTTTCCGCCACCTACATGCTCTCCAGTGAACACAGCGAACAGAACTCTGAAATCGATGCCGAAGCCCGTCTGCTGTGGCGGATGAATCGCCGACGGCTTGACGTGGAAGCGTGGCGTGATGCGTTGCTGGCTGTCTCAGGAAATCTCGACCCGACCCTGGGGGGGGAGAACGTTCCGCTGACCGGCGTGCGGCGCACGGTTTACACCAAGGTGAGTCGTCACGATCTTGATGAACTCCTGAGGTTGTTCGATTTCCCTGATGCGAACGTCACCAGCGCCAAACGTACGGTCACGACTGTGCCGCAACAGCAGTTGTTCGTGCTCAACAGTGAGTTCATGGTCAGTCAGTCCAAAGCGTTGGCCCATCGACTTCAGTCGAGTGCGGATTCCGAATCGGAACGCATCGAGACAGCGTTCAAGTTGCTCTTTGGCCGGGCCCCCTCGGAACAGGAACTGCAGATTGGATTGACCTTCCTGAGCACGGCAACAGAAGACCAACAGGAACAAAAGCTGAATGCGTGGGAACAGTACGCCCAGGTGCTGCTGAGCCTGAACGAGTTTATGTACATCGATTGACCCGCTTCTCGACACACCACGCACACATCACCCGCTGAGCGAATCATGACACCTCCTTTTCACGCTGCGTTTGCATCACACCCTCTGTCGCGAAGGGCCATGCTTGGCCGAGTCGGCACTGGACTGGGAACACTCGGGCTGGCAGGCCTGCTGTTCGACGAGGGAATGCTCTCCAGCGCTCAAGCGGCAGCGGCTGTCAATCCGCTGGCCTCCCGGGAACCTCATTTCCCTGCGAAAGTGAAACGCGTCATTCACCTGTTCATGAACGGCGGGCCATCGCAGGTCGACACATTTGATCCCAAACCAATGCTCGCCAAGTACAACGGCGAGAAACCACCCGCTGCCGACATTAAAACCGAGCGGCGGACCGGCGGACTGATGATGTCCCCCTTCAAATTCAACGCCTGCGGTGAATCAGGCATCGAGGTCAGCGAAATCTTTCCGGAGACAGGAAAATGCATCGACGACATCTGCGTGATTCGCTCGATGCATACCAACGTCCCTAATCACGAGCCCTCACTGCTGATGATGAACTCGGGCGAAACCCAACCAACCCGACCCAGCATGGGGTCGTGGCTGTGCTACGGGCTGGGAAGCGAGAATCAAAACCTGCCCGGCTTCGTTGTCCTCTGTCCCGGAAAGCCGGTCGTCGGTCCACAACTCTGGAGCAACAGCTTCCTGCCGGGCATCTACCAAGGCTGCCACATCAACAATAGTAACCTGAATCCGAAGGAAGTCATTCGCAACATCAACAACAAGTACCTCACACGCGATGCACAGCGTCGACAGCTCGATCTGATCAACCAGATGAACTCCCTGCACCGCGACGAAAGCGGCGGCGATCCACAGCTGGAGGCGCGTATTCAATCCATGGAGATGGCCTTCCGAATGCAGACTGAAGCTCAGGAGGCCTTCGATCTGAACCAGGAAAGTAAAACGACGCGAGAGTTGTACGGTTCAGGACAGTTTGCCGATGCCTGCCTCGTTGCACGACGACTCGCAGAACGAGGCGTGCGCATGACTCAGGTCTTCTTTGGTGCCGGCCAGCCCTGGGACGACCACGGCAACATTTCCGCCCACGCGAAAAAGGCTCGTGACTGCGACAAGCCAATCGCAGCGCTCATCCGCGACTTGAAGTCCCGAGGCCTGTTCGAGGAAACCCTGATCCTGTGGGGCGGCGAGTTCGGACGGACCCCGACGTCAGAAGGTTCCGACGGACGCGACCACAATAATCACGGCTTCTCCGTCTGGATGGCGGGCGGTGGTGTGAAGGGGGGGATGGCATATGGAGCGACTGACGAGTTTGGATTCGCCGCAGTCGAGAATCGCACGCACGTTCACGATCTGCACGCCACCATCCTGCATCTGATGGGGATCGACCATACGAAGCTGACGTACCGTTACAGCGGCCGAGACTTCCGCCCCACCGATGTGCATGGCAATGTGGTCCATGACATTCTGGCGTAAGCGAAACCATTAAACGCAGCGAAGTCGTTCGCCGCGTGACAATGTGAACCGGACAGATCTCTGGAGGCAAGATTGAACGGTCTACTGCTCTTTCAGTAGTCGGCTACCGGGTTTTCTTCTCGCATTCCCAAATCGTCGAAACATTTAACCGAACAAGTCCATGATCGGCTTGCCTGTGGTCAAGGAGCGTGAGATGCCGGTGGCGTCTTGCGGATCGTTGATGGGAATGTCGAGGGCGTGATAGATGGTTGCGGCCAGTTCCTCGGGACGGACCGGGTTCTCCGTGGGATACTCGCCCAATTTGTTGGTCTTGCCGTACACCTGCCCTCCAGCGATGCCTGCACCGGCCAGGATCGCCGAGAAGCACTTTGGCCAATGCTGTCGGCCTGGCGGGTCTTGCTTCAACACAAAGGGGGTTCGACCAAACTCACCTGTGACGACAACCAGCGTGTTCTTCAACATGCCCCGTTCCTTGAGATCGGAGAGCAATGCTGCCAGCGCCTGATCCAGACGAGGCAGACAGAATCCCATGCCATAGGATCCGTTGCCGAAGGCATTCCCCATGCCCATGTTCCCGCCATGCATGTCCCAACTGCTGCTCGGTGGTCCCTGCTTGTCATGCTCAGCCTGACCTGTCCAGCCGTTGACGGTAACAAAGCGAACCCCGGCTTCCACCATTCGTCGCGCGAGCAACAGATTCTGTCCGAGCGGGTGCATTCCATATCGTGCACGAACTTCGTCCGGCTCAAGATTCAACTCGAATGCCTGCCGACCTTCGGAACGCGTCATTGCATCGTAGGTCTTCTCACGCAGATCCGACCAGTCTCTCACCTGCTTGTCCCTGTCCAGCAGAGGGGATTCGAGTTGGCCGAGCAGCAACTTCCGCTCGTCGAAGCGTCCTTCGTCGTAAGGTTCATAGATCTGCGGCGGGCTGAAGTCTTTCATCGCCGGATGGTTACTTTCCGAACCCACGAACAGCGGCGCATAGGCCGAGCCAAGGTAGCCACCGATCCCAATGTTCGGAGCACAAAAAACGGGTGGACCCACACACTTGATGAGCCACGCGTTGGAGACAAAGTTGCGTTCACTCGGCTTGTGTTTGGCGACAAACGAGCCAATGTAGGGATGCTCATCGGGCACCCCCTGCTGTACTCGCTTCTCCGATTGACCGCTGAGCAAATTGTGCATCGCGTCAAAGTGATTGCTGATCGACCCCGGATGAGACATGGAGTTGATGAGCGTGAACTCGTCGGTCAGCCTGGCCAGCTCTGTGTGCATCTCATTGATCCGCATGCCCGGCACCCTGGTGGCAATCGGATCATAGGGGCCGCGGTATTCCAGCGGCGCCTCTGGCTTCATATCCCATGTATCAACATGGCTCGGTCCACCACAGAGCAGGATGAAGATGCAGGATTTATCCGATGCAACCGCCTTTCCCGAGGCGTCGACCTGGTCGGTCCCCATCACCGCGCCTGGCATCCCCAGGCTGAGCGTCCCCAGGCCGCTCGCAATGAGGGCCTGCCGTCGATTCAACTGGAATTCGCTCATGCAAAGCTCCAAAGTCGCTGTTGTGTACCCGAACGAAAATTACTGAACGAGTTTGCCCATTCAACGAGCTCCTCGGACAACATGAATGCCGAACCAATCAGACCGAGTCACGTCTCTAACATTCTGAGTGTCCTGCCAAGCCCCACGCCCGTCCGCCCGAAGCCATCTCGACGATTTCAACGGGCAAAGGCTAACACATCAACGCTCACAAATACATCAAAAAAGCGGATTTCCTAGAACTGCTCGGAACCTTCCGCCCATCCATCAGGTGGCTCGGAAGGACTTCGGTCTCGCACAACGCTGACAGTCAACAAGAAATTCTGTCATCTCCATCTCGTCCGGGGTTGTCATCCGAACCAGCAGACCACAGTCAATCACCAGTCGAGTTCATGTTGACAACTCGGTTGTGCCCGGTTGTCGCCGAATCAGCCTCAACTCAATGCGAAGTCAGATTCGGATCGACGCAACAGTCGTGCACCAGCAGTGCCTCACCGCACGCTGTCTATCAAAGCCGCCGCCACAGTCGAACGTTGTCCAGATGTCTTAAGGTGGTCTTCGTTCAAGTGCCGCCCCGATTGACCAGATGGAGGTGCGTCAGTCAAAGTAGGGTCTCGTAAGGAAACCAATACGGGTCGGTCCTGGGAGTGTTGACGAGATGTGTCAGTCAACTTGGTCAGTTGTCTTCGGGTTGTGCCTGTTGCCTGCACTGCTGCCATCTCCTGCTCACGCGGCAGAGCCGGCATTCACGTTCTCGACAGAGAGCGTTCCGGCATCGTCTCCGCAACAGGCACTCGGTCAAATTGAAGTTGCCAACCCGTTTGTTGTCGAGTTGATTGCTGCAGAGCCACTCACGCAAGACCCCGTAGACTTTGACTGGGGCCCCGATGGGAAGCTGTGGGTCGTCGAGATGGCGGACTACCCCAATGGTCTTGATGGCAATGGATCACCGGGTGGCCGGGTCCGCGTGCTGGAAGATCGCGATGGCGATGGAACGTACGACACGTCGACGCTGTTCGCCGATCAACTCTCAACGCCCAACGGCATCCTCGTCTGGCGGGAGGGTGTACTGGTCACCGCCTGTCCCGATGTGCTGTACCTCGCGGATACCACGGGCGACGGCAAAGCTGATCATATTGAGAAACTCTATACGGGATTCGCTCCCGGAAATCAGCAGCATCGCGTCAACGGGCTCCGCTGGGGACTTGATCACTGGATTTATCTGGCCAACGGAGACAGTGGGGGAACGGTCCGGTCGGTCCGAACCGGGCAAGAGATCGATATTCGCGGTCGGGACTTAAGGATCGATCCGGAGACTGGTGGACTCGAAGCCATTGCGGGGCAAACACAGTTTGGCCGTAACCGCGATGACTGGGGCAACTGGTTCGGCTGCAACAATCCCAATCCCATTTTTCATTATGTACTTGATGATCACTATCTGCGTCGCAGTCCGCACATTGCACCACCACCAATCAAACGCGACATTCGATCCGGCGACACGCTGGTCTATCCGATCGGGCCAATCATCAGCCATTGCGATCCCAAGTACCGTCCCATTGGTGCCACTCCCCGATTCACTTCGGCATGCGGAACAATTGTGTACCGCGACGACCTGTTTGGTCCCGACTACGAGAACGCGACATTCACCAGTGAACCCGTCTACAACATCGTTCACGCCCGAAGGCTCAATCCCAAAGGCGTGAGTTTTGACAGTGTCAAGCTGCAGGGAGAGACTCTGGAGTTCTTCCGATCCGAAGACCCCTGGTGCCGACCGACCGCACTGCACGTCGGTCCCGATGGGGCCCTGTACGTGGCGGACATGGTCCGTGAGGTGATCGAGCATCCGCAGTGGATCGACGATGATCTCGAACGCACACTCGATGTCCGAGCCGGGGCTGAGTACGGTCGAATCTATCGCATCGCGCCGCGCGATGTCCCCCGACGACAGGTGCAGCGGCTCAACACACTCACAACCGCCGAACTTGTTGCCGCGCTCGATTCTCCCAGCGGCTGGCAGCGGGATCTGGTCCAGCGAATGTTGATCTGGAAGCATGATCTGGCTGCCGTTGAGCCTTTGCGAACCCTGCTAGCCAATAGCCCCCGCCAGCTGACCCGACTGCACGCCCTGTACACGCTGACCGGCCTTCAGCAGCTGACCAGCGAAGATGTCTTTCGTGGACTGTCCGACGCACATCCTGGTGTGAGGCGTCACGCCATTCTTCTTGCGGAGCAGTTTCGTCAGGAGATTGGCGAGAATCCTGCTGCCTGGGAACTGCACTTTGCACCACTGGCAGATGATGCCGACCCACATGTCCGCCTGCAGCTGGCATACACACTCGGTGAGCTGATGACCGACTGGTCTGCCCACCATCTCGCCCGGCTGGCACTAACGGGAAGTGATGATGCGGATTTGACAGCAGCGATCCTCAGCAGCCTTAATGGCGACAACATTTCCGCAGTCACAGCCGCCTTGTTGGAATCCAAGGGAACTCCCGCCGAAGTCCTTGGTCGTGTTGCCGCTGTTGCCGTTCGACTCGGGAATCGTGATGCCGCTGCGGCCGTACTGAGCGACTCCACTCCGGGAGAAAAGACCTGGCTGTTGCTCGGAACCTGGTTCGACCTGCTGGGACCTGAAGCGGAAAAACTGGATCAGTTGCTGACACCTCCTGCATTTTCTGCCATGTCACGCCTGCTCGACGAATCTCGGCAGACCGCACTGGCGACCGCCGTTCCGGTAGCACCGCGAGTTGCGGCCATCCGCCTGCTGGCCCGACTGCCGCAACGCATCGCCAGCGATCTGGAGCGGCTGGCATCGTTACTGCAGCCCGATGTTCCCATTCAAATTCAGCAATCGGCTGTCGAGCGACTCGCGGATCTCAGTGACCAAGGTGTTCCACCAATTCTCATGGCGAACTGGCCCTCTCATGGACCTCAAATCCGTCAGCAGATCATTGATGCCCTGCTGAGCCGGCCAGCCTGGGGCAGCGTGCTATGTGATCAGCTGCAGGCTGGAGTCATCACAGCGGCAAGTCTCTCCAGCGCGCAACAGGCCGCATTGCGGCAGCATCGCGACACTGGAATTCGCGAGCGTGCTATTGAGTTGCTGGGTCAGATTTCCAGCGACCGTGCCGAGGCGCTGGAGGCATTCACCCCGGCCATCGACGGCGTAAGCACAGCTCATTCAATAGAGGGACAGAAGATCTTTGAGAAGAAATGCGCCAGCTGTCATCGTCTGGGAACCATTGGAAACGCCATCGGGCCGAACCTGGCCGCCTTGGCAACTCGAACTCCCGAAGCGATCCTGCTGGCCATCATCGATCCCAATCGTGCTGCGGAAGCAAAATACCTGCAGTACCAGGTCGCCTTGAACGATGGTCGCATTCTGACTGGCATGATTCAGGAAGAAACCGCGACCAGCATCACACTTGTTTCGACTGATGCCAAACAGCACACGCTGTTGCGGAGTGATATTGATGCACTTCAAGGTAGCAGCCTCTCCCTGATGCCCGTGGGACTGGAGAAGGATCTCGACATTGAGGCCATGGCCAATCTGATTGCCTTTGTCCTCGGTCCCCATGAAACTCCTGCCCAATGACCGGAAACACCATGCCCAACTTGCTCATCTCTCGACGAACCGTATCCCGGCTGATGTGTGCCGCTTTCCTTGCGGGAATGTTTGCCACCGGCGTTCCTGATGCCAGCGGCGAGATTGCAGTTCCTCCTGGCCTCTACGTCGAGGGATACCCTGGTCAGCTGAGCTACGCTCCGGGCGAAGAGGCGGTATTCCATCTCTCGTCAACCGGCGGCACAGTCACCATCGAGATTGACAGAGTCGGCGCAACGCGCGAACGGGTTTACTCGAAAGCCGGCATTCCAGTCGCCGCACATCCCATCCCCGATCGAGCATCATCAGAAGGCTGCAACTGGCCCGAGACGTTTCGGCTGCCAATTCCTCAGGACTGGAAGAGCGGCTACTACGAAGCCAGACTGAGTGTCTCCGATCGTGGCGGAGCGTTTGTGGGACGAAACGCGCGGACCGCAGAGAGTTCGCTGTTTTTCGTCGTCCGATCAGCAACGCCGGGCGAGCAGACAAAAATCCTCTTGCAGCTTTCCGCCAACACATACAACGCATACACCAACTGGGGTGGCCACAGCCTGTATTCCTACCACGACCGGGATGGCGTGCAGGGGCATCGCGTGTCGTTT
>JAGQPW010000155.1:8388-10962 GCA_020426515.1 Planctomycetaceae bacterium | reverse complement strand
AATCACGGTGTTTGGTGTGGTAATGAGTGCCGCGATCGCCCGTGTCCATCTGGTACCAGTGTGGTATCAAAGTGCGACGCTGGAACGGGACTTTGGCATTCTGCTGGGGGAGGAGTGGCGTCACCTGCTCGATCTTCCGGCCGGTGCTGTTGTTGATGGCCCCATCTGGGTCCCGGCCTGGATCACGGCTCATCCGCATGTGCACGGACTGGTGGTCAGCCTCGCCGGGGCGTTCATGGGTTATGCACTGATCAAGCTGGTGCGGGAGTTGGGGAACCGGGTGCTGCACCGGGAATCGATGGGGATCGGGGACATCTACCTGATGATCGCCATCGGGGCATTTCTGGGCTGGCAGGCGACGATTGTCGCCTTCTTTGTTGCCCCGGTCTGGGGACTGCTGTTTGCCGTTGGGCAGCGGTTCATTTATCGCGACGACTACATTCCCTACGGGCCGTTCCTGAGCCTGGGAGCCCTGGTCACCCTGCTCTTCTGGAGTTCCATTTTCGAACGAACCCACCGCATTTTCGAACTCGGTGTGATCCTGATTCCGATGTTTGTCTGCATGGTCGTGCTGTTCATCCTGTCGCTGCTCATGGTGCAGGGAGCCAAGTGGATGCTGGGCCTTTCGCTGGACCTCGAACCGGAGTTTGAAGGGGAATTCGGTCCCGCTGATCAGACCTCATTCTTCGCGGGCGAGTTCGTGAACCGCTGGAGCGGTCGCTGGAAGATGCAGGACTGGGAAGGGAATTCCGCCGGACGCGGACAGGTTCACGAAGAACGCTGGCGAAACGGACGGGACAAGCCGCTTGGTCCACCTCGACGCGACTTGCGCGACTCGTGACCCGGCAAACACCGAGGACTTCCGCTGCGCGGGGCGCCCCACCATCCGACGCCTCGCGATTGACGCGGAACGTGATCAGGCACCGAGAGCTGACGCCCGCGGCTCGCCAAGTTCACTCCGCGTCGGTGCGTCGCAACACCAGCACAGCGCAATGGGCGTGACGAATCACCCCTTCGGCCACGGAGCCCAGAATCATGCGTTTGAATCCGTGGTAGCCGTGGGACGAAACGATGATCAAGTCGGACTTGAGCTTCTCAGCGTAGCGGGTGATTTCCTTTACCGGGTCACCAACGACGACTTCGAGCGGTGCATCAGCCAAGCCGTTCTTGGCCAGAAAGCCGCGAGCAAACTTCTGGACCGACGCCTCGCGCTGATCGTCGGTGAGATCGCCCCAGACTGCAGCGGGGGAGATGGCTTCCAGCGGTGGCAGCACGTGCACCAGATGCACCTTGCGGACATCACCCGTCAATTCCACTCCCACGCGCAAGGCATTCTGGGACTCTTCCGAGAAGTCAATCGGGATGACAACGCATTCACGTGAAAGGGCAGACATCGACACGGCTCCGGGATTCTGACGGGACAACGGACTCGTCTACCCGGTATGAGAACCAAACGGCGACCGATTCGCAATTGGACATCGCGATTCCATGACGCATTGGGGGGGAGTCGAATCGGCGGGCGTATTGGCGCATTGAACGTTCAGGGGACCGCGGCCCCCGCTGAGAACTGCTGAGACTTACGCGGTCTTCGTTGGCAGCGACATGCAGGTGTGGCTGGAGTGAGCACTCACTCTGTTGGCTCGGCGAATAGGGGACGAATCCTCTCTATTTTCGTCTCGATGTACTTTTCCATTCGCTCAGATATTCTTCGTCAGTGCTCGGGCATTGAGTTTCTGTGTTGCTGCGGCGGGGATGCGAGATGACAAAGCGGACTCGGGTATGGGCTGCGCGGGCGACTTGCCTGATAATATTGTCCTCCCTGTGGTGCATGAGCGCTCCGGCCGGCGAAGGGCTGCAGCGAATCAGGCAGCGGGGCACGCTGATCTGGGGAGCGGATCAGGAAGGGGGTGGACCGTTCGTCTTTCCTGATGAGGCCGACCCCACTCAAGTCCAGGGATTTGAAGTCGAGCTGGCGGAGTTGATTGCCCGGCAGCTGGGCGTACAGGCGCGATTCCAGCAGGGCCAGTGGGACAAGTTGCCGGACCTCGTCGACCGGGGCGACATCGACATCGTCCTGAATGGCTACGAATGGACTCCCACTCGCGCAGACAGGTACGGCGTATCCATCCCCTATTACATCTACGAGCTCCAACTGCTGGGGCGAGTTTCCGATGTGACCCTCACTTCATGGGACGACCTGACTGGCCCCAATGCCCCCCGGAGGCGTGTCTGTTGTCTCGGGGGTTCCGCAGCGCACGACTATCTCATGCAGCACGGTCAGGACCGTATTGAGATCGTGCAGTTCGATGGGGCCACAGATGCCATGCGGGCAACCGAACTGCAGATCGATGGCATCGATGCCAATCTGCAGGATCTGCCCGTCTGGACATTTTTCGAAGACGGCTTCCCGGCACTGCATCCCGTCGGGGCGCCCGTCGGGCGAGGCTACTACGTTGCTCTTGTTCGACAGGGCGAGCCGGAACTTCTCGAAGCGGTCAATGCGGCGATTCTGCAAGTCATGAAAGACGGAAGTCTGCGCCGGATTCTCACAAAGTACCGCATCTGGAACGCAAC
>JAGQPW010000155.1:0-8288 GCA_020426515.1 Planctomycetaceae bacterium | reverse complement strand
CAGCGCGGACTGGAAGTCGCGGCGAACGCCAACTTTGTTGGTGATGGTGGTCACATCGATATCGAACAGGCGGAAGACGCATCTTCGTATGTCTCGAACAGTGGCTGGACCGTGCTGCAGCAACGAGGCGGACTGCTGATTCAGGCGGCCGGCATGACCATCCTGCTGTCCGTTGTGGCGATGCCACTGGCCATTGCCATCGGCCTGATGATGACCCTGTTGCGGCTGTACGGACCACGCTATCTGGCGATTCCGGCAACCACGTATGTGGAGCTGGTGCGCGGAACGCCGCTGGTGCTGCAACTGTATGTCATCTTCTTTCTACTGCCGGAAATTGGTCTGTCGATTTCAGCATTCTGGGCAGCGGTCGCGGGCCTGGCGATCAATTACTCCGCCTATGAAGCCGAGATCTATCGGGCCGGGCTGCTGGCGATTCCCAAGGGGCAGATGGAGGCCGCCCTGTCGCTGGGAATGACACGCAACATGGCGCTGCGGCGTGTGATGATTCCTCAGGCGACAAGGCTCGTCATCCCCCCGGTAACCAACGACTTCATTGCGTTGTTCAAAGACACGGCGGTCTGTTCGGTCATTACCGTCGTCGAACTCTCCAAGCAGTATTACATTCAGGCCCGCAGCACCGGGGCAATTATCGAGCTGGGCCTGCTGACCGCCCTGCTCTATCTGGCCATGAGTTATCCGCTGTCGCTGGTCGCCAGCCGGCTGGAGAAGCGTTTGAATCAGGAGCGGCAGGGATGATTGAGCTGTCCAACATCGTGAAACGCTATCACCAGCAGGAAGTGCTGCGCGGCGTGAACCTGTCGGTGGCCGATGGGGAAGTCTGCGTGCTGCTGGGTCCATCGGGGGGAGGCAAGAGCACACTGTTGCGCACGATCAACGGGCTGGAGACGTTCGATTCGGGTTCAATCCGAGTTGGCGACATTACTCTGGGCGCCTCACCGGGACCAGAACGAAATGCAGCACTCTCACAGATTCGCCGCCGCGTGGGGATGGTGTTCCAGCAGTTCAATCTGTTTCCACATCGCAGCGTGCTTGAAAACGTGATTGAGGCCCCGGTGCATGTTCTGGGACAAAGTCGAGACGAGGCGATCGAGAATGCCCGGCGACTGCTCAATCGCGTCGGAATGGGCGACAAGGAATCCGCCCGGCCCGGTTCACTGTCCGGAGGGCAGCAGCAGCGTGTCGCCATCGCACGGACGCTCGCCATGAATCCGGAAGCCATTCTGTTTGATGAGCCCACGAGTGCTCTTGATCCTCGCACCACCTCAGAAGTCATGGGCGTAATGACTGATCTGGCGGCCAGTGGTCAGCGCATGATTGTCGTCACGCACGCGATGTCCTTCGCCCGTTCGGTGGCTCATCAGGTTCACATTCTGCATGCCGGACAAATCGCCGAGTCGGGTCCGCCCGATCAAATTTTCAGCGACCCTCGGACCGAAGTAACGCGAGCCTTTCTGGCGGACGTCGGGGACTGAACAGACATCAGGTCCGCTCCTCCTCGTTGATCTCGTTTTACACACGCTCCTTCCGGGACGCAGTGACCGCAGATCGCTATGCTGAAGTGTCACTTCAGCCTCGGGAGAATGGAACATGACGACCACGGTTTTGGCGCTCGATCAGGGAACGACTTCCAGCCGGTCCATGCTGTTTGATGTTCAAGGAGCGATTGTGGCCAGTGGCCAGCAGGAGTTTCCCCAGCTCTACCCGCAGCCAGGCCATGTCGAACATGATCCCGAGGAGATCTGGTCATCGCAGCTGGCAACAGCCCGGCAAGCGATCAGCGGTGCCGACCTGTCGAACATTGCTGCAGTGGGGATTACCAATCAGCGGGAAACGGTGGTGCTGTGGGAACGCTCGACCGGCAAGCCCGTCTCCAACGCCATTGTCTGGCAGAGCCGCATTACCGCAGGCCGCTGCCGGGAACTGAAGCAGGCAGGTCTCGAAGACGAGTTTCGCAGCAGGACCGGTCTGCTGATTGATCCCTACTTCTCAGGCACCAAGGTCGCGTACCTGCTGGACACGATTCCCGGACTGCGATCCCGCGCTGAGCAGGGAGAGATTCTCTTTGGCACGGTCGATTCATTCCTCATCTGGCGACTGACCGGTGGCAAACTGCATGTCACCGATGTCAGCAATGCCAGCCGCACGTTGCTATTCAACATCCACACACTGCAGTGGGATGATGACCTGCTGCGAATCCTGAACATCCCACGGGCCATGTTGCCGGAGGTGCGTCCCAGCAGTGGCGACTTTGGCGAGACGGAAGCGGCGCTCTTGGGTCGCGCCATACCCATTCTCGGCTGTGCGGGGGATCAGCAGGCGGCGACATTCGGGCAAGGCTGCTTCTCACCGGGCGATGCCAAGAATACTTACGGCACAGGCTGCTTCATGCTGCTGAATACGGGGCATCAACCTGCCGCTTCCACGCATGGTCTGCTGACGACCGTCGGCTGGCAGATTGGCGATGAGGTGACGTATTGCCTGGAAGGTTCGGTGTTCGTGGCCGGAGCCGCGGTGCAGTGGTTACGGGATGGATTGGGAATCATTCGCGAATCGGGCGACGTGGAAGCCCTGGCCGCTCAGGTCGACAGTACCGAGGGAGTCTACCTCGTTCCGGCATTCGTAGGACTCGGTGCCCCCCACTGGGACCCCGATGCCCGTGGCCTGCTGATTGGGCTGACTCGCGGAACCACAGCGGCCCATATTGCGAGGGCGTCGATCGAATCGATGGCGTACCAATCGGCCGATGTGCTGGAGGCGATGCAGGCCGATGCCAGCGGGACGTTGCGAGAATTGCGAGTCGATGGAGGCGCGACAGTCAACAACGCGATGCTGCAGTTTCAGGCGGATCTGCTGGGCGTTCCCGTTATCCGTCCCAAGGTGCAGGAAACGACCGCCTTCGGAGCCGCCTCACTCGCGGGACTGGCCGCTGGTGTCTGGTCGACACCGGAAGAACTCAACGCAACGCGTCAAATCGATCGCCGGTTCGAACCTCAGATTGATGCCGCAGAGCGCCAGCGACGGCAAAGCCAATGGAAGCGGGCCGTCGACCGTTCGATGGGCTGGGCGCGCGAAACGGACTGACCAATCTGCCAGAACCTGCCAATCGCGCACTGCTACTGTTCTTCATCATTCACGATCTGCAAACCGGTCGACTTTACTTCCGCTCCAATTGTGACGAAGTCGACGTTGGTCAGTTTGCAGTCTGTCGCCGTCAACGTTCCCCCATTCACTCGAACTCGCGCCCGCTGCTGCTTCCCTTCCGTTGAGATCGCCACGCGTTCGAGTTGCAATGCGAATGGCTGGTCGGCTGTTCTCGGCCCTGCGACGAGAGCTGCCGCTGTGGTGGAGTTGAGGATCGTGCAGTCGACCAGTTGATGCTGGAGGCCGATCAGGAGGACATCGGTGTTCACGTTGTCGCGAAACTCGCAATGGCGGTAGATGGTTTCAGCGGCATTGACATCGGCGATGCCATTCTCGTTGCCGTAGAACCTGCCGTGCTCAATCACACATTCACTCGTTTCGTGAGCCGAGAAGCCTTCATCAAAACAGTCGTACCCAGTGATGTTTTCGAAGACGAGCCCCCGGCAGTCGCCGTGAATGTTGAAACCATCGTTCAGGAAGTTGCGGGTGTGCAGATTCCGGACGGTAATGTTCCGACATTTCCCGCCGGTGGCGAGACCATTTACGCGGGTCGACCATTGCAGCTTGTCGATCGAGCCTCGCACGTACAGCCAGCCGGTCTTCTCGTCGATGTTTTCGAAGCGAAACTCTCCGGACTTCAATTGACCGATGGGGGGAAAGTCCGGTGAATTGGCACTCTGCGTCCGGCCCATCCGCTGCATGACGCCATCGACAATCAGCAGATGCCGGTCCATCGGGGTGCGACGCAGTTGCTTGCGGAACAGGTCCGGCTCGACGGTCTCCCAGCCTTCCGAATCAAGCGGGTCCGCTCCATCAAGCGTGACCCCCTGCCCTTCAATGATGAGGTTCGACCGGGAATGCAGCGTGACCGACTGCCGATACACCGCCCCTTCCGGATGCAGGTAGATCGTGTCGCCCTCGCTGGCCGACTTCACGGCCTGCTGAACGGTGGCCAGCGGTTCCGCCATCGACCCAGCAGCCTTGTCGCTTCCGACCTCTGGATTCACATGCCATTCAGCAGCGTGCGTTGACTCAATCGCCAACACCAGGAGAAACAACGCGATCATTTGAATCATGGGGACACACCAGCAGTAACAGCCACGCATCACAGAGTCCAGTAATGGGCTCACGCAACACGGTATCGTCCATGCGTTGCCCCGGTATAGACCGGCTTAACTGAAGTCGCCAAATGCCACAAAGGCAACACGTGGCATAGCCTTCATGTTGTCGGGAATTCGTGAGGTGAGCGACGGCTCACCCCACGCCCCTTGTCATGACAATTCCTAGCGATACACGCCCGCGTAGTACCAGCGGCCGTTGGCTCCCTTTTGACAGCCGAAGCCGCAACGGCCGTTGCGGCCGAGGACCCAGACGCGGTGGCCGGGGGAGTAGATCCAGCCTCGAATGCAGGCTTCGGGAGTGGCGTAGCCATGGGCCACGACCTGCTCGCCGCCGCCGTGGTACATGTAACCGCGAGCGGCCATGTTGTTGGCCCAGCGCTGGGCCTGCTGGCAGAGTTCTTCGTCCAGTTCCTGTTCTGGCAGATTGTACTGAGAGCGGTGTTTGGTCGCCGCTGCGTGCATGGCGACAATCCGCGAGTTTTCTGTGAGCGGTTCCGCGGGCGTGGAGGCCAACAGCAGGAGACCACAAGTGAGCGCAGTGAGTCCTTGAGTCATCAGCGTACCTTCATCTTTCTTCCAAGGTTGAAACATATTCCGCCCCGCAACTCCGCGGGTCGTGGACGCCGTTCCCAAGTCGCTGTTGCGAAAATGCACCATCGCCCACATGGTGTGGGCTGTTGCATTGGAAGGCGTTCCGTTTCGATCGACAGGCAAATCACGAACTGCACTGACCGATCGACCTGGTGTCCCACCAACGAAGATCCACTCTCACGATTGAACCGTGGGAGCGTCGTGTGTTGCAGCCTGTTGACTCAGGTCTGCCGGTGGGTGGATGTGGTCGTAACTGTCACATTGCGTGACGACGCAGGACGATGCCCCGCGGCTGAAAACGGACGTGCGTTGCAGTGAACGACACCACAACTACCACGCCGACGATCCACATCCCTGCTTGTGCGAGCGTCGCTCTTTGGGAGAAAGAGGCATCCGTGCCGACAAGCAGTTCGGCCATGATGGTGACAGCTCTGTGATGTCGGTTCAAGTGATTGTCTGCTACACAGAAGCCCGGTTTTATGTGACTTGGAGATGTCCGTTCGCATTCCGTGATCGACCTGCCAATTGCGTGACTGGTAGCCGCAGCATATTCTCAGGGCTCTCGTAGAGTCGGTTTCCCCCAGGTACTTTGTGGAGACGATGCTGTGTTGCGATTCCTGATGCTTTCGATGGCCCTGCTGACGACAACCTCCTCAATGGCCGCGGACTTCGAAGTGGGTGACAGCGTGCTGGCTCTGTGGGCTCCTGACAATGCCTTCTTTGTGGGAACCATCGTGGAGAGATCGACCACCGGTTATTCGATTGTGTTTGAAGATGGCGACACTGCAACAGTTGCCGCAGCTCAGGTTCGCAAGAACGACATCAAGGTGGATTCCAAGGTCATGGCCCGGTGGAAGGATGGAAGTTTCTATCCCGGAACCGTTGCCAAAGTTGTGGGGCGGGCCTTGTACATCCACTATGACGATGGCGACAAAGGCTGGGCACCCTGGTCATGGATCGCGGTGAAGTAAGAAGTTGATCGGACACGACTCCCGCTCTCACGCACCCCCGCACAAAGAAAGAGCTTGATGCAACAGTTGACCCTCCACAGCGGAGCACAGTTACCAGCCGTCGGGCTGGGGTTTTGGAAAATCGATCCAGCTCAAACAGCGGATGTCGTTGTCAGTGCAATCGACTGTGGCTATCGGCATCTGGACTGTGCCTGTGACTATGGCAACGAGGCGGAAGTCGGCGCGGGGTTGGCTCGCGTCTTGCAATCGGGGGCGGTCCGCCGAGAAGACCTGTGGATCACCTCCAAACTGTGGAACACCTACCATCGGGCTGAGCATGTTCGCCCTGCCCTGCTTCGCACACTCAGCGACCTGCAGCTCGACTATCTCGACCTGTACCTGATCCACTTTCCCATCGCCCTGCAGTTCATTCCATTTGAAGACCGTTACCCTCCCGGCTGGTTGTTCGATCCGGAAGTGCCGCAACCAGGAATGCTGCCCGACCGTGTGCCTGTTCTTGAAACGTGGCAAGCGATGGAAGACCTCGTGCGGGAAGGACTGATTCGCGACATTGGGGTCTGCAACTTTGGCGTCTCCCTGTTGCGCGATCTGCAGGCCAGCGCATCCACGCCACCCGCAGTGCTCCAAGTGGAGTCACACCCCTACCTCACGCACGAGAAACTGCTGCGTTACTGTCAGCTGGAAGGAATTGCCTTCACCGCCTTCTCGCCACTGGGAGCTCAGTCGTATTTCTCACTCAACATGGCCCAGGCAAACGAAGCGGTGCTGGAACAACCGCTGATTCAGGATCTGGCGGCTACGCATCGACGAACGCCGGCCCAGATCGTGTTGCGTTGGGGTGTTCAGCGCGGAACAGCAGTTGTTCCCAAGACTTCACGTGTCGAACGATTGCGTGAGAACATCGCCCTGTTCGACTTCGAACTGAGCGACGCCGAGATGGCGGCCATTTCCGGGCTCAATCGAAATCGCCGTTTCAACGACCCCGGCCAGTTCTGCGAAGCGGCGTTCAACACCTTCTTTCCGATCTACGAGTAGCCCCAAGGGACCGTCCCATGTCTCAGCCCGCCTTTCAGCCTGCACAGGTTTCCGTCCCTCATCAGCAGGACATTCATGGCCAGCCATTTCCCCTTGTGTGGAGTTGCCCCGACACGGACGCCAGGCTCGATGATGTGGTCGGCTGGGTCGAGCAGCATCGTGACGACTTCATTCAGGCAGCGTCGGACCACGGGGCCGTGCTCTTCCGAGGCTTTCCCGTTGATACGCCCGAGGACCTGGACCGCTTCATTACGGCCTTCGGCCTGGAGAACTTTCCTTACGATCAATCCCTCTCCAATGCGGTGCGGGTGAACTTCACACCACGGGTATTCTCCGCGAACGAAGCCCCCGCGCAGGTGAACATTTTTCTGCATCATGAGATGGCCCAGACGCCCATCTTCCCCGCCAAGCTGTTCTTCTACTGCCTCATTCCCGCCGAATCCGGCGGCGCCACACCACTCTGCCGTTCCGATGTCCTGTTCGAACAAATGCTGGAGCGCTGTCCGGAATTTGCGAACGACTGCGAACGACTGGGGCTGCGCTATTCGAATGTGATGCCCTCGGAAAACGATGCCGCCTCCGGACTGGGTCGCAGCTGGCAAAGCACCTTCCGGGCCAGCTCCCGGGACGAGGCCGAGCAGAAAATGCGCGACCTGAACTACTCGTGGGAGTGGCTGCCAGATGGCTGCCTGCGGGCCACCACGCCCGTTCTACCTGCGGTTCGCCAACTGTCCAATGGGCGCAAGTCCTTCTTCAATCAGTTGATCGCTGCATTTCAGGGCTGGAAGGACAGTCGCAACGATCCCTCCAAATCCATCACCTTTGGTGACGGAACGCCGCTCGACCGGGAAACGGTCCTGAAGGTCGCCGAGATGGCCGAACAGCTCACATTTGATCAGGCATGGCAACACGGAGACGTCGTACTGGTCGACAATCTCGTGACCATGCACGCCCGCCGATCATTCGAGGGGACCCGCAAGGTCCTCGCCTCACTGGCAGAGCCGATGTCCCATTCCGGCCCCTAGTTCGCAGGGTCGATTGCTCCCGCAGACTGCTTACACGTGGAGAGTCACCGCACTTCCGCAGCCTGAGCATTCGGTCAACCTCTAGTTCTGTCAAAAATTCACATTGTCCTCATGTAGTTGACTACGACTGCCCCAACTGTAGAATGCGCTCCAATCAGGACTGACCGATCAGTCCTCCTCCCCGCAAAACTGACCGATCAGCCCCACTCACCCACTGATCAGTCTCCCTCCCATCGGTGGAGTTCTCGCCGGATTGCACCCTGCAAGTGTTCCGGCGCCTCCTCGATTCCCCCGCCCTTATCCCCCCAAATTGAGAACGTACCATGTCTCGTCGTCGCGGTTTTACGCTGATTGAACTGCTGGTGGTCATTGCCATCATCGCT
>JAGQPW010000154.1 GCA_020426515.1 Planctomycetaceae bacterium | reverse complement strand
AGCAAGAAGGGCTCCAGCAAGAAGGGATCCAGCAAGAAGGGATCCAGCAAGAAGGGATCCAGCAAGAAGGGCAAGAAGTGCTAGTCGACGGGTGACTTCGTTGATTGCCGTCTAGTAGAACGGCCCGTCTTCGAAACGTCTTGGTACGGACGTGGTTGACCACTTGGTTGATCACGTCCGTTTCGGTTTTCAGTGACTTGAAAGGTGTTGAGTTGTCGTCGAAGTACCTTCATCGCTCGGTACAGGAACGCTCGATTCGCTTCCCGCTCTTACGCAGCCCGACGGTGGTAGAACTTGAGCATTCCACCAAATCGCTCATGGCACTCGATCTCACCAGCCTGTGAACCAATGCCAGCAGTTGGTTCAATCAGTTCGTTGCCCAGCCCCTGATGATTCCGCTCAGCGTGGTAGTGTTCGACGTATTCACGAACGGCTTTCTCAAGCGAGCGTCTGCCGAACAAGATCAGGTGATTTAGACACTCGGACTTCAGGCTCCGGAACCAACGTTCCATGTAGGCGTTGAGGTTGGGGCACTTCGGCGGCAGCAGGAAGACCTAAGTATTGGTGTGCTGAGTCAGGTAATCCCGCATCGCAACAAAGCTACTGTCCCGGTCTACAATCAGATGACTGGCGTCTTTCAGGAACCCGTCCTCACCATCGGTTGGGTTGCGACAGACCTGTTTCAGCCAAGTGGCGTTGGAACTGGGGGTGATGCCAGCAATGTGCACACGACGAGACTTCAAGTGCATGACGGCGAGCACGTAGAACGTCACCAGTCCGTTGCTCGTCCAGACGTCCACCGTCGTGAAGTCTGTGGCGAAGATGGAGTCCCAGTGAGCTTTGAGAAACGTGGACCACGACAGCGTCCTCTGACGATCCGGCGCTGGTTCAATGCCGTGAGCTTTCAAGACATTCGCCACGGTGGAATCAGCGATGTGATAGCCGAGGTTCCTGACGGCACCTTGAATGCGGTCGTAGCCCCAGGAGGGGTTCTCGATGGCGAAGCGTACGATGGCGTCCACGACTTCCTGACGGATGCGAGGCCGTCCAGGTTTACGTTGGCTGCTGGAGTCGAACTTCTTCGCGACCAGTTGGCGGTGCCAGCGGAGGATTGTGTCGGGCGTGACGATGGTCGTCAATTCAAGCAGAGCCTTTCGACCAAGGGCATGCCCTTTCACAGCCAGCAATCGACGCTGGCCATCATTGAGTAGCAACCGTTTCCGCCCGAGCTTTTGCAGCAGGGCTGAGATCTGTGTGTTCTGGAATTCGATGATCTGCTGCTGACGCTGATGGACGAGTCCGCAGAGGGCGGCCAGCAGGATGTGCCAGGGTTGGAGGATGCAGGACATGTTCGGCGCCGAAAAACGGTCAGTTTCCTGAGCGGATCAACGGAAATCAACCGGCCGAGATGGGAGATTCTGAGCAGATGCAACTCACGATAATGACCGACGTTGAGGTACGGTGGATTTTTTTACTCTACGGGTTCTTGCTCCAGCCAAATTCCATTTCAAACTTGGAGACTTGCCGTCAAGCGATCACTGCCGAGACGCAGTCGGTGGATGCGACTTGCTGATATAGATGATTATGACCAACTGGATGCCCATGTTCCCAAGTGGTGGGTTTCTTCCTGTGTGCGTAAGTGTCATTTCAGTAACTGCTTGTGGGATATTCTTCGATGCAGGCTTGAGCGATGGCCTCTTCAGCAGGCGCTTCATAGACCTTGATCCCGTATTCGGCAGTGCCTCCGGTGCTCATCAGGTGCAAGTCGTCTCTGGATGTCACATTATTGGGAACCATGCGCCTGTGGGACCGATCTCGTGAGATCCGCCTCAGGCTGTATCTCTACCGCACAGTTGGTTGCGCCGCAGTCTCCGAACTCAGGGCCGGCCTGCGTCAGTGATCTGATCCCACGAAAGCTGGAACCTCGCAAGGTACTTTCTCAGGCGATCGGCATCGTTGGGCTGCTTTTTGGCAAGGCGGGAAGCGGCGAACAGTCGACGTCCCGCGTCGGACAGTGTTTTGCTCTCACGGCACACGTCAATCACGCTCGCCAGTTGAGTCTGGTCGAACAGGTCGATCGACTGGAGTTGCTCAGGTGTGAACACGGAGAGCAGCGTGTGCTGATCGCGATTCGTTGAGGTGGAGGTCCACGCTTGCCGCAGTCGGTCGATTTCGATGTCGACATCAGCCACGGTAATCCTTCCGCTGGCCGCCAGTGTCGCCATTCGTGTGACGCTGGCATTCAGGTCACGGAAGTTTGCGTCCCAGGTGGCTTCGGAAGATTCCGCGAACGCCAGAAATCGCTGTCGGGCTTCCTTGTTCATCGTAACATTGCGTCCCGAGGAGGTGGCAAAGCGGTCGAGCTCGTAGTCCAGATTCGGGTCGATGTCCTCGCGTCGATCCTTGAGCCCCGGCAAGGTGAATGTCCACAGATTAATACGGGCCAGCAGGTCCTCGCGGAAGGAACGCTCCCGCACGCACTCCTTGAGGTCCCGGTTCGTCCCGGCGATCAGCAGGAAGTTGCTCTCCACTTCCTTGTCGGACCCGACGGGCAGGAAACGCTTCTGCTCAATGGCCCTCAGAAGCATCGCCTGTTCATCGAGTCCCAGTTCGCCGATCTCGTCGAGAAACAACAGCCCCTTGTCCGCTGCCTTGAGCAACCCGGGTCGCGGTCCGGTGGCTCCGGTGAAGGCCCCTTTGATGTGTCCGAACAGCGACGACATCGCCTGATCACCCCGCAAGGTGGCACAGTTCACTTCCACCAGGTCGCCTCGAAGCTGGTCGCGCTGCCGCTTGAGTTCATAGGTCTTGCGGGCCAGTTGGGACTTCCCCGCTCCCGTTGGGCCGGTGATCAGCAGCGGGGCTGTGCTCGCGATGGCGACGACTTCAATCTGTTCAATGAGCGTATTGAATCCGGCATTGCGGGTTTCAATGCCGGACTTCAGAAACGAGCGGGCTTCGTACTGCTGCTGGTTGAAGCGGGTGGCGAGCGCATCGTACCTGGAGAGATCGAGATCAATGATCCGATACCGCCCCATGCCTGCCTGATTGCGCGATGGTGGCGACGTTTGCAGCAACTGGCCGGGAATGTGCCGTGACTCGGCGAGCAGGAATAGGCAAATCTGTTCCACGTGTGTGCCCGTCGTGATGTGCAGCAGGTAGTTCTCTTCTTCGGGCTGGAACGTGTAGCTGCGGGAGAACTCCAGTAGTCGGGAGAAGACTTCGTCGAAGTCCCAGGGATCGTTCAGGCCTAGCTCATGCAGATTGACTGTCGTTTCCGGTGAGACGGTCGCGATGTCTTCGGATACGACCTTCGCCAGTTCGCGGTCGCGTGGCTCGTACAGCAGCTCAAAACGCTCAACCAGCAACTCTTCGTGCTGACAAATGCCCACGCTGGGCCGCCACTTGTGCCAGCGGTCCTGCCGCGTGCCGGAGTCAAGGTTCGTACCCAGAATGCCGAAGACCACGTTGCCCATGATTGTATACCACAGGATAACTAACGAGATGATGGGATTGTTTTATTGACTGTACTGAAATCTCCATGGATGTGCGACAGAGATTTTATCTCCTTTTACAACAGCGTGTTGCGAACTGTTTTTGCTGGAAAATCTCCCGATGGCACGCGAAACGCTTAGTGCTCTGCCATCAAGTCGCAAATCCTGGTTGTGAGGAGAACAGAAATGGCCAGCAAGACCTTATTTCAGTCGATTCGTGGAATGATCCTGCCGCAGTCCAACTGCGTGAACGAAGCAGGGGGACGGGCCTACGCCATGCCGCCCAAGCAGGCATTGGCTCAGTACGCGGCAACCGGCTGCCTGAACGCGACGTTCTACGCTTCGGCGGAAGATCAGCTGGCCCATGTGCTGACGCTATGCGATCAGGTGGAGCCAGAGTTCATTGCCCGTGTGGCCTTGTACGCCCGCGAAAAGGGCTGCATGAAAGACCTGCCAGCGCTGCTGTGTGCGGTTCTCTCGGTGAAGTCGCCGGGACTGCTCGCAGAAATCTTCGAGCGGGTCATCGACTCGCCCAAGATGCTGCGGAACTTCGTGCAGATCATGCGGTCAGGCGTGGTCGGTCGCAAGAGTCTGGGAACGTTGCCAAAGCGGCTGATCCTGCAATGGATCGAGTCCCGGACTGATGAGCAGTTGTTCGTTGGTTCGGTGGGGAACGATCCATCGCTGGCAGACATCATCAAGATGATCCACCCCAAGCCAGCAACGGAATCGCGAGCGGCTCTGTTTGGCTACCTGATTGGACGGGATTACAACGAAGCCGAGTTGCCAGAACTGGTTCGGCAGTACCTGAAGTTCAAGCGGAACACCAATCCCGGCAAGGTGCCGGTTCCCGATGTGCCGTTTCAACTGCTGACCAGCCTGCCGCTGACCTCGAAGGACTGGTGTCAGATTGCCCGCAACGCGTCGTGGCAAATGACGCGGATGAACCTGAACACGTTCGTCCGTCACGGTGTCTTTGAGAAGCAGGAGATGATTGCCGTGGTTGCCAACCGGTTGCGGAATCCGCGACAGGTGCAGCGGGCGAAGGCGTTCCCGTACCAGCTGCTGGCTGCGTACCTGAACATCAACGCCGATGTTCCCGCCGAGATTGGCGAGTCGTTGCAGGATGCGATGGAAATTGCGATCAGCAATGTGCCGCATGTGAATGGCAAGGTGTATGTGTTCCCGGACATTTCGGGGTCCATGCGTTCGCCAATCACCGGTCATCGGGCGGGGGCAACCTCGAAGGTGCGTTGTGTGGATGTCGCGGCCCTCGTGGCAGCAGCGATCCTGCGACGCAACCGGACCGCGGAAGTGATTCCGTTCGAATCGAACATCGTGAAGTGTGTGTTGAACCCACGGGACAGCGTGATGACGAATGCAAACAAGCTGTCGTCACTGCCAGCCGGGGGAACCAACTGCAGTGCTCCGTTGATACACCTGAACGCCCGCAAGGCTCAGGGGGATCTGTTGATCTACGTCTCGGACAACGAGTCGTGGCTGGATTCACCGTGCTACGGCCGGTACGGCGGAGTGAGTGCAACGGAAACGATGAAGCAGTGGCAGCTGTTCAAGCAGCGGAATCCACAGGCGAAGATGATCTGTATCGACATTCAGCCGTATGCCTCAACGCAGGCAACGGAACGGGCAGACATCATCAATGTCGCCGGATTCAGCGATCAGGTGTTTCAGTTGATCGCCGATGTGGCCCAGGGCCGCAGCAGCGAGAACCACTGGGTGAACCAGATTGAACAGATGAAGCTGTAACTTAGACGCCAGTCCACAGGGCTTGGCCGGCGGGCCATCCGTCGTGCCGAGTCCTGGAGACTGAGGATTGATCGAGTCAGTGAAACCATGCCGAATGCCTTCGGGACTACATTCATCGTACGGTCGCGGGTTCGAATCCCGCCATGCTCTCCGGAGCATGTAGCTCAATTGGATAGAGCATACGCAATGTCTCGTCACCCCTTGTCGGCTGGATTTTGAAACGGAACAGCCACCATTGTGGGAATGCCGTTGGGATTACATTCGAACCTGTAACCATCTCAACAACAAACTCGTCCCACAGTGCTGGTCTGTCCGCAACAGGAGCCACCAGCGAATGCCCTCGGGAGTACATGGTAACCGCCGGTTCAAATCCGGCACCCGCAATGCGGAATCTCTCGAAACTCTTGTCGCTGGGTTTTTGAATTCAAGAAGAATCCCCTCTCCCCCGCTATGCGGCGGCATGTTGATGAGAACACATCGAGCGGGGGAGAGGGTTAGGGTGTGGGGCCGACGGACGTCTTTCGTTCTCCCCTCACCCCGGCCCTCTCCCCCACAGCCGAGCAATCGGCGAGCGCATGCCTGATTGTGGGGGAGAGGGGGAATGACGAGGACACCACGAACACAAAGGAACACCCCACATCACGAATGCGGATGGAACTCCATGGTTTTAGGCACCCGAGGTCGTGGGTTCGAATCCCACCGGTTCCACTGCGACACAGTCGCACATTTCCCGCCCATGCGGGAGAATCCTGGGGCCGTAGCTCAGCACGGTAGAGCGCGTATCCGTTTCATCGAAACTTGTTGTGATGCTGGGGTTTTCTTCAGTTACTAGGAATCTCAAAAGGAGCTCACGTGAAATGAACGATCAGCTTCCATCTTCCATTCGCGACATCTTTGATTTCATCGAAAAATCACTCGTGCTCATTTGCGAGCGATGGGACATCGTCAACAGTCTTTATCGATCTGGGTCAGTTCGTATTCGCCTGCTCAATCAAACGGCGCCAGGGTTCTTTTCATCCATTCAGCCAATTCTCTACTACGACGTCGTGTTGTCCATCTGCCGGACTGCAGATCCTCCAAAGCAGGGCAAGTACGAAAACGCATCGATCGAACAATTGATCGAGGCAATTGGAAAGAGTTCCCACCACGACGAAGGACTTTTGCAGCAACTTAAAGACGCTGCAGCAAACCTTCAAAGGTGTTGCGATGATATGCGACCTATTCGAAACAAGCGGATGGCGCATTCTTGTCTCCGGGTAGCCCTTGATTTGACACTTCAAGAGAACCTTGGTGTTGCTCCCCACACGATTGAAGACGCAATCAAAGAAATTGAAAGGATTCTGAATCTAGTTCGAATCCACTTCGGTGATGGCGAAAGACGATTTCTGAATCATCCCGAACTTTATCGGCGCAATTCTGACATCTTCGACGCTCTCATTCGTGCGTGTGAATACCAGAACCTTGAACAGGACTCGACTGAGTATGTCGAGCGATTCAAGCAAAGCGAGCTCCGCCATGTCATCGTGCGAGAGCGAATCGACTAACCCCGTTGTGATTCTTACAAGAAGTCAAATCATGACCCACAACCTCATCCCCACCGCTGACGCCACTGCCATTCTTCCGACTGGTGCGAAGACGCCTCCGATTACGGTCATTGGGACTGAAGCGATTCGGGGGACGTTTGATGAACTCTGTTTGCAGCAGGCGATCAATTCGCGGCTGGCTCCGGGGGTGACCGACCTTGTGTTGAATCCGGATGCCCACTGCGGGTACGGAGCGCCGGTTGGTTGTGTGATGGTGTCGCCGACTCACGTCTATCCGGGGCCGGTGGGGGTCGATATCAAGTGTTCGATGAGCCTGCTGCAGCTCGATCTGCCAGCAGATGAGATTATCGATCGACCGACGCGGCGGGCGTTGATCAATGCCATCTGTGAGCGAACGCCAACCGGGGCGGGACGTGGACAGCGTCATGTGCCGAAGGCACGATTCGTCGATGAGGAACTCGGTCGGCAGGTGCTGGTTGAGGGAGCGTCGGAAGCGGTCTGTACGCAACTGGGTATTCCGCCGGAATGGGCACAGCGCTGCGAGGATGCCCATCATGTTGGTCATGATGGAACAGCTGACGCACTCGGCGAGCGGTTGAGCAAACATCTCGATGCGGGTTACTTCCGCAAGTTTGCCGACAAGATCAACCAGCTGGGTTCCTACGGCGGGGGAAATCACTTTGGCGAATGCGAGGTAGTGCACGTCGAGGACAACGCTCGGGCCCGCACAGCTGCGGAGGTGTTTGGCCTGCAGGATGGCAAAGTCGCGTTCCTGTCGCACTGCGGCTCGCGCGGCATCGGTCACAATCTGGCGACCGGGCAGTTCAAGTCGCTGCAGTCAAAGTTCGAGAACTGGAACATCCCGCTGCCCGGTTCGGATCGGGAACTGGTGTACGCTCCGCTCGGAACTCCGGAAGCCGATGCTTACCTGGACGACATGGCCCTCGGTGCGAACTTCGCGACTGTCAATCACCTGCTGATCAATGCTCTGGTGCTGGAAGCGTTTCAGGAAGTGATTCCGGGCGTGAGCGGACAACTGGTGTATTTCATCAGCCACAACATTGCTCGGCAGGAAGTGGTCAACAATCGCGTCGCCTGGGTGCATCGCAAGGGGGCCACGCGGGCCTTCCCGGCCCGTCACCACGCCCTGAAGGGAACGATCTACGAATCCACCGGACACCCGATTCTGCTGCCGGGGAACCCGCAGGCCGGTTCGAGTGTCATGGTGGCGGACGAGGGGGCTGCGCTCAGTTGTTACAGCGTCAACCACGGAGCGGGTCGCATGCTGGGCCGCAAGGCGGCGATTCGTCAGCTCGATCAGAACGTGGTGGATCAATCGTTCGAGGAACACGACATCCTGACCAACTGCCGCAAGTACCCCAAGGACGAAGCTCCCGCTGCGTACAAGGATTTCGACGAAGTGCTGCGTTCCGTCAAAACCGCCGGCCTGGCCACCGAAGTCGCCCGCCTGAAGGCCCGGTTCGTGATCAAGGATGGCGACGCGGCGGATGATTGAACGATCAGGCCGGGGCGTTGAATGTATTGAGATGCGTTTCAACGCACTCCACGGATTTTGGTTTTCAAAATGACTCAAGACTTTATTCACATCGATGGTTCGCATGGCGAGGGAGGCGGGCAGATTGTGCGCTCGTCGCTGGCGTTGTCGCTGGTGACAGGGCGGCCTGTTGTCATTCAGGACATTCGCGCGGGGCGTTCGAAGCCGGGGTTGATGCGGCAGCATCTGACGGCGGTGAATGCCGCCACACAGATTGGGAATGCCCAGGTCACCGGAGCCGAGATTGGCTCACGGTCGCTGACGTTTGTGCCTCAACAGCCGACAGCGGGGGAGTACCAGTTCAGCATTGGAACAGCGGGAAGCACCACACTCGTCCTGCAGACGATTCTCCCCGCATTGCTGCTGGCCGAGGGGCCTTCGCGTGTGGTTCTTGAAGGGGGGACGCACAATCAGTGGGCTCCACCGTTCGACTTTCTGCAGCGGGCTTATCTGCCGCTGATCAACCGTATGGGACCTCGTGTGACGGTCGAGCTGGAGCGGCACGGCTTCTATCCCGCCGGGGGCGGCCGGTTCGTCGTGGAGATTGAACCCTCCGCGACGCTGCACGGTTTCGATCTGCTGGAGCGAGGCGAACTCAACAGCCGCACGGCAACGGCGCTGGTCGCGAATCTGCCCAGCAACATAGCGGAACGCGAGGTCCATACCATCCTGCACAAGATGACCTGGGATCACGAATGCGGCTGTGCACAGGAGGTGCCTGCCAATGGGCCGGGCAACGTGGTGTTCGCAGCTCTGGAGTACGAACACGTTACGGAAGTCTGCACCGGGTTTGGCCGCATTGGAGCCAGTGCGGAAGTGGTGGCCAAAGAAGTCGTGCGCGACCTGCGAAACTACCTCAAGTCCGATGCCCCCGTGGGAACCTACCTGGCCGATCAACTCATGCTGCCGCTGGGCATCAGTGCCTGGCAAAGCGGTTCGCACCAGCGCGGCGGCACGTTTCGCACACTGCCACTCACGCGGCATTCGACAACCCACATCGAACTGCTGCGGCAGATTCTGGGGATTGAGATTAATGTGAGTACAAATCAACCGGACGGCTCAGTGACCATTCACATCTTGCCGACGTGAAAGTTGCGCCTGCTACTGACTGCAGCCATCGCTCCCCAGGAGCATTGATTTCACCAGCATCTGCCGCGGACGGTTGTGCGTGTCCGTGATCGGATGGCTCCCCGCTTTGGAGCCAAGTTGGGGTTCCGCCAAGGTTGGAATTCTTGAGTCGCTCTACCTGACGAAATGCCATTCGGTTATCCGAGTGGACACCGTCCAGCAGCAACTCGCCGCGCGCATGCAACGTTCACTTGAGATGTCGACCGCACTCGCGAAAGCGATTGTCATGAAGTAGTGACTTCATCATTCTGAACCGGAGGTAATGCTTGCTCTGGAGGTCCTCCATGGCTGTTTGAATGCCACTGCCGAGGAATGGTTTTCCGGATCAGTTGCCAAGTTCAGTGAATCTGCATGTTCTGCGATGACGATGCTTCTGGAGCAGTGACCTTTCCCCATGTCGCGGGCTTGGCATAGATAAGAAGAAGCTGCCCAGGCGGTACCGGCATCGCGCCAGTCCCGCCTGAATTCGTCAGTGTTTCATTCGGCAGTTCTGTTTCGCTTGCTGCCGGGCCGGATGCGAATTCCTGGTATCCCTTTTGGTCGTGCCTTCATGTGGCTACCTCCGAGGTTTCTTTTCGCCATGCCGCGGGCAACGGCCACGAGGAGTTCGTGAAGTGGGGTGTCCGGTACAACGGGACCTGTCGGCGTATTCTTGAGTCGGCGTGTTCTGGGATTCATGAAGTCCTTCTTGATTCAGGGCATAAAAAAACACCTCGGCCGCATGGCCAAGGTGTCGAGTTGAAGAGACGTGTTGTGGCAGATCGCAGTGCTATTCGATCAGTTCAGGTGGTACATACCCTTCCCGGGGCTGAAACCGATAGCGTTCGTGGCGGTACCGCCTGACCTTCTTGTTCGATTCTCCAGATGGCGGTGACAGGACCAGTTCGTATGGACTTGTGAGGCCGCGCTCTCGCATTTTGCGGTCCAGTTTCAATGCTCTCTGAACCGTCGCCTGATGCGTACCGAGAGCGTCAGCAATGTCACGCTGCCTGATGCCCGCAGCAGATTGCCGCACCGCCTCCTCGCGGATCCGTACGCGCGTAGGCGGCTCAAACAGATCGCACGTAAACGTGCGTGTCAGGTACTCCTTCAGGTCTGGAGCCCGTTCGATGTCCCTCACGATGGCACCCAGGGACAGCTTGATCTGTGCCCTGGGAACAAAATAGCCACCATCCGTCAGTCGGACGAGATAAACGTGAAATTCAGGAACCACGGACCGCAGCAGGCCACCGAACTCGAACGAGTCCTGTGCCAGTTCTCTGGAGACTTCGGCGAACTGGGATCGCAACTCGGCCCCACTCGCGGGTAGTTGCGGACGGCGACGTGAGCGGGATTCAAGCTCGTCCCTCTTGCGTGCCAGTTCGCGTGCTCGCTGTTCGAGGTCGGTTAGCATTTCACTCAGCATGCTGTGCGGTCCCGCCTGTCGAATTGCGGCTGAGACATTGTCTCGCTCCTGCTGGAGCTGTGCCTCCGCAGCCTGGAGATCCCGCCACGAGTCGCGATCCAGATCGAGGTC
>JAGQPW010000153.1 GCA_020426515.1 Planctomycetaceae bacterium | reverse complement strand
CGCTGTCCACCACAAGCCGCAGCATCTCCCTTCCCGAAGCAGACCCGTTGTTCCTGGACCTGCGACTGGCCGACGGCCTCGACCCACAGCAGCACTTCACACGTCAGAAGGAGATCAGCATCCTGAATCAGGGTCAGGCCTTTACCCTGCACGATATCGCGACTGCGAAGTTCGAAGCCTGCGACAGTCTGACTCGTGTTTACAACTTGTATGCGACCCTCAACCACGATCCCAAACTTCAGGAGTTTGCGTTCCTGTTGACCTGGCCCACGCTGGATGCCAAGGAGAAGCGTTCTCTGTACTCACAGTACGCCAGCCATGAATTGAGTTTCTTCCTGTTCAAGAAAGATCCGGAGTTCTTCCGCACGGTTGTTACGCCGTATCTGGCGAACAAGAAGGACAAGACCTTCATGGATCACTTCCTGCTGGAAGAGGACCTGACGGTCTACCTGGAACCGTGGCGCTATGGCCAGCTCAATATCGTCGAGCGAATTCTGCTGTCCCGACGGATTGATGGTGAGCAGGCCGCTACTTCCCGCCACGTCAGCGACCTGTACGCCCTGCTGCCGCGGGACATTGACCGCTTCAATTTTCTGTTCGACACGGCAGTCTCCCAGAATTCGCTCGATACTGACGACGCCCTGGGGTTGAAGGATGCCGCGAAGCAGCTGGGCGAAAACGCAGCCCAGCTGCGAGGAGCCATGGATCAACCGATGTCCGCCGGCTTTGCCGGTCGTGCGCATCGTCCTGAACCCTCGAGCGCTGCTGCTCCGGCAGCTCCTCCGGCCATCGAATTGCAAAAGCGCCAACTTGCCAGCGAGAAGGCCAAGGAGATGGCCGAACAGGAGACGTTGGCCCGCGACGGGACAGCGGAGTATCGCAAGAAGGCTGACGATAAAAATGCCGAGATGGATGTCGCCGAGGAGAAGGCCTCCAACTTCTTTGCAATGGATGCTGATCTGCGGGACAACACGCGGCAGCTGTTCCGGCAACTCGAAGAGACCTGGGAATGGGCAGAAAACAACTACCATCACCTGACCATCGATCAGCAGAATGCCGAACTGATCACCGTCAACGCCTTCTGGAAGGACTTTGCGGCTCACAATCCGCAGACTCCGTTCCTTTCGACAAACATGGCGGAAGCCTCGCGCAATTTTCCGGAGATCATCTTCGCCCTGGCGGTGCTGGACCTGCCGTTTGAGTCACCGGAGCACAAGAGCGAATTCGACGGTGCCGAAATGACACTGATCCCCGGTGGACCAGTGGTCGTCTATCACGAAGAGATTCAATCTGCCGCAGCGCCGGACGGGTCGACGAAAGTGCTGGTCAGCCAGAACTTCTTCAAGCATGGCGATCGGTATCGACTGGAAAACGGTGAGAAGGTCGACAAGTTTGTGACAGAGGAATTCCTGACCCACACGGTCTACGGCTGTCAGGTCGTCATCACGAATCCCACCTCGGCCCGGCAGAAGCTGAGCGTGCTGGTGCAAATTCCTCAGGGTGCCATGCCCGTGTTGAATTCACAGGTCACGAAGACTCAATACATTGACCTGGAGCCTTACCATACGCAAACGGTGGAGTATCACTTTTACTTCCCGGGCGTGGGTGAGTTTCCACAATTTCCGGTGCATGTCGCTCGCAATGGCAAACTGATTGCGAACGCTGCCCCGGTCGTGCTGAATGTTGTTGACCGCCCCACCAAACTCGACACCGGATCGTGGGACTACATTTCGCAGCATGGCACACTGGCACAGGTGGTGACGTTCCTCGAAACGCACAACATCGACGAATTGAATCTCGACCGGATTGCGTGGCGAATGCATGACCGTGAGGCCTTTCATGCGGTCCTGCCGCTTCTCGCTGGTCGTCACGTTTACTCCCACACACTGTGGTCATACTCGTTGCTGCACAATGCTCCGTCGTCAGCGCGGGAATACCTGCAACATGCCGACGCCATCGTCGCCGAATGTGGCGGTCGACTGAACTGTACGCTGCTGGTCATTGATCCGGTGCTGCGTCGTACCTATCAGCATCTCGAGTACAAACCGCTGGTGAATGCCCGAGCACACGCACTTGGCAAGCGGCGGCAGATTGTCAACGAACGCTTCGGCGAACAGTACCACGAGTTCCTGGAAGAACTGTCCTACGAACGCACTCTGGACGACACTGATCTGCTGGCGGTGACCTATTACCTGCTGCTGCAAGATCGTGTCGGCGAAGCACTGGAAACATTTGCCCGCGTCAATCGCGCCAATGTGCCGACTCAGTTGCAATACGACTATTGCGATGCCTACTTGAAGTTTTTCTCCGACGATCCTCAACAGGCTCGGGCCATTGCGGCAAAGTATGTTGATCACCCCGTTGACCGCTGGAGGAATACATTTGCCGTCATCACCGCTCAACTGGACGAAGCCAGTGGCCAGCACGCCGCTGTAATCGATGAAGAGAATCGGGATCAGCAGCAGGCGGGACTGGCAGCGACTGAACCAGGATTCGACTTCAAAGTCGAATCTGGGAAAGTGGCCATCAACTATCAGAATCTGGAACAGCTCACCGTGAACTTCTACCAGATGGATGTGGAGCTGCTCTTCAGCCGCAATCCGCTTGTGCAGGAGTTCGGCGACGACTTTGCCTCCATCAAGCCAAATCTTTCGCTGAACGTCAAACTTCCGAAGGACAAGATCCAGACATCCATCGACCTGCCCGCAGCCTTGCAGAACAGCAACGTCCTCGTGGAGCTTGTCGGGGCTGGCCAGTCACGCACGCAGCCATACTTCTCAAACTCGCTGCTCGTGCAGGTGATCGAGAACTATGGTCAGGTGCAAGTGATCCACAGCCAGACTCGCAAGCCGGTCTCCAAGGCGTATGTGAAGGTGTATGCAGTGATGACCAGCGGCGAAGTGAAGTTCTACAAGGACGGATACACCGACCTGCGAGGCCGCTTTGACTATGCATCACTCAGCACTGACGATCTCGACCAGGCGGAGACGTTTTCGATTCTCATCCTGAGCGACGAGTTTGGTGCCCTGGTTCGCGAAGCGACTCCTCCGAAACAGTAGTCTCGGGAAGTCGACTGATTCGAAGACACCTCACTGCGCGTGACGAAATCGTCGGCTGCGGTGGGGTGTTATTTTCCCGTCGCTTCCCGCGTCTGTTAAGGAGGTGTGTATTCCAGCAGATTCTGCTTGACGAATCGGGAATTACAGGCGCATACTGCCAGCGGCGAGAGTCTCGCTCGCTGATAAACCCTAACCTGCGGAGCAGTGAATGGTGGACCGCGATGGAACGCACTCCAAACTCTTTGTCCTCGACACCAACGTCATCCTGCATGACTCAACCTGCTTAAGACGCTTCGAAGAGCACGACATCGCGATCCCGATTACCGTGCTGGAAGAATTGGATCAGTTCAAACGCGGCAATGGTGACATCCACTTTCACGCCCGCGAGTTTCTTAGAGCCCTCGATGAACTGACCGCCGAACTGACGGACGTCGAAGGGGCTGATCTGGGTCCCGAACTGGGACGGATTCGCGTGGTTCTGAACGCGGCCCTTCACCCGCGAATGAGAGAAGTCTTTCTCGCGGATTCTCCCGACCACCGCATTCTCAACACCGCACTTCATCTCCACGAGCAGGAACCTCACCGCCGCATCATCCTGGTTACCAAAGACACCAACCTGCGGATGAAGGCCAAGGCTCTGGGTGTGACTTCCCAGGATTACATCAACGACAAGGCCGAAAGTCTCGACAAGCTATACACCGGAAAACGCACGATTACTTCCATCCCTTCCGAAGTCATCGACCGGTTGTACGGAGAGTCGCACGAAGTTCCGTGGATGGATGTTCCCGGCCTGGACTCTCCAGTTGCCAACGAAAACTTTGTCTTGAAGAACGGTTCCAAGTCGGCCCTGGCCGTTCGCCGAGGCAGCAACTCGAACCTCTCGCGAATCCACAAGTCGAGCGCATTCGGAATCTCAGCCAGAAACGCTGAACAGTCCTTTGCCCTCTCGGCTCTGCTGGACGAGGATGTACGGCTCGTCACCCTGACGGGTAAGGCCGGTTCAGGCAAGACGCTGCTCGCCCTTGCTGCCGGACTCGAGTTGCGACAGAAGTACCGACAGATTCTGCTCAGTAGGCCGACAGTCCCGCTAAGCAATCGCGACCTCGGTTTCCTGCCGGGAGACATCTCCGCGAAGATGGACCCATACATGCAGCCTCTGTTCGACAACCTCTCGGTCATCAAACAGGAGAACGACGGGGAGCGTGGACAACGGGTTCAGGAACTTGTGGAAGAGGAGAAGCTGAAGATCACGCCGCTGGCCTACATCCGCGGCCGGAGTCTGCAGCGGGTGTTCTTTATCGTGGACGAGGCTCAGAACCTCACCCCCCACGAGATCAAGACCATCATCACACGTGCCGGTGAAGGGACGAAGGTCATTCTCACGGGCGATATCCGACAGATCGACCATCCCTATCTCGACACGTTGTCAAACGGGCTGACCTACCTCATCAATCGCATGATGGGACAGCCCATTTTCGCTCACGTAGGGCTGGAGAAAAGCGAACGGTCCGCCCTGGCGGAACTGGCCAGCGATCTGCTGTAACGACGCAAGAGCTTTCACGGTGCGAAGTCGACACTTGTGTCGTCGGTGCCGATCAACTTGTCGCAGCCTCTAGTTCAGAGGCTGCTGATTGAGCAGTTGCTCGCGCTGTGCCGCAGAGAATTCCCGGTTGGCCGAGGCAGGCTGAATGACCGAGGCCTGCTCTCGCGGAGACTGAGCGCCGACCGGCGCGGCGGCAACGCTTTGGGCGGATTCACGTCGATGAATCACCTGCAGCCACTTTTCCGCCTCTTTGAAGTCTGGCTTCTTGGTCAACGCAATCTGCAGGTGCTTTTCCGCTTCCACCAGGTTGCGCTCCTCCTGGAGAATGACGCCCACGTTGTAGTGCGCTTCGGCATCGCTGACGACGCGGCCAAAGTGCGAGAGAGCTTCGTCGACATCCCCGGTATGAGTCATTGCGACTGCCAGCTGGAATCGCGATCGAGAATTCGTCGGATCAGCGAGAGTGGCCTTGTGCAGTTCCGCGACAGCTGCCGTCCAGCGATTCTGATTCGCGTAATACACGCCCAACTCGTAGTGAGCAGCGGCAGACTCAGGTGCGATTTTCACCGCCTTTAGAAACGCCTGTTCGGCAGCGGCAGTATTTCCGGTCAGCAGATCGATCCGCGCCACACCGAGAATCGCGTCAACATTCTTGGGTTCGGCCTCGGCAACTGCTGAGTAATGCGAGCGAGCTTCAGCCGTGTTTCCCTTTTCTTCCATCCACCGCGCATAGGCAAGTTTCAGCCGATTCGGGTCTTTCGGATCAGGCGGCGCATCCGGGATTTTCTCCTCGAAGGTCGCCTGCTCAACATTCGATTCGGTCAGCCGCTTCAGTGAAAGATCGTGTGCCGCTCGTATTTGCGCGCATCCAGATACGCAGACCAACAGACCTGCGAGCGCCAACCATTCGAGCATCCTCGTGCGGGGCATCCTGCGTCTCCAAAGCCATCCGTGACCTGTTCAACGTGCGGTTCCGGAACCGACGTCACACAGGCACTTCAGGAATGCATCGGTGAGTCCCTGTTCATCCAGGACGGGACCCACTCTATTGAATCGGCAGGTTGCGACCAGTGTGTCCAGTAAATCACGAGGATCACTGGCTCTGGGAAGCTTTTGCGGGCTGTAACGGCGTGCGAACAGTTCTTTGACCGGCTCGGGATTGAACGCGATCTCCCGTTCTTCGCAACAGCGGCGAAATATCTGCAGGTATTGTTCGGCGTTCGGAGGGGCCATGTGAATCTTGTGTCGAATCCGACGCAGGAACGCATCGTCAACGAGTTCTTCGGGAGCCAGATTGGTCGAGAAAATGACCAGCGATTCAAACGGGACCGCAAACGACTTCCCCGTGGAGAGCGTGAGGTAGTCGACTTTTTCTTCCAGGGGCAATGTCCATCGATTCAGCAGTTCACGAGGCTGCACAAGCTGCCGACCAAAGTCATCCAGCAAGAACACACCGCCGTTTGCCTTCACATGCAGGGGAGCTGTGTAAAAGCGACTGACCTGATGATATTTCAGGTCCAGCATATCGAGCGTCAGTTCACCGCCGCAGATCACCACGGGCCGTCGTACTCTCCGCCATCGGCGATCAAATTCGGCCGACGGCATGGAACATCCCGAATCCTCTCGCGATGGTGAGAGTTCGGAACTATCGACGGCATGATGCACCGTCGGATCGAAAATGGTGATAATCTGGCTGTCCACTGCCAGCGCGTACGGAACATAGATGTCGCCGCCATCGCGATTCAGGAATCGCCCGATTCCTTTGGCCAGAGATGTCTTGCCGTTTCCGGGAGCCCCCCACAGAAAAATCGCCTGCCCGCTGCAAATGGCTGGTCCCACCTTTTGAATCAACTCGTTTGGTGTCACGAGTCCGCCCAGTGCCGCCTGCAGGGTTTCCGGACTGCAGGTCACGCGAGCCACCGATTGCCGACGGCATTGTTGCAGATAGTCCGACAGTGCAACGGGCGCCGGCCCGACGTAGCGGCACTCCTCAAAGGCATCACGGGCGCGGGCGCGGCCTTGCTCGGTCAGCTGGTAGCGGTAGGACAACGGGCCAACTGTCTCCCCCTGACTGACATCCAGTTGACGGTCTGCCTTGAGAAACAGCAGCAGGTCTTCAATCACCGTGAACGGCAAACGCAGTTGACCGGCGAGGTCATAGCCCGACGAACTGCCATTCAGATAGATGAACTTCAACACCAGTTGACTCACCTGCTGTGAGGTCAATCCGGCATCGGCCAGAGACGCCGGGACAGGTGGCGGCTCAACCGTCAGCGAGTGTTCGTCGCCCCAGTCGGAAAATGGAGCGGCGAGCGGTTCCTCTTCCTCGGCAGCGTGACGGAGCGTGTCCATTGACTGCGACAGCTCACTCACCTGCTGGACAATGCGATCGTACAGATCGTCCGGAACCGGGACGGCATCGCCCAGCTGGCCAAACAGAGACTGCGAGGCACCTGGCGAACGAAACGGCGGTTCGATTGAGTCAGACGGAACAGGTTCCATAGCCACATCACACTTCAAATCCAACAGCATCCCGACGTTCGCCAACTGGCGAGTCGGCCCCCCTTCTGCAACTGTCGACCACCAGCCGGACTGGCTGGCGTCAGTTGCTCGAGCCTTCGCCCGTTGCTGCCGAAAATGGAATCACAGGCAAGTTGCGTGCTGCTTCGGCCTGCTGCAGGATATTGTGGACTTCGATGGCGGGGCGTCCGAGCGGATCAGCCACACGCAGCAACGGCGAGGGGACATGACCAGGCCCCATGATGTGAACCACTTCCTGCTCCACGCTGGCCAGTCGAACGTTGTTGAGATCGGACGCAAACGTCGATGTCACATAGGGTTGTCGATACTGAACGGGGGCGTGCGTCAGCAGCCAGCGGAGATGCTCGCGACCGGCCGAATTCAACTGGTTAGTCTTGGGATCGAAGTGATAGTCGTACAGGGTGGTTGCGGCCTGCCAGCCATTGTCCGTCTGGGCCTGGGCCATCATCCGCACTGCAGCTCGGTCGGCGCAGTTGTACGGATGCGGCCAATAGTGGGCCGCATAATATTTGTGCATGCACGTCTGTTCCGGACCGACCGGTCGAGCCTGAGGCGGCCAGACACGGCCATAGGCGTACTTCTGACGGGCCCCGACGGGATCATTCGCCCGGGCTTCGTAGTATTCCGGAGTCCCCCGCGCCACGTCACCGTCCGAGAAAAACGGCCATCCGGCGGATGCCGTTGAGACGACGGAAAGCGCAAACCCACACAGCAGCAAGTAGTTCCAACGCACCAGCATGGTGCCCCCCTCTCGAAATCTCGATGGAACACGAGGCCACCATCCGCAGCCCCTCCATTCTGACTATCGTCGAACGGTTGTGACGATCATGAGGGATTTAGCCGGGATGATGGCTGCACCCCCGGTTTGGAACTGCCCGCCTGCGCGAACGGCTGTCGGCATCCAATTCTTCACAAAAAATCGAAATTTCGTCACAACCGTTAAAGTTCATCCAAACTGCCAGACGATACCAGAGATGAATCGCCATTTGGCGCGCACTCTCCGAGAGGTCTTTGCACCATTCTTCTCGGATTCACTTGCCCTGGAATCGTGAAATAGCCATGCGACACCTCACCTTGATATTTGCCTCACTACTGGCCATCTCCAGTACCGGATGTGTTACTCCCTACGGCTGCGGCATGGGATGTGGTCTTGGAAACCCCTACGGGGCATGCGTCGCTGACTGCAACCAGTACGGTGGTCTGCCAAGCCCCGCCGAATATCGCCGTCAACGCCGATTCTACCGAGACCTGAACCGCTTGCAGCGCAAGTACCCGAATCTGGCGGCTTGCGTCGGTATCGGAGGTTGCTCGGCCTGCGATGTCACATGTGGTGGCCCAGTCATCGATTCCTGCTGCGGGCCAACCATGAGTTCCTGCACCAGTTCCTACGGCATGCCCGTTTCGCCAAGCTGCAGTGCCCCAATGATGTCCACCCCCACGTACAACACGGCCCCAATGCCATCTCCGGTCCCGGCTCCAACGCCAGCCCCCATGGGATCGTCTCACTACATGGCCCCGCCACTCCCATCGTTCCCATCCCAGGGTGCCCAGACGACGTATCCTCCACAGGTCTCGTCGTACCCGCAGTTCACATCGCCCGTGGTGGGAACTCCTCCCGTTGTGACGAACAGCCCGGTGGTGACAAGCAGCCAGATCATCAGCAGCACTCCGAGCTACAGTCGCGGCCCCGCGCTCCCTGCTCCATCGGGAATTCAGCAGGCTGGCTGGACGACCGGCCAACCTTTCTAGAACGGCGATCCGTCAACTCGCGATTCAACCACATCCCGCACCAGCTGGCTTCTTCCGAGGGATCAATAGCCGTTGATCCCGGTGACTGCTACTCTTGTTCTCCATGGAGAATGTCGGCAGCGTCTACCACGGGAGAAAGACCATGCGAGTTGCGGGATGGTTGTGTTTCTGGCTGATTGGACTGACGGCAGGTACCGCGTTCGGAGAATTCCGAGCGGGAGCCGCGACGAGCAACATCACACCGGATATTGGTGAACCCATCATTGGCGGGTTTGTCCCGTATCCCTCCGAGCATGTTCACGATGAACTTCATGCCCGCTGTCTCGTCCTCGACGACGGGCAGACCAAAGTGGCCCTGGTCGTTTGTGACCTGCTGGGGCTCAACCGCAACATCAGCTCAACGGCTCGGGAACTGATTGAGAAGCAAACCGGAATTCCAGCCGGCAATGTTCTGATCAGTGCGACACACACGCATTCCGCCAGCAGCGCACTGGGCGATCGTGATGCGGTCACCGATTCCACCTTGAATCCTTATCAGACATTCGTGGCGCGACGCATCGCCGATGGAGTCCGACGAGCCGACAATGAGCTTCGGCCCGCCGAGCTGGCGTTTGGCAAAGTGGATGTTCCGGAGCATCTCTTCAATCGACGCTGGACGATGCGTCCGGGAACAATGCCGGTCAATCCATTCGGCACGTACGATCTGGTGAAGATGAATCCCCCAGCCGGGAGCGAGAATCTGGTGGACCCCGCCGGCCCGACCGATCCGGAAGTCTCCTTTCTCGCCGTCCGTGAGCCCAATGGACCGCTCATCTCACTCTTTGCCGCCTATTCCCTGCACTACGTCGGAGGAGTGGGGCCGAAGGAAGTCTCTGCCGACTACTACGGAGTCTTCTGCGAGCAGCTCAAGCACCTGTTGCAGGCGGAACAGCAGGAACCTCCGTTCGTCGCCATGCTGGCCAATGGAACCAGCGGCGACATCAACAACATCAATTTCCGGCAGCCTCGCAAACGCCAGGGGCCATATGAGCAAATTCGCTACGTCGCCCACGATGTCGCCGCCAAGGTGCACGCAACCCTCAATCAGCTGACCTATCGCTCGGACATCGACCTGGGGGCTAAGTACCGCGAGCCCGAACTCGGCTGGCGGCAGTTGACGGAACGGGAGCAAACCTGGGCTCGCGAAACCAACGCAGCCGGCCCGAAGAACGACCGGGACCTTTCGTACATTTATTCACAGCGCCTGCTCGGAATGCTCGCTTATCCGCCGACAACGACCGTTCCCGTACAGGTGCTGAAGATTGGCGACGTCTGTATCGGCACCATGCCGTGCGAGGTCTTTTGTGAAATTGGCCTCGAATTCAAGGAGCGAGCCCCGTTCGCACATCCCTTTATGGTCTCGCTGGGACATGGTTACTTTGGCTACCTGCCAACGCCTCGACACCATGACCTGGGAGGCTACGAAACCTGGCCGGGAACCAATCGCCTGGAACGGAATGCCTCCGTCAAGCTGATGGACGAGCTTCTGCAAATGGCAGGAGAACTCAAGCCGGCAACTGATCCATCGAAGCCGGAATAACCCAGCCGCGACCATTCATTCCAAAGCCGCCCGCAAGGCCTCTTCGAGCGTCGCATTGCGATACTCAAAGTGGCGTTCCTGCAGGATGCCCGGCAGCACTCGGGCGCTGGAGAGGATCAGCGCCTCCGCCATTTCTCCCAGAACCAGCCGAGCCATGAATGCGGGCATTGGGAAAATGGTGGGGCGATGCAGCACGCTCCCCAGCGTTTTGGTGAATTCCGCATTCGTGGCAGGCTGAGGAGCCACCACGTTCACTGAACCGGTAAGCGTGGCATTCTCTGCGGCGTACAGGAACGCATTCGCCGCATCATCGAGTTCGATCCAGCTCCAGTACTGTCGGCCAGACCCCATATTTCCCCCCACGCCCATGCGAAAGGGAGTCAGCATGGACGCCAGCGCGCCCCCCTGAGAACTCAACACGATTCCCAGACGATTGTGCACCACACGCAGTCCGGCATCGCGGGCCACATCGGCGGCAGCTTCCCACTCCTGGCAAACATCCGCCAGAAATCCGGTCCCGGCCGGACTCTCTTCCGTCAGCTTTTCATCGCCTCGGTCACCATAGAAACCGATCGCCGAAGCACAAACCAACGCGGGCTGTCCTTCTGCCAGCGCCATGCGTTCGGCGAGCAGTTTCGTCCCCATCACTCGCGAATCGCGAATCCTGCGTTTCTTGGCGGCAGTCCAGCGCCCGCTGCCAATGTTGTCACCCGCCAGATGAACAACGGCATCAATGCCGTCAAATACAGCGGGGTCCAGCGTTCCAGACTCAGGATCCCAGGA
>JAGQPW010000152.1 GCA_020426515.1 Planctomycetaceae bacterium | reverse complement strand
ATCGTTGCTGCCACTGCGCTGCACAGCATTGCTCGATCGAGGAGAGTGGATTCCGGTGAGTGGCGATGTGCGACTGGAGGTGAATGGCCATCTGCTCGATGTCGCTGCCGGGGATGAATTGATTGTGCTGGGGGAATTCCTGCGTCCGTTGCCGCCTCGCAATCCGGGTGGGTTCGACTTCGCCGCCTATCTGAGAGCACGCGGGCAGGAAGGGACGCTGCGTTGCGATCATCCACTGGCCGTGCAGAAGGTCTCATCCGGCGCCGGGCTGTGGTGGTGGGGAATTCGCCAGCGGGATCGATTGCGGGCGAGCTGTCTGGAGTTGATGCGACAGCATCTCTCGCCGGATGTGCAACCTGTCGCGGCGTCACTGCTGCTGGGGGACCGTACCCAAATGACCGACGATGTGCGGGCCGAGTTTGCCGAGAGCGGGACGATGCACCTGCTGGCGATTTCCGGTCTGCACGTCGGCATTCTGATTGGGCTGGTGTATGTCGGTTGCCGCCTGTTCAACGCGGGCATCGGAGCAACGACGTTCATTCTGCTGACTGTGGCACTGGGCTACGCGACGCTGACTATTGCCCGCCCACCAGTATTGCGGGCCGTGCTGCTGACGATCCTCATGCTGATCGCCCAGTTGCGAATGCGGCCTGCGCAAGGGCTCAATCTGCTGGGAGCGGCGGCACTCATTCTGGTGTTGTGGCATCCCGGCGATTTGTTCGATGTCGGAGCGCAGTTGTCCTTCATTGCCGTGTGGGCCATCGTCGCCAGCTCTCGTTGGTTACAGCAGTGGCAACATCAGTACGAGTGGGATGACGATCTCCCCATCGAGCGGAGTAAATGGTGGGAGGCGGTGCGAGGGTGGGGGAGCTACCTCGGACAGGCGTATCTGGTGACCGGGGCCATCTGGTTCGCCACATTGCCGTTGACGATGGCCTGGTTCCACATCGTGGCTCCCGTCGGGGTGTTGATCAACGTGCTGCTGATACCGCTGACGGCCGTAATTCTGGCCAGCGGATTTCTGTTCCTCGCTGTGGGATTGCTCATGCCGGTAGCAGCAGGCTGGGTGGCGATTCCCTTCGACTGGTCACTCCAGTTGTTGCATCACAGTGTGGACTGGTGCAGCGATGCCGGGTGGGGGCACTGGTATGTGTCGCAGGTTCCCGGCTGGTGGCTGGTCGGGTTCTACCTGCTATTGACGGTTGCCTGGCGACTATGGGGCCACGCTTCGCTGGCTTTCCCGGCTCGCCGACTGCTGATGCTCTGGCTGTTGTTTGGATTGGGCTGGGGACTGTTGCCTCGGAATTGTTCTGATTTGCGATGTACGTTCATCGCTGTGGGGCACGGCAACGCGGTGCTGCTGGAACTGCCTGATGGCCGCAACCTGCTGTACGACGGTGGCACGTTTGGGCATGGAGGCTCGGCGACCCGGACAATCGAGCGAGTGTTGTGGGACCGGGGCGTGCAGCGTCTCGATGCCGTTCTCGTTTCCCATGCCGATATGGATCATTTCAATGGTGTGAGCGGGCTGGTTGATCATATTCCGGTGGGATCGCTGTTCGTCGCTCGCAGCTTTCTCGATTTCCGACAGGAGGGAGTGGTCAATCTGTGCGATGTGGCGGCGTCACGGGGGATTCCGATTCGTCTGGTGCAGGCCGGTGATGAACTTGCGGCGACCGGTCTTGTTGACCCCGCTTATCGACTTCGAATTCAACATCCCGCTGGCAATTGGCACTCGGAGGAAGACAATGCCAATAGCGTCGTGCTGCTGGTGGAATTTGGAGGGAAACGCATCCTGCTGACTGGCGATGTTGAAGGCCCGGGGTTAACGGAACTGCTGCAGCAGCCAACCGAACCGATCGATGTGCTGATGGCGCCGCATCACGGCTCCCGCAACTCGAATCCATCTGAGTTGTACGAATGGGCTTCGCCTCAATTTGTCGTGGCAAGTACGAGTGATGCGGCTGTCGCCAGTCGATTGCAGGAGCGGGCAGGAGAGGATGTGACCATCTGGACGACTGCCCAGTGTGGAGCGGTTACCGTCACGATCCCGGCATCTGGTGAACTGCGGACGGAGAGATTTCTGAAGTCTCTGCTGCCGTAGCGTCCTGGCGATGTGGTATGATCGTTACCGTCGGCAGAATGCTTTCGGTCCGAGCACTGGAGTTGCCGGGACCGCCAAGGAACAGCATCGCCTTCGGCAAAAACGCCGATCCTTTGGAGGAGACTGAGGGTTTCCCTTGATGAGTGCTCCTAATCCGCCGGGAACCATTTCGATGAACAGACTCTTTCGCTCTCTGCTGACGCTAGTCCTGTTGAGTTCAGCGGCAGTCGCATTCGCACAGCGTCAGGGAAACACGGGAACGTCGGCTCTGGGTGGCGCGAACGCATTGGGCGGTTCGTCGCTGGGTGGTTCCGCTCTGGGAAATGCCGCTTCGTCGGCCATTGGTGGCGGCACCAGCATTGGCGGAGGCGCTGCACAGTCGGGAACAACGGGCTTTGCCGGGCCGCAGTTGAACGATGCTTCCGGAGCCCTTGGGCAGACGATCAACAACGGCTTCATTGGTCGCAGCGATAACACAGGTCGGTTGATTGGCAGTCAGAACGCGGGACAGCAGTCAACAGGCGTGCAGCAGAACTTTGGTGCTCTGGGGAATCGCGGTGGCGGGGCCAACAGCGGCGGGACGGTGGTACAGCGCCCCATTCGTCCGCAGCATCGCGTGTCGTTCAAGTTTCCGTCGCGCCCGGCGGCCGAGGTGCAAGCGGCGGTCAGCCGACAACTGGCCTCCGTCCCCGTGTCTGGATTCGAAAGCGTGAATCTGCAGATCAATGGCGATGGCATTGCGACCTTGCAGGGGACCGTGGCGGATGAAGACCAGCGCAAGCTTGTGGAAGCCTTCGTGCGGCTGGAACCGGGGGTTCGCTCCATTGTGAACGACCTGTCAGTGGCGTCTGCGGCCGAGAACCCGTAGGTCGGATGAGCCTCTCCTGGAAACCAATTCTGCGGCCGGGTGTCGGGTGCGCTCCACGAAGTGGAGGTGTCCGATTCACTCCCTTATTGCTTTCCTGAGTCGGCTTCAGCCGCTCTCCAGTGTGTCCTTCGTTTCGGAAGACCTTACCAGCGACTTTTGATACGATCGCCGGACGGAATCTTCTACATGCGAGGAGTTCACTGGTGATGAAGACAGTTCACAGCGCAGTTGCAGTTTGGTTGATGCTGATGTGCCTGGCAGCCTCAGCCTATGCTCAGGACAACTGGCCGGAGTTTCGTGGTCCATTGACCAACGGTCAGGCTCCAGATGCCAAAGTCCCGGTCCGGTGGAGTGAAACCGAGAACGTCACTTGGAAAACTCCGTTGCCCGGGCGAGCCTGGTCTTCGCCGGTGATTTGGGGACGTCAGATCTGGCTCACCGATGGTACTGCCGATGGCAAGGAACTGTATGCGGTCTGCATTGATCGTGAAACGGGCGAAGTGCTGCTCAATCGCAAGCAGTTTGAGCTGGAAGTTCCTCCCGAGATTCACAAGTTCAACAGCTTCTCATCCCCCAGCCCGGTTATTGAAGCGGGCCGCGTATATCTCAGTTGGGGCAGCTACGGTCTGGCCTGCGTCGATACCGCGACGATGGAAACACTCTGGCAGCGTCGCGACCTGGAGTGCGATCACTATCGTGGACCAGGATCCTCGCCGATTCTGTACGGCGACCTGTTGATCGAGCACTACGACGGCTACGACTACCAGTACGTCATCGCCCTCAACAAGCACACGGGCGATACCGTATGGCGGACGAATCGCCCCACCGATTTCGGCACCGACAATGGAGACATGAAGAAGGCGTACGCGACGCCTCTGGTGATTGAGGGTATCGGTCAGCAGCAATTGATTAGCCCGACATCCAAGGGGACGTTCGCGTACAACCCACAGACCGGCGAAGAGATTTGGCGCGTGACGTACAACGAATTCTCGACACCCTGCCGCCCTCTCTACGATGAAGAGAACAACCTCGTGATTATCGGGACCGGCTTCAGTAAAGGAGCCGTGCTGGCTGTTCGGCCCGATGGAACCGGCGATGTCACGGAAACGCATGTGGCGTGGATCCAGAAACGGGGCATGCCTTCCAAACCGTCGCCGCTGCTGATTGACGGGCTGGTTTACACCGTCGAAGACAAAGGAGTGCTCTCGTGTCTCGATGTCCTGACCGGGGAAGCAGTCTGGCAGGAGCGAATTGGTGGCAACCATTCGGCATCGCCGGTGTATGCTGGCGGCCACATCTACACGTTTGCGGAAGATGGCCGGTCGGTCGTCTTCAAGCCGGGCCGCACCTTTGAAGAAGTGGCGGTGAATCAGCTGGAGGAAGGCTTCATGTCGTCGCCGGCGGTGGCAGGGGATGCGCTCTTTCTGCGAACGACAGCGGCTCTGTACCGGATTGAGACGCCCGGAAAGCAGTGAGCGTCGGGCTGTGTGCAGTTTGATATGGGCAAGAACTTGTCCGCCCATGAGGTCTTGCGTTCGTTCAACGCGATGTTCATCCTGTAGCCCGCTCGCGTACGATCGATCCTCCAACGGGAAATGGGACTCGGAATGCTGCACCCGCGCGCTGTCCGCATGTTTATTCTGGTGTTCGCCGGAAGTCTAGGGTTGTGTTCGGCGCTGTCTGCACAGGATGCGGCCGAGACCGGGGCGACCCCGGCCAGCGCAAATTCTGTTGAATCACCAGCACCGGAACCCGCAGTCGTTGCGTCCGAATCAATTGTCGAAACACCTCCCACACCCGGAGTCTTCGCACAGATTGATGGTGTGTTCAAGACGGCGGTTTCCGCGATGGAGCAGGTGCTGTTTTACCGCCTGCTGAAGACGGAACGCACCTACGCGGTGTATGAGCAGGTCGCCATTTACGTGCGGGATCAGGGGAGCGTGGACAACTTTGTGCGTCTGCGTCCCGTCGATGCCGCAACGGTTCCCGCTGACCATGAAACTGCGTTGTCGGAACTGACCTTCCCGGTGGTTCAAATGCTTGCGGTGCGAGGCGAACTGCTGCCGGGGCACATCATTGATGGTGTGCAGCGCACCTATCGTCTGGGAACGCTTGGTGCCCGCAAGGTGGAGTACATTCAGGTTAAGGTGCCGTATGTGATGTCGACGATCGGCGACACCGAACGCACATTGCGAAACGGTATGAAGTTCGCCTATCGCGAAACGGACCAGTTGTTCCATCGCGTCGAACCCAAACGTGGCCTGTTGAGCGACACTTTTGTGCTGACCGACAGCGAACTGGAAGAGCTGGACGCAAAACACCTGCTGGCTCGACGTGACCCGGCATTGGCCGATCAGCCGGCCTATGTGCAGCAGGAGTGGGTGGGTGGCATTCCTCTTGTGGTGGCCTGGCTGGCTGCAGGTGGTGTGTTCTTTACCCTGTACATGCGAGGCTTCAATTTCTGGGGCTTTTCACACGCGGTGAATATTGTCAGGGGCAAGTACGACAACCCGGACGAGGCCGGGGAAGTGACCCACTTTCAGGCGCTCGCATCGGCTCTTTCGGCCACGATCGGGCTGGGGAATATTGCGGGAGTCACCATTGCCATGGCCGCCGGAGGTCCGGGGGCCTTTTTCTGGATGCTGGTGTGTGGTCTGTTCGGCATGACGACCAAATTCACCGAGTGTACGCTGGGGCAGAAGTACCGCACCGTGAAACCTGATGGCACTGTGCTCGGCGGACCGATGCGGTATCTGTATGCGGGGTTGGCCGAACTCAAGCTCCCCTGGCTGGGCATGGTTCTGTCGTTCACCTTCACCGTGATGTGTGTGCTGGCCAGTTTTGGCGGCGGAAACATGTATCAGGCCAATCAGGCCGGGTCCGCCATGCTGCAAATGTTGCAGCAGGAACGACTGGATGATCTGGCCGCAATCACTCAGGAAATCCGTGACACGGCTGCCGCTGGCGATGCCCTGAAGGTGGAAGAACTGCAGAGTCAGCGTCGTGAAAAGGAGCAGCAACTGGCCGACTATGAAGGGAACTTCAAGTTGGTTTACGGTGTGATTCTCGCGGCTCTGGTCGGCGTGGTGATCATCGGAGGCATCAAGCGGATTGGGCAGGCGGCGGAGAAAATTGTTCCTTCGATGTGTCTGATTTACATGGCGGCCTGCCTGTACATCATCGCCATGCACATCACGCAGGTGCCGGAACTGGTGCTGCAAATCTTTACCGAGGCATTTAATGGCAAAGCCATTGGCGGAGGAATCCTCGGAGTACTGGTAATTGGCGTGCAGCGGGCGGCGTTCAGCAATGAAGCGGGAGCTGGCAGTGCCGCCATTGCTCACAGTGCGGCGAAGACAGAAGAACCGATTCGCGAAGGCTGTGTGGCCCTGCTGGGACCTTTTATCGATACGATTGTTGTCTGCTCGATGACCGCACTGGTGATCCTGATTACCGGAGCCTGGGACAACAGTGAGTGGATTGTCGACAAGGGACTGGCCGGTTCCGCCCTCACGGTGGAAGCGTTCCGGGCGGAGATCAGCTGGTTTCCGTATGTGCTTGGCGTCGCCGTCACTCTGTTCGCTTACTCGACGATCATCTCGTGGAGCTACTACGGCGAACGCAGTTGGGAAGTTCTGTTCGGTCCGCGCAGCACCGGAATCTATAAAGCACTCACAGTGATTGCCGTGTTTGTGGGGACGATCGTCAACCTGGGGAGCGTGCTGGACTTCTCGGATATGATGATTCTCGGCATGGCGTTTCCCAACATTGCGGGGGTTGTGCTCCTCGCCCCGCTCGTTCGCAAGGATCTGCTGAACTATTGGACTCGCTATCGGGCGGGAGAATTCAAAACGTTCAAGTGAGGTCGGCCATGTTGACCCGACTGCTCGGCACACCGATGATCGTCCTCTCGATGCTGTCTGCGAATCTGATTGCAGCCGAGGACTGGGGGACACTCAGTGGCGAAATTCGGGTAACCGGGGCCATCCCCAGGTTGCCCAGCGTTGCCCCTGCAGCTGGATTGTGCCCGGCGGTGCCTGTGCCCGAAGAGTCGCTGCTGGTGGATTCCAAGTCGGGAGGGCTGCAGAATGTGGCCATCTATCTCAGAACAGCTCCCGCAAGAATTCATCCCGCGTTGAGTACGGTTCCCGTGAAGCCGGCCCAGCAGTTCCTGCAGGATTGCCGGTTCGTTCCGCGGATGCTGCTGGTTCGAGTTGGTCAGGATGTGGAAGTCTTCCACGATGATCCCATCGACCACAGCCTGCGGTGGCATGGTTTCCACAACACCATCAACCCCGGTCCAGCCGCGGCCAATCCCGAGGTCATTCGGATGGCCAGTCCCGAGAAGATTCCGATCAAGGTGACGTGCGATCTGCACCCTTATATGACCGGCTGGTGGCTGACGCTCGATCACCCTTATGCAGCCATCAGCAATGGACAGGGGGAGTTTCGAATTCCCCTGCTGCCGGTCGGTGACCACGAGCTGGTCATCTGGCACGAGCGCAAGGGGTACATTCATAAGTCTTTCCGGGTGACGGTCGAGCCGGGCGAGAATGTTCTGCCGCTGATCGCTGTTCCGATCACAGAGTTTGCGGCTCCGTGACCCCGTTGGTTGGCAATCCAAAGGCTGACAATTCAGTCCACTCGCTTGACGATGCCGGCCGAAATCGCCATGATTGCCGCTTCCGAAAATTTCAGACGATTTGCGCCGACTTTGTGGCGACGTTGTAAGCTCCAGTAATTTCAGGACTTAAGGTTACCCGATGGGTCGTTATACCGGACCAAAGGCACGTATCAATCGACGACTGGGCGCTCAGGTGTTTGAAAACGCCGGAGCGATCAAGGCTTTCGACAAGAAGGCCTACCCCCCGGGAATGATTCAGCGTCGCCGCAAGCAGAGCAACTACGGTCTTGCTCTGAATGAAAAGCAGAAGATCAAGTTCTATTACGGGTTGCGTGAAAAGCACCTGCGTCGATACTTCGACAAGGCCCGTCGGATGCCCGGGAACACAGGGGAAAACCTGATGATCCTGTGCGAGCGTCGGCTGGACAACGTCGTGCGTCGCGCTGGTTTCTGTCTGACCCGGCCACAGGCTCGGCAGGGAGTTGGCCACGGCCACTTCCTCGTCAATGGCCGTCGTGTCGACCGTCCTTCCTATCAGGTGAACGTTGGCGATGTGATCACCGTCAAGAATCGCCCGAACCTGAAGAAGTTGTACGTCGATCGCGTCAACGAAGTGACCAGCGAAGGCTGTGCGTGGATTTCGTTTGATGGGTCTGAGCAGAAGGCGATTGTGACCTCTCTGCCAGGCTTCGACGATGTCAGCTTGCCCGTGGAAGTCGGCCAGGTCGTGGCCTTCCTGTCACGGTAGGTTCGCAGAAGTCAGCGACTTCCTGAGAAATCAAAAAGCCGGGCGAACGAAAGTTCGCCTGGCTTTTCTTGTTTGTGGTGAGGGGTTGGCCAGATCAGCGCACAGCAGCTGAGGGCCGCCGACTGCAAGGCGAGCAGATGGATATCGAGGAGCCCACTGCTTCGCCTGGGAGTGGCGGTGAGGAGAGTCGTCAGTGACGCAACACTGGAATTGACCGGTCGGTCAACTCAGTGGAGAACAGAGTTGCTACTTGCTGACGGTGCCTTCGGTGGCGGTTGACGCGGCGTTCGATCCGGGGTCGGGCTGATCAGTCTTCGAGTTTGGGGCTGTTCCGCCACATCCTGCAATCAGGATGGCACTCAGAATCAGAGGGAAAAGAAAATTCTTGTGAGACATTGGGAAACCGGAAATTGTTGACTGCGTTACAGGAAGTAATGAACGGCCCCGGCAATCGCCGGGACCGTCCCTCAATCGAAAGAAGCCTCAACAGGGGCTAGAACTCGCCGATGACCAGTCCGTCGGCTTTGTGAGCCAGCCGCTGCCAGGTTCCCATGTATTGCCCCAGCAGGGTCTTGTCGCGGAATGCACCGCTCCCGTCATCGCAACCGCCCGTTCCGCCGCGCCACAGGCAGCCAGCCCCTTGGGCTGCAGTGTGGTTTGTGTCGCCGCCGGTCGTTTCCAGAATGTGGTTGATGTTCTCGGAGATGAAGCGGACAGCTCCGTCCGCCAGCAGGACCTGGGCACCACCGGTGTGGTCACTCGAGACGCGAATGCTGGTGTTTGTCATGCCCGCAACGTAGTTGTTGGTGATCGGGTACACGAGGTAGGCCAGGTACCAGTCCTGGCAGCAGGCGGCATCAGTTCCACCACCTGGGGCTTGGGTTGCGTGTTGAACTCCCAGGAAGGAGCCCCCGGTCCAGATACGGTAGGACTTTTCGACCACGGCAATGGTATTTGAAGTGCCGTCCAAGAAGCTGGCCATTGATGAGGGGCGGGCGGGGTCGATGGTGAAAAACCCGCCTGACAGGTTGGAACTCGTGCTGTCGCTCCAGTTATTGAATGCTCCGCTGCAGCCTGCGTAGCTGGTATGTGGGATCGAGGTCATGTAGTTCGTGTTCGTGGACGCATGCATGGTTCGCGTTCTGGGACGCTGGCTGTCGCTCGGGCAGAGGGCGGCACTGAGGCCAGACATATTCTGGATGACAGTCTTGTTGACTCCTTCATAGAGGCCGATGTTGAAGTTCAACTGGTTATAGAGTGGAGCCTGGTCGATGTACGGCAGGATCATGGCGCCCCAGCTGGCTCCGTTCCCCATTTCGGCAGTACCATTCCAGCCGCGAATCTGCCCCGGTGGGAACATGTTGAACGTGTCGTGGTAGTTGTGCAGGGCAAGTCCCAGCTGCTTCAAATTGTTCTTGCACTGCGACCGGCGAGCCGCCTCGCGAGCCTGCTGAACTGCCGGCAGCAGCAAGGCGATGAGAATTGCGATGATGGCGATGACCACCAACAGTTCAATCAGAGTGAACCCTCTTTTCCGTGTAGCCATGACGTGAGTCCTCAAATGAAGAGATTGAGATAAGGGCCGATTGTGAGCCCAGTGAGCAGGCGAAGTGATGGAGAAATTGCATCGACACGGAGGATACCTCTCGCGTCGAGGAGAGCACACGAGGTCTAAGTGCAGTGGAAGTGTCTGATGAAATTACGAACGTCGAGAATCGACAGGCGCTCCAGATTGCGAGCAACATCATTGATATTATTGATGGTTTTGCGGGAGTACAAGCATCAAACTGTGCTGTTGGGATGTGGATTTGGGTGGAATTTTTTTAGTGATAATAGGGCGGCTATTGTGTCTGGTTGTTGACTGGCTGTCATATTTGCATGGAGTTTTGGAGCGGCTGGCGGAGGGGGAGGCAGAGAAAGCGTTGGATTGTTGCTACGGCAATCACCATCAAGTTGGCAGCCTGCCTCTCCTGCCCGAGCTTTCATGGTGCAGTGAACTTGCCGACGTTCCCGCCTGCCATCACTTGAGGGGAACAAAAGTTCGTCTGCGACCAGTTGCCAGCGGTCGCGGCGTGCCTCGGGCGTCGAGATTTCGTACCATGCGTCCCCCAGTCACCACCCTGATCCAACAAGCAGCCCGAGTCATGTTTCCTCCTGTCGCCGAACAACTTGCCATCCTTCGCCGAGGCATTGAAAAAATCGTTCCTGAAGCGGAACTCGCCCAGAAGCTGGAAGAGAGCCGCAAATCGGGCAAGCCGCTCAGAATCAAATACGGCATCGATCCCACTGCTGCGGATGTCCATCTGGGGCATACCGTGCCGCTGCGAAAAATGCGTCAGTTCCAGGATCTGGGCCATCAGGCGGTGATTATCATCGGCAATTACACGGCAATGGTGGGGGACCCCAGCGGCCGCGATGAGGCTCGGCAGAAGAAGCTGTCCGAGCAGGATGTCGAGTCCAATGCGCAGTATTACCTCAGCCAGGTCGGCAAGGTGATCGACCTCGACAAGGCGGAAGTTCATCGCAACGGCGACTGGTTTGGCCGTATGTCCTTCGCGGACATTCTCCAGTTGTGTGGCCGGGTGACGATTGCCCAGTTGCTCACGCGCGATGACTTCGCCAAGCGCATGAAAGCCGAAACGCCCATCTTCCTGCACGAATGCCTCTACCCGGTGATGCAGGCGTGGGATTCAGTGATGATCAAGGCTGATGTGGAGCTTGGCGGGACCGAACAGCTTTACAGTTTCATGCTGGCCCGCGACCTGCAGAAGGACCAGAACCTGCCGCAGCAGGTGGCGATGATGTCGCCGATTCTCGTCGGCACTGATGGTACGCGGCGGATGGGGAAGAGCCTCGGTAACTACATTGGCATCTCAGAAGACCCGTACGAGATGGCCAAGAAGTTTATGCAGTTGCCCGATGCCGTCATGGAGATGTACTTCGAACTGCTGACGGATCTTCCACTGGCGGACGTGCAGCAGATACTGGCCGGTCATCCCAAGGCGGCCAAGCAGTC
>JAGQPW010000151.1 GCA_020426515.1 Planctomycetaceae bacterium | reverse complement strand
CCGGATGCCGTCAATCGCTCGCAGGGCGTTCAGGGAGAGATCCGGCGTGGTGACCTGATCACATTCGACCAGTTGCACATCCAGCTTGATCGCCGACGGCAACGCCTGGTTGTCGGTCAGCAGTGCGAAGGCTTCGCCATCGGCCGCGCGGGCCATCCGCATCGTGCGGAGCTTTTCGGCCAGACGGACGGTGCGGCACCACTGGGAGAACTCCTGTTCGATGCGCCGATTGACACTATTGTCAGGTGTCAGCATCTGCAGCCGGGGACCGGTCCCCACCGTGTCGTGTGCCAGTGTCAGCACCAGCCCCTTGGCGTAACTGTTGTTGGCGACTTCGTAACGGCTGCGGATCCGCAGCAATCGCCGGACTTCCGCGTTGTTGGCGGCGTTGGCGGAGAGGTCATCCGCGTTACGCCAATGCCGCCGGTTTTCGTCGGTTGTGGCCGCCGCATCATATTTTGCCTTGATCAGCCGCAATGTCTGAAACACCGTTGGCGATGGTTCAGAACGTCGAGCAGGCAGAATCTGGCGCAGCCATCGAAGCAAGTCGGTTCGTCCTCGAACGGAAGGTGCATGCGGGAGCCAGCGTGGCTACGACCGCTGAAAGAGAATCACGATGCGCCCGGAGGGCTGAGCTTGGTGAAGCGAATGCCGCGTTGTTTCGACTTCACTGCCTGCTTGGAGGCGAGAAAGCGATCCGCTTCGATCTGATCTTTGAGCGAATGCTGTTTGACACTACTGGAATCACCACGGGCCTCCGCAGGCCCCTGCGCATTCTCGCGGATTACGTCATCGAGCGGTTGTTCCGGCATCAGAAAAACCTCCCCCTCCATTCTTATTCATATCCAAAAAAATCCCGAATTCGCAGGAACGTTGGTGAGAATTCTGGAAATTTGTTGTCGTCACCGCCGGCGTTTTATCTCGGAAAGCTTGAGTCTCCGCGGCTTTGTGTTGTTCGGGACGGTTTGATGTGCGGACAGATTCACTCCCAAGATGGAAGCAGCGACCGCACTTCCCACCAGGCAGTCGAGCCAATGGTTGTCGGGCTGGTTGGGACGGGGTTTCCATTCATCGACCGTGCGCCCACGACCTTCCGTGCGGACGCGGTATTCGGCAACGAGATGCTCGGCGAACAGCCGATGCACCTCAGGTTTCTGGCCGAACAGGGAGAGTGAGCCTTTGTCTGCTAGAGCCACCGCCAACCTGGCGAACACAAAGGACTTCCAGAAGTTGGTATCGAACAGGGCATGGCGGACCGCTCACTCGCTTACCCATGACGCCGGGAATGCGCCAGTTAAGACCGACGCGGTCGCCCGGTCGGCGTTTGTAGTCCGAGAACGGCAGGCTGGACGCTCCCACGAACCGCCCGTGGCTGGGCAGCAATAACGCTGCATGGGGCGATTGCCGGCAGAACTGGTAGACCACATCTGTCGACATGCCCCAGTTGGCATCGACTAGACAACGCTCAATCCGGAGTGAGGCCCCATCTTCGCGTTGCCATTCGCGTGACAGCTGTTTCTCCGTAAGCGCCTGCAATCCCGCGTAGATGGCTCCTTCGAGTCCGGTGCCTTCGGCAACGGTGGAGAGGGTCTTCGTCACATCGCGGAGCGAGAAGTAGGCTCGCTGGGGATCTGGCCAGGCTCCGTATTCCAGGACAGCCCCGCTGAACTCCTCACCCCAGGCACAGACGACGTAGAACAACAGCTTTTGCTGTACATCAATGAACATCGTCAGGTGCTGGCAGCCGAGTGGAACCCGTCCCTTCGGTAGACCGTTGAGCTTGGCGGCGATCTGGTCGGCCGTCAGTTCATTCTCATCGACCTCGACTTCCGGGAGCGGCTCATTTTGGTATTCGGCCCAGAACGCCGCCTCATCCTGCAGTTTGAGGTTCATCGCATGCTGGATCGCGGACAGCTCATCATGGTTGAACCGCTCGGCCCAGGCAACGTTCGCACCAGCATCCATCTGCTCCTGGTGCTGCGCGTAGAACTCTGTCGCCGCTGCTCCACCATCTTCGTTCCGCAACCCTTCCGCCCGGAGTTCGGCGTAGCGATCCCACAACTTTGTTTCCGTGGGGAACGCGTAGACCATCTTCGTGCGTTCACCCTGCCACGACGGGTGGTGGTCCCGATTGAGAATCCGGTCGGCCATGTCGCCTGGTCGGATCACTGTGCAGGGCATGATCCCGGAGATTTTGTGTCCCGGACCGGCCAGGCCGAGGACGGCCCCGGCTAGAATGCTCTCCCGCTGCTGGCACTGTGAGACCGAACGCGCTGACTCGTCCGTCTGCGGGTCGTCAAGGACCACGAGGCTGGGGCGAACGGACTTTCCATCCGGCCGTTTGAACTTCATGCCTCGGATACGGCCGGTGATGCCAGCGACTTTGATGATCGCGCCGCTGGCCAATGCTCGCCCATCTTCCCGGATCAATGCGTTGAGTGTTTCATCCTCGGTCCAGCCTTTCGGCTGCAGCGTGGGCAGGACGATGTACTTCGCCGTCCAGCCGATGTGGGTTCGTTCTCCCTGATACAACTGGCCATTGCAGCGGTTGGCGATCCCGTCGAGCGACTGAATCGGATGGCAGACCTCGGGATAATCCGCCAGCAGCAGTTCGTTGGCGTCGAGTTCGGTCTTGATCGATTCGAGCATGTCCATCGCATGCCCTTCGTCGGAGCCGATCAGGCAGACGAACTCCCGATGACCGTTGAGCACCGCCCAGATGCACGCGCATTCCACAAGGCTCGTCTTTCCACTCGCTCGGGGCATCGCCATTGCGAATAGACCGCCTTCCATCACCGCAAGTTCGATCTTGCGAATGATCTTCAGATGGTCTGCTGACCAGGCCAAGTGAAATGTTTGCGGGAAGTACGACTCGCAGAAGAACTGGAAGTCGGTCGCCGCCTTTGCTCGTCGCGAGGGATCAGCGATTGCCGGCAGATCACCAATGTCCCGTCCGGCTGCCGAGAGTTCCGCGCTCCGTCGGGCGGCTCGGTCCTTGTGCTGCTCGTAGGACTCAGGGGTTGGGGCAGGTTTGGGGTTGTGCCGTTCCCAAGCCAGCCACGCAGTGTAGCGCACCAGGTCAACGCGATTCCCGTCACCGATCCGGAATCCGGCTCGTTGGCGATCGCGATAGAGCTGTCGCTCGCTGGTCACCTCACCGAGCGGCGTCGAGTTGAGCAGCCGGACCAGTTCGCTCGGCTTCAAATGTCGAGGGTCAATCGCCACGGCTTTGCCCCCGAGTTTCTGATAGCCAGGCCGCGTACATCACCAGGTTGATCGTTCCATCGTCGTTTGTCGGCGCACCGGCAGCCACGTCCGCCTCGATCTGCTCGACCCGGATCAGTCGGGCCCCCGCCTTTGAGAGCAGCTTTGCCGCGTCGGCAATCGGGAGTGCCAGGGGGTTGATCGGGCCACGTTCGGACATCGGAAAAACCTGCTGAATTTCTCAGGAATCGCTGCGGAACCGAGTGGATGACGTTCCGCAGTCGAGGTAACTCATGTCACGTCGCCACAGCGATGCGAACCACGAAACGCCAACGAAAGGACCACAGATGAACGCCCGCCAGACGACCACGAAACACGCCGAAACGCTGGCTGCCCTCCTTCCCCGGATGCAGGCCGCTGCCAACACGATCCCGAACCAGGAACGGATCACCTGGGGCCACGCCGAGCAGATGAAGGACGCCCTCAAGTACGCGGTTTACGCCGCGTTCGCGATGGGAGTGATCACGGAAGACGAGGCCGCCGACTTCGGGGTCCCGGTGTAGGCCAACGCGATTGCCGAAACGCCCTCGGGCGTCGTCGCGGGGTGGTTCCTGCGGCCTGACGATGGCAGCCGACCATCACTATTTGAATTGGAGAATGAACATGGCCACCAAGACCAAGTCCACGAAGATCACGAGCGTTCGCAAGGGAGACATCTACGAAACCAGTTCCGGCCAACTGCTGGAAGTGACCAACGGCCGCCTGCAGGACGAGGGGGAACACGGGGCCTCGTTCGAAGGCCGCACGATTGAGTTCAATCTGCAGACCGGCCACCCCAACCGTTCGAAGACGACTGACCGGTTCTACCTCGACGAACTCACGCAGAAACTCTCCAAGAAGGAGTACGACGAATGGGTCGAGATCGGCCGCCGCGAGGCCGAGGCGATGGCGGATTCGAAAGCTCCGCCAGTCGATACGATCGAGGCCGACCCCACCGCCACGAAACCTGCCAAGGCCCGCAAACCGAAGACCAATGGCAAACCATCCGACGGCAAACTCAGCCAGCTTGACGCGGCGGTCAAGGTACTGACCGAATCAGAAGGGCCGATGACCACCAAGGCGATGATCGAGGCGATGGCCGCCCAGGGGTACTGGACCAGCCCCGGCGGGGCGACCCCCTGGGCCACGCTGTACTCGGCGCTGATCCGCGAGATCGCCAACAAGGGAGACGAATCCCGGTTCACCAAGGTTGACCGGGGCCAGTTCGCCCTGAGTGCGGCGACCACGCCCGCGCCGAAGGCCACGGGGAAGAAGGCTGCCAAGAAGGCCAAGCCCGCCGACGGCACGCCTGGCCCCAAGGCGGTCTCTGACCTCTTCAAGATTTGAGGTGACGCCATGACGAATCCCGAACTAAAGGTTGCCGACGCCATCCGCGAGGTGACCGTAGCAATGCAGAAGGCCATTGCCGACGGGTATCGCTCGCGGATGATCGATGCCGACGACCTGGTCGAGGTGCTGCTGGCGATCGCCGACCGTCTCGACCCGCCGGTTGCCGAATCGGTCGCCCCCGAGTTCGCCTGCCCGGAATGTGGCGAACGCCACATTGATCACCTGGTTTGGGAAACGGACGACCTCATCCGATGCTCCGCCTGCGGGATCACATTCGACCCGGCCGCGCGGTAGCCCCGCGGTTTCCCCCCTGACGCCCCACGTTCGCCACGTCGGGGCGTTTTATTGTCAGACGGTGGTGCCGTACCGCATTGCAGTCGATCTGCCTTCATCAGTTTCGACAAGGATATTTCAATGCTCGGTCGTGAACTGGTCAGTTCAACAAACCAAGATCACGCCAATCGTCGTACATCTTCAAACACGTCTTGCCGAGCTGCCTCGATCCACTCGTCAAGCACTGAGTGCTGACAGCCGATCGCTATCAACGAATGGACCAACTTCAAGGCGATCTGGCGGAGTTGAATCCGTCGGTTGACCGACCATCCACTCCGGGCATCGGAGTATTCCGTTTCAGGGAGAAGCTGGCTCAACGCATCGAGAAGGTCGGCTTGAAAATCGGGGTTGAGCGTCTGTCCAAAGATACCGGCGAGATCACGCGAAGCATTCAGCAGCAAGGGCAGCATTGTATGGCGACGTTCGAGCACCAGCGTCCCGAGAATCTGGAGACAACGACTCGGCAAGGAAATTGGGTTGCCGCCACGTTCAAGTTCCGCCCAGCGAACGATCCCGCAGCAAGCGTGCCAAACGAGATCGTCATCGCTGCTGGAGAGACCCAGCCGAATGGCGCGACTCACGTCTGCGGCGTTCATCCGATTCAGCTGGACAAGAGTGGGCCACGCTTTGAGCGTGTGGAATCCGTGATTCCTGGCGGTCTGGATTGCGTCACAACCAGCTTGTAAGAGCTTATCACCCCGGTTGGGAGCAAGAAGCACTATCTCTTCAATTACCTGCAGCCAGGCACGGTAGTGAATCTTGGTGAGATCTTGCGTCCCCCCTAAAAATGTTGCAAGGCCGTCGTCATCGGGTTTTGGCTTTGGAGGATACTTCTGCGCAATCCACTTTGTTGCGAGTTCGAGGATGGCGTTCAGATCACCTTTCGTCCAATTGATGCTCCGCTGCCGCTGTTCACGGGGTGGTCCAAAACGACTTACCGAAAACGCAAGGGTGCGCCAAATATTCTCGTCCGGCTGATCAATGATTCCCTTCCTGAAAACTTGTCGTTCTTTGATTTCGGGCGGGCGTGGAAGACGCAGCACTGCATAGGTGGGAAGAATGTCGATGCCGGAAGGCACGCCTGTGTCGTCGACATTCTGATAAAGCACGTCGGCCAGTCGTTTTTGTTGATCGATGGAAAGCAGCTCACATCGCCGTAAAGCAAATAGCCGAGAAATCAGGCGGCTCCGCTCATCAGTGCCCGCGTTCCCGCATCGGGTCAGAAGATCAATCGCTGCTTGAGAGAACGTCGCCAGTTGCTCCCTTGCCAGGCTGACCTGGTCTCCCTTTGAGGCGATGATGGGATCAATCCATTCGCCCACTCGTAGTGCCGATTTCGGCAATTGTTGCGACCCCAGAACCGGGGATCTCAGAAGCGTTGGAAGCAATTCACTTATCGATTCGCCGTCGAGCAACGTGCAACATCGCCGAATCGCGTGATTGAGGTCATCATAGGCGTTTACCCGTCCCATCAGCCGCTTGTCCCACGAGAGCGGGAGCAGTTCGCCCAGCAAAGAGCGAAGCTGTTCCTGGGTGAGCCTTGCGCTGACTCGATCAAGCACGATACATGCGATCTCAACCTGCCGTTCCCAAAATGTGTCCGTGTCTGTTCGCGTCGGTGGAGGCAGTCCCATCTTGCTAAGGGCGGTACTCAATGCTTTCAGGCCCGCAGAGTGAAGAAAAGTGACTTGAGCATCGGTCGCGCTACTCATCCTCGTCCGGGAGAGATATTCCTTGACCAATTTGGAGTTACGAGAGCGGAGCACAAGGCCAAGCCCCTCTTGAGAAGAGACTTCCGCAATCATCATGGCAGCATCAGCGAATACCTTGCTGGCGACGCTGACTGCTATTGTTCGATCTACTCGCAATGGAACAGCTGCATCCTCCAAAAACCTGATCGCCTGATACGCCCGCTGCAGTGGTGGGTTGTCGCCAGAGGTGGTCTGATGGCTTACGCGGCCGATTTCATAGGTCTCCAACACGTACCGACCGAGTTGCTTCTGTGGTCGAAATTCGAGAATGTCTTCGAACCAGTTCAGCGTCTCGCCCGGGTCGCATCCGCGCTCGCTCAGCGTTTGGAGTCGTTCAATGACTTCCCGATCATCAACATCGCTGAATTGTCGCAATTCGCTTTCAGTTTCATCGAATCCGACAACCGCCTCAGCAGGAGCAACGAAGTGAGCCGGTTCCGGAGCACGCACGGATGTGCCCACATCATCGGCTACCGAATATGAGTCCAGCTGTTCAGTGCTAGTGGTTTGCGAGTTCGGACGCCTCTGTGGGCGCACGTTCGACTCATCAGACTGCCGAAGGCATCGCAACACGGTCAGCACCGATCCTTCGGTGGTGAGTGATTCGTAGTCCGTCGGTTCAATCGGGATATTGCGGACTTGGTGGAACGCCTCACCAAGCCTTCGCCGCCCTTGGTCGATCTCGCCACATTCCAAGAGTAGTGCGGCTCGTCGCACTTTCCAGATTGGTGATGCCCCTTGAGTTCGCCAGGAACTCAAGGCAGAACGGGCTGTGACGTGGTCAAGCCGTCCCAGCTCCCGCAACACAACCTGATATTCGATGAATTGCCGGGCATCGTCGCCTTCAGCAAGATGGCTGCAATCCGATTCGCACTTCGCGAGCAATTCGTCGAAACGAGAGTCATCTCCTATTTCCCGAGCGTGCCTCAGAACCTGCAAGTGAACATATCGGACCGCGATGTCAAACCCGTCGCGAGTCAGTTTCCACGACTCCAAGTCACTTTCGAATCGCTGACCGTGGACGCCAACTTCGACCTCTTTCAGCAACGGGTCAACGACCTGAAAGACGAACTCATCGTAAAGCGGAGTCGAAGCCGTTGCCGCTCGCCAAGCCAGCTCTCTGACAATCGAAAGTCGATCCACGATGGTCCACTCCTGTACGAGCTTTGCGTTCGCCCAGCTCATCCAGGAAGACACGTTCTCTGCAAGACGCTCCAATGAGTGCTGGGGCAGTACCACCCAACCTTGGTACCGCTCGCGATGTCTGCGCCAGGTTTGGATTGCCTGCTTCCACCCCTCCGCTTCGCGACCGTGAGGAAAGAGTGGCTCCTTGGCGATGGACGGATCGATGCGATAATTCGCATATCGCCGAGGAGAGTTCCAGGACGGTATGGGAGGTCCAAGAGGCTCTCTCAGATCACTGAGCAATTGCTCATGGGCATCAGCGACATCGTAGTCGGGATATAGCTGGCGAAGGTCGATTGGAATAATGCGTCGAGATTCCAACAATCGGCGCTGAAACGCTTGGAGACGCACGTCGGAATACATGAAAAAATAGATGAAGGGAGTACATCCTCCCAGTTCATCCCTGACCCATCCCGTCCAGTTCAAAAAGTTGGGGTCGTCCCCCGAGAATCCGAATAAGCAGAAGCTGTTCTCCGCCAAGGATGTCTGGACAAGATTGACGAACGGAGCACGGCATCCAGGGTAGCCGCGAAAGTCATCTTCGGTGAGGACCATATTCTCCAATTCGGGCAGCGTACCGTGCAGCTTCACGATCCGCGGTCGTCTCGCGACTGGAATGTCCGTCATCCCGCGAATCACCTCATATCTCTGCCGCCACACACTCTGACTTGCCTTCTCCAGAAGGCAGTCGTAGTTCGTGGTAAACACATCAGCCCAGGGGAGTTCAAGTAACTTCCGATGCAGTTTTCCAGGAGCGAATGCGTCATCTCCAATGGTCTCTCGCACCAGTTCGATCAACGCCGGTCGACCAAATGCAGTTTCGAACTCTTGGGCTAATCGCAACGCGCTGCTTGTTGCTGAGGATTCGCCAAGAACGAGTTCTCGTTCTCCTTCAGAGTAAAGTCGCTTTACCAGTTCGGAGACCAGATCCTGCCACATCGGCATACCGGTTCGGATCGACTGAAGCGGCACTGCGTTTCTGCTGAATCCGGCTCCCACCATCACGGCGGCTCGACTTCCGCGAGGATCGTGCAGATTCCTGCGTACCTCATTTAGGATGTATGCGTAGTCCGGGATGCGAGGCATTGAGGTTTGGCCCAAATACGGGGCAGGTTCGACGGGGCATTCCAGCTCGATGATGAACAATGCAACTCGTCGACGGAAGAGGTGCACTCCGTTGCCATTAGATTCGTTCGTCCGGCGGACCAATGTCAAGATCGATAACCTTGAACATCAAGCAGTTCAACGACTTAAGGCCTTCCTGGTTGGAATTGGCCGGAGCACGTCGTGTGGGCGTAAGGAGCGGCAGCTCGGCACGAAAGATTCGTTATGCATTTCCCGGGTTCTCCACCGATCCTCTCTCAGATTTTCGCCCCGTGAATTGCTCATACCGCTGAACGATCACGTCGCAGTAGAGCGGGTCGAGTTCCATCAGAAATGCCCGGCGGCCTGTCTGCTGGGCGGCGATCAGCGCCGTAGCGATGGACTTTGATTTCAAGTGGAGGACGTGGCATTTTGCCAGGTTTTTCCGTTTCGGATCATGACGTTGAGAATGGTCAGTAATTCTCTCGTGGCGGCGATGGGCTAGTTTGGGTTTGCCTTGCTGGACGAGTCCATCAAAGACGGCTTTGACTTTGGAGTCATGCAGTTTGGCCACGACGGTCGGCATGTAGAGGGCGTTCCGCACAGTGACGCGACCGCCGCCGATGGTGCGTTTCCCACGCAGGCTGCCGCGGTTCCGGTTCGTGGGAGCGACCCCGACCAGCTTGGCGATCTGCCGCCGAATCTGGCGCATCATCCTGGCCGAATAGTGATTGACATCGTGCCGCGGCTGGGTATTCTCAATACATTCGGTTCACAGAAACAGAGATCGGCAGTGAGATACGGCATCCTGCCTTGCCGACACTGCAACGAACAGTTCTGCATCCATGCCCCGTAAAAGTCATTCGCGGAATGGTTCCGCGGTAATCACTTGTTGAAGGAGTATGTACATGGCAAAGAACGAACAAACGTCGAAGAAAGCCGGAACTGCCGCATCGAAAGTGCTGCGTGATCCGAAGTCTTCCAAAGCTGCCAAAACTGCCGCTGGCTCAGCGCTCAGTCAGCGTCCGGACAAGAAAAAGAAGTAACAACCACTGACTGAACGATTTGCTGTTTGGGTATAGCCATGTGACCGGCAAGCTGTCGCCGGTCACTGGCCGTACTTACGTGAGGTGCAACGAGAACAAAGTGGTCATTCTCTCGCATTAGAAAGCCGACGGTCTTCACGGTTGTAATGGTCGGCTCGACTTCATCCTCGAATTCCCAGCCAGGCGGACACCCGAACGAATCGACCCATTCAATCGCAATCAGCGGTCTGTCGCTACTCACGAAATGCCGAATAAGGCGGTCAACCGGAGCGGCGAAATCATCCGTATTTTGCTTGTCCATGTCATTCTCCGCCGCTCGGTTACTTTGGTCGTTAGACTTCAGATTCGCTCTACCTTCTCCCCTGTTAACTGCTCCCGCCGCTGAACGACCGCATCGCAGTAGAGCCGGTCGAGTACAAACCGGAACGCCCGTCGTGCGATTTGCTGAGTAGCGATGAGGGTGGAGCAGCTGCCGCCGAACTCTCTGAGGCCAGCTGCGTCACTTTTTGCTACCGCCGCTGTTGAAGGATTGATCGCACGAGTACGACGGTCCCCGTGTTCGAGCCCGCCGTCGTCGCTTGTTGTCGATCGCCACGTCCACCGCGCAGCGGCGGCAGATTCCCATGACGCCGTTGCTGCCGGGATAGGCATAGAAATCGGCGGCGATGTCGCGGTACCAGCGGCAACGGCGGCAGCGCTTGAGCCATGTTGCCCCGAACCGGATGCAGCCGCTATGAATCCGCTTGTGCTCCAAACGCGTCACGAGCCGCAGGTTCTCTATGCGATTGTCGAGTTTGTCCTGATTGACATGGTGGATCTCATGGCCGGGAGGGATGGGACCGAAGTGGGCCTCCCAAACAAGCACATGCTCAAAGCGATGGCGGCGGTCTTTGGTTCTCAGACGGCGATAGCCGTGTGGCGTGACGCCGGGACCTTGGGGCGCGGGGACGTTCATCGCATCTGCTCCTCGCGGGCTTTCATTGGAATGGGGGATGTCCCGGTGCGTTCGAGCACGGCTGCCTGGCCGCTGAAACGCTGGAAACGATCCACAATGACATCACAATAGAGCGGGTCGAGTTCCATCAGGAAGGATTTGCGGCCTGTGCGCTGAGCACCAATCAGGGTCGAACCGGACCCGCCAAACAGGTCCAGAACATGCTCGCCAGCGACGGTGGAATACTGCATGGCCCGTACAGCCAACTCCGCAGGCTTGGCTGTCAAATGCTCCGTCTGTTGTGGCGGAATCTTCTTGATCGGCCACAGATCGGGAACATTATTCGGCCCGTAGAAGCGGTGCGCTGCGCCTTCACGCCAACCGTAAAACGCGAGTTCAAAACAGCCCATCATATCCTTCCTCGTCAACACGGGATGCTGCTTGTCCCAGACGACAGCTTGGCTGAAGTAGAGTCCATGTTTCTTCAGGAACGGCGGGTAGTTGCCGAGATTCGCGTAGCCGCCCCAGATATAGAACCCGCGTCCCGGCACCAGCACGCGGGCGATGTTGCCGAACCAGGCGTCGAGCAGCCGGTCGAATTCGTCGTCGGAAACGAAGTCGTTGGCCAGCGGACGGTCTTTAGCTCGCAGCTTCTTCTGCGTTGGTTTCGACTTCTCCGGATGCCGGGCGACGTCCATCGACTGATGATGGAATAGGCTTGAGGCTGTAGGCTTGAGGCTGTAGGAAGAAGAGG
>JAGQPW010000150.1 GCA_020426515.1 Planctomycetaceae bacterium | reverse complement strand
AGCAAACTGGCCACCGAACTCCGACAAACCACGCCGCGATGCGCAGCGCACAACAATCCCCCGAGACAGTTCATTTCAGCTTCCCTTCAGCGTAGAGAGGTCAACTACTCGAACCGTCTCTCACAAACGGGAGAGGGGCACACAAGCCGACTGCAGAACACAGTTACAGCAACCAGGACCGGGAAGGACTTGCAATGGCGATCGTACCGCCGCGTCCATCGGCTCACAAGACTCGATCTTCCGGTTGTCGTCTGTTGCCGGAACTAAGCCAGAATTTCGTGAACCACTTCGCCATGCACATCGGTCAGGCGGAAGTCGCGGCCCTGAGAACGATAGGTGAGGCGTTTGTGATCGAGCCCCAGCTGTTGCAGGATGGTTGCATGCAAATCATGCACATGCACGCGGCCGTCGGTGGGACCAAAGCCCAATTCATCCGTGGCCCCGTGCAGATGACCAGGCTTCAGTCCGCCCCCCGCCATCCACATGGTGAATGCATCAATGTGATGATCGCGACCGGTCGTCCCACGGACTTCCCCCATTGGCGTGCGTCCGAATTCGCCGCCCCAGATGACCAGCGTTTCGTCCAGCAGCCCTCGGGCCTTGAGATCCAGCACAAGTGCAGATGCGGCCTGATCGACTTCCAGACAGATCTTGTCCAACGCATCATCAAGATCAGCCCCCTTGCCGCCGTGATGATCCCAGTCGGTGTGATATAGCTGCACGAATCTCACCCCTCGTTCCACCAGCCTGCGCGCCAGCAGACAGTTGTTAGCGAACGAAGCCTGCCCCGATTTGACACCGTACAGATCGAGCGTAGCCTGCGTCTCCTGCTCCACGCGGATCAGTTCCGGAGCCGCCATCTGCATGGCGAACGCCGTCTCATAGGCTTGAATCCGCGTCGCAATTTCAGGATCGCCAACAGCATCCATCCGCAGTGAGTTCAATCGAGAAGCGGCACTCACGAAGTCCGCCTGCGCTTCGCGGGTGATGCCGGGAGGGTTGTCGAGGTCGAGGATCGGATTCCCTTTGCTGCGAAACGGCACCCCCTGATAACTCGTCGGCAGAAAGCCACTGGACCACAACGTATTCCCCGCCCGAGGTCCGCGCGGACCCGATTGCAGGACTACAAACCCGGGAAGTTCGTCCGTTTCACTCCCCAGTCCGTAGGTCACCCACGAGCCCATGCTGGGTCGGCCCGGTGCCTGAAATCCGCAATTCATGAACAGTTTCGCCGGACCATGATTGAAGACATCGGTTGAGACACCACGCAGCCAACAGACATCATCAACAATCCTGCGATGATGCGGCAGCAATTCGCTGAGGTCCATACCGCACTCGCCGTACTGCGCGAACTTTCGATTCGATCCGAGCAGTTTGGCGTCCGGCTTGAGAAACGCGAACCGCCGCCCCTGCGTCAAACTCTCCGGTGGGGCCTGATTGTGATACTCATTCAGCAGCGGTTTGGGCTCGAACAATTCCAGCTGACTGGGACCACCCGCCATGAACAGGAAGATCACATTCTTCACCTTGGCCGGGAAATGCCCGTCGCGCGGCGCCATGGCTCGTTCAATTGTCGCCGCCGACCCCGATGCTTCTCGGGCGAGCAACTGCATCAGTGCAACGCTTCCCAACGAAAGCCCGCCCTGTTGCAGGAACTGCCGTCGAGCCAGTGAATTCGAATTCAGATGATCATCTGCCATGAGTCAATTCCGCATCACGAATTCGTCGGTATTGAACAGCAGCCGGGCCACACTGGTCCATGCCGCAAGCTCCACCACACTCTCAGAAGCCTCTTTTCCGTCGACAAACTTCCGAGCGAGCTCAGGGTCTGCGGCAAATCGTTTCTGTTCGCGTTGCTGGAACTCCACCAGCACCTCCAACTCCCGAGGCTGCGTCTCCCGGGTCAGGCAGTCACGAAACATACGCCCCGCACGCTGTTCCGCGGTTCCCTGTGGCTGCTCATTCAACGTGCGTTGGGCCAGGCCTCTGGCCAGTTCAATGAAGATGACGCCGTTGGCTACCGCCAGCGATTGCAGCGGCGTATTGGAGCGAACCCGGCGAGTGCAAACCGTGCTGAAATCCGGGGCATCGAACGTGCTGAGCAATGGGTGCGGCGCGCTGCGGTAAAACATGGTGTACATCGTGCGACGATAACGCGAGGAGCCAGTGCTCGCAGGCCAGCTCTTCTTGTTCTGTGTGAAGTCGTAGATGCCATCCGGCTGAGGCGGAAAGACGCTCGGTCCCCCGACATCCCGTGACAGCAGACCACTTGCCGACAGTGCCTGATCACGCACAATCTCTGCTTCCACGCGGAACCGCGACTGCCGGGCAAGCAGATTGTTACGCGGATCGCGCTCCATCAACTGCGGGGTGATGCGGCTCGACTGTCGATACACCGCTGAGGTCACGATCAATCGGTGCAGTTGCTTCAGCGACCAGCCTCGATCCATGAACGTGAACGCCAGCCAGTCCAGCAATTCGGGATGTGAAGGAGTTGACCCCTGTAATCCGAAATCATTCTCTGTTTCCACCAGCCCCCGCCCAAAGTACGTCGCCCAGATTCGATTGACGGTCACCCGAGCGGTGAGCGGATTCTCTTTCGCCACAAGCCAGCGTGCCAGATCGAGCCGATTCTGAATCTTCATCCCGCCAGACCGATCAACGGCTTCAGGAACTCCGGGCGCGAGTGGGCCTCGTTCTCGATCGGGCGTGAGGAAATCGCCACGCGTCAACAGGAAGGTTGCTGGCGGTTGAGGCTGATCACGCATCACCATCTGGGCAACGGGCTCACCTTTACCTGGCAACGCGGCTTCCAACTCACTGATCCGCATCTTCGCACTGGCCAGCTCTGCCTGAGCCTTTTGCGTGGCATCTGCCCCGGGCGGTACGACGGTGGAGACATCGAGGGCGAAACAACCAACCAGATAGCGTTCGTTCAAGTCATGTCGCAGCGTCACTTCAAGCGGCTGCCCCCCGGTTTCGAGCGGTGCCGCCAGCACGAAGACGGCTTCGTGGGGAGCATTCATTTTCTTGCCCGCTTTCGCCTGTTCTCCATTCACGTTGATGGCCCAGCCCGTTTTGGGCTGCCCGTCAATCGCTCCCGAGACATCGTAGTCAGGCTGATTGTGATCGGCTCCCGCTTGGGCAATCGCAACACGCTCGCCCTTAAACGTCACTTCAAACTCAGTGAGGACGAAGTTCCCGTTCCCGGCGACTCCCGGTCCCTGCTGGGGAAGCGAAGCGTGGGGCAGAACACGCAGACGGATGGCCGTCAGGGGCTGCGGCTCACCCGTCGCGTTGACCTCCGGAACAATGGAAATGGTGTAACTGTCGTTCTCGCGGACATCGGCACTGGCCAGCAAGGTCCCATCCTCCAGAAGCTGCAAGGGCGCATGACTCGCCGTCACATAGGACTCCAGAACGGGAGGCTTCCAGTCCCAGGCGATTCGGGTCAGCGACGCATTCTTCAACTGTTGTTCCAGCCTTTTCAGCGTCTCGCGCTGTTGTTGCAGCGTCGCCAGTTGGACGCGTTGTTCGTCCGACCAGCCGAACATCTCTCCCTGAAGCACATTGACAGTTGGTCCCGTATTGTTGGCATCAACCGCCCCGTTGAAGCAGGCGTACAGGCGGTAATAGTCCTCGTGCTTTAGGGGATCGAACTTGTGCGAGTGACACTGGGCACAAGCCACCGTCAACCCCAGCCACACGGCTCCGGTGGTGTTCACACGATCGATCGTTGCCTCATGCCGAAACTGATCGGCCTTCACGCCCCCCTCCTGATTGATCATCGTGTTGCGATGAAATGCCGTTGCCACCAGTTGTGAATTCGTGGGCGCAGGCAGCAGATCGCCTGCAAGCTGCTCGATCGTAAACTGGTCGAAAGGCATATCCTTATTGAGCGCGGCGATCACCCAGTCCCGGTAAGGCCACATGATGCGAGCTCCATCGATTGTGTAACCGTGTGAATCCGCATAGCGTGCCTGATCCAGCCAGTGCCGCCCCCAACGCTCGCCATAGTGCGGGCTCTGCAGGAGTCGGTCGACCAGGTGTTCGTAGGCATCGGGATGGTCGTCCGCCAGGAACGCATCAACCTCCTCAACGGAGGGCAGCAACCCCAGCAGGTCCTGATACACGCGCCGGATTAACATGGCCCGGTCCGCCCCGGGAGACGGTGACAGCTGCTCCAGTTTCAACCGGTGCAGTACAAACGCATCAATCTCATTGCGGCACCAGTCATCGCTGCGATCCTCAGGAACCAGAGGCGGTCTGACAGACTGAAACGCCCAGTGCTGCTCGTAGTTCGCCCCCTGCTGAATCCACTGCTGCAGCAACTTCACCTGCTGATCGCTGAGTGGTTTGTTGGCCGATGCGGGAGGCATTTTCAGCGAGTCATCGGGAGTCGTGATCCGCTCGACGAGCAGACTCTCGTTCGGTGAGCCCGGAACGATCGCCCCATAGTCGATCGCCGCATCCCGCTGATCCAGCCTCAGGTCGGCTTCTCGTGTTCCTTCATCAACACCGTGGCACTGATAACAGTGATTCGAAAGAATCGGACGGATGTCTCGACCGAAGTCGACCGCAGGCACAGCGGTGTTCGTATCAACCTGAGCATGCAAAATGCCCGGAAACGCCAACCATACAAGCATGAGCAGATGAATTCTGATCATCTTCACTTTGCGCCTTTCCGGTCATACAGCCGAGAAACCTGCGTCCCAAAGGCTACCAAAGTCGGCATTCCAGTGACCAGACAACACGCAACCTGAAACCCCGATCTTCCAGGCTGCTCGCGCTGATGCCTCCGCGCAGCAAGGTGTACGCCAGTCAGTTTTTGACCAGAGTTTCCGGACCAGTCAGGTCAATGCACATCAAGTCATCAGCAATCGTCGTCTCCGGGAAAATACCATGTGCCGCCGCAATTCCAATCGGATCGTCATCAATCCGACGGGGGTCGACATGCACGAGCATCAGTTTGCGGGCGTTCACCCTCGCCGCCAGTTGAGCCACCATGGTCGTTGAGCTGTGTCCGGTTCCTTTGGCAATCTCTTCTTCCTCATCGCTGAAATAGCATTCATGAATCAGGAACGGCACATCACGGATGAACTCGTCATAGGTGCCATCCACCGTTGTGTCAGTCACGTAGGCCAGGAGATGTGTTTCATCTCCCTGATTCAACTCAATCTTGTAGGCCCTTGATCCACCAGGGTGACTCACCAGCGGAAAGTGCGTCACCGTCACCCCCTCATCAAACACCACGGAATCGAACTGCTCGATATCCACAAAGATGAGATTCTCCGGCAGCACGGGAAAGATTGGCCTGGAAAACAGATGCTCGCGAATAGCCGCAATGACGGCTGGCACAGCAAACACCCGAACCTGTTTCAGCGTCCCCTCAAGCAGCGGAACCAGCAGGTATGTGAGGCCCAGAATGTGATCGAGATGGGCGTGCGTGAGAAAGACGGTCAGTTCATCAGTCTGCAGCCGCGAAGGAATGCGAAAGGCGGCCGTTCCCGCGTCAAACACGATGCCGGCTTCGGGAATCATGAGACAGGCTGTATGACGTCGCTCACTCGGATGAAATCCGCCGCAACCAAGAAAATGCAACTTCATGAAGAACTTTCCACCGCCGGCTCAACCGGCAGGCGAACGAATCCAGGACAGAAAACTTTCAGCACCCGATCAACGCGACTCGGACACCATGCTCACCCGCAACCTGTAGTTGTAGGTATCCAGATCGAGCCAGCCATTCAGGTAGTCAAACTGCATCCGAATGAATCCGCCCTGATCGGAGGGACGTTCCCAATCGAGCAGTGGCTTGCCGGTTTGCTTGTCGAGGCAGACCAGTCGCAAGTGACGGAAATTCAGGTTATCGCGCTGCTCTGGACGGTCACCCAACAACACCAGGACGGGTGTTACATTGAAGTCTGGCACCACCAGCGTCAATGACATTGGGGGCACAGGCTTCTTGCCCTCTTCTTCCTTTTCTGGCTTCGACGCCGCCGCCGTGGAATCGGCATCCGACTGCCCGATCTTGCTGGTCTCCTGCTGCCACAGCATTCCGCCACTGCGGGCAAACGCCAGTATTGTGCCATTCGCGCGAATCGATGGCATGTTGACATAAATCGCATGGGCCGCCCCATGCTCAACAACCACGAACACACGTTGCTCATCGGCTAGCAGCGAGACACGCCGTTTGGCTGCCAGCAGAGGCTTGGGAATTTCTCCCAGGTTGCGAAGTTCTCCACCCTCGATCGAGAGCATCTGCAACGCTCCATCGGCACTCAAGACCGCCACATGATCATGATCCAGGCGAGCAAACTGGGCACTGTCTTCAAACTCGTGCGACCAGATCGTCTGCCCCGATTTCACCCTGCGAGCCCGAAACCTCCAGCTGCGCGGGCTGCTGTCAGGGATGGCTTCGAGATCGACGAGCTGATCCCCACGCATCTGATACGCCGCCTGCATCGACTGCAGCAGAGTGTTTTCACTGGTCAGCAAAGACCCATCCAGAACTCGCCGCAAATTGCGTTCGCCGCCGCGTGCGGTTGTGATCAGTTCGCCCTGACGGAAGATCGCCGCACTGGCATTCAGGTAGTCGGAATCGGTCCACAGAATTTCTCCCGTCAACGCATCGAGTGCCGTCAGGCGCCGCAACTGCAGCAGAACAACATCATCGCTCGCGCCCAGCAAATACCCATTCTGGCCAGCAGCCCGAACACCATAGGTACTCAGGAACGAAGCAGCGTTCGCCAGCGTAATCTGGCGAGGACGACCCGGTGCCCGCAGACGCCGCGACGCCTCTTCACGGGGATCGGGCAGGAACGTCCACAGCATTTCGTGATCGACAATCCCCAGTGCATGAATGCCTCCACGATGCAAAGCGTACATGGCCATTCCCGCCACGTCGTAGCCGACCGTGGCCTGATGACGCAGTTCAGGTACAGCCCGCAGCGGAATGGACCACCAGGCCCCTCCACTTAGAAAGTCCTCGACGTACAAGCGATTCGCCTGCGTATCAAACAGCAGCCTGCGCTGAGATAGAACCGTGTGCGTCCCCAGCAGGTCGTTGGCGTTCTCCAGCACCATCTGCATGCCGCGGTTGCGGCGTCCGGCAATGCGCTCCACCTGCAGCGGACGCGATCGCCAGATCGCTTCCCAGTCCCGTGGGGCTTGCCCCAGCTGTGCCTGAGTTCGATCAATACTCGCCGCCGCAAACATCGCGCGCGGCTGTCCATCGACCAGTTCAGGCAGATCTTCGCGGTCCTGTAATTCTTTCCAGCAGCCGAGTGCTTCGCGGAAGTGCCCCCGCTCAACAAACATCTCGGCCATTTCTCGCAAGGCCACCAGTTTCTGTTGCGGCGTTCCTGCCCGCAGCAGCCGTCGATACTGAATACTCGCACGTGTCAGCTGATCCTGATCCCGCTCCGCGCGTGCCAGCTGCAGCAACAGGTCGTTGCCAACAGGATGAAAGCTGAGTGCCAGAGCCAGGCGATATCGCAATGCCCCATCTGTGGAATTCACTGCGGACACCAGTTCCAGCAGCCGATTGGTCAACAGCTCCTGTTGCTGTGGATTGGCAACTCGAGACAGCTGTTCCAGTCGACGTCCGACCCACATGTCGAGCCGCGACTCGCGCGTCCCTTCGGTAATCATTCCCGGTTCAGGTTGCCGCAACAAACGCAGGAGTATTCCTGTCGCTGAATCGACATCCCCGTTCCGAATCGCATGCTCGGCCCGCAACCTCAGCAATACCGATGCCCGCTCGGGCGACTGAGCCAACTGTTCGAGCCGGGTCAGCTGTTCGCTCGTGGTTTCGGCGGGCTGCGAATAGAGCAACGTCAGCAGATCCCACTCCAGTTGCTGAGCCAGCTGTCGCTGTTCTTGCGGCCAGTCATCTCTCTGCACGCGATCCACGCGTTCCAGCACTTCCAGCGCACGTTTTGATTCTCCGGCCGAGATCTGCATCTGCACTTCGCGCAGAATTCTTTTGGGGGAATCGTTGTCCCATTCGGCCCAACGGAGATTCTCGGCTTCTCGCGATGGAAAGCTGCTGATTTGAGTGGGAGCCAGCGAAAACAGCTGGCCACCGTAGACGGCCAGATTGCCGAGCAGCGTCGGTTGAGAATCGGCCATCACCAGCGGTTCGATCGCCTTGCCTGTTGTCACATCAAATCGGAACAGCAGCCGCTCACCCAGTGGCAACACATAGTTTTGCCCCAGCAGCGTTCCCGTTCCCGTAGGCATGCCAGCGGAATCTGGCAACCGCAGTTCCCAGTCCAGGACCTGCGATTCGAGGTTGTAAGCCTTGATGCTGGTTTTCCCAACAACCACAACGCGTCCGGAAAAGACACCCGCCACAAACAGGCCCGCCTCTTTGGGCACCTGCCATTGCAGTTTGCCATGTGTGTCCAGGCAGACCAGCGTTGGCTGCATGGAATTGAATTCATCAGGAAGTTCCGAAGGAGTCAGAATGATGCGGTTTCCCGACAGGATTGGTCGACCCGGATACCAGCGCTGATTGAGCGGTTGAACCGAGTGCATCGCGAATCCGGCCCGGAACCGACGACGACTGTCTTCGTCCTTGGCAGCATAGCGATAGGCCCACTCCAACTGATGTGAGTATTCATTGACCGCCACAAACCATCCGCACGTTGTGGGACAAAGAATCAGTCCGTGAGCCACAACCGGCTGGCACAGCCACATCCGTCGCACCGGATCTTCGGACAACGGTCGCCCGGAAGAGCCAATCGTTTGCGACCACAACACGCTTCCAGATTGCGGCTCGAGTCCGAACAGAAACATTTCCGCGTCCCGCTCGGCAATCACGAGAAGTTCCCCCTCGTGCGGAACAGGGGGTCCAAAGAAGTACGTGCCAGCCAACGGTCGTGTAAAAAGAGGTTCAATCTCCGGACCACCCAGCGACCACAGCCGCTGTCCGCTCTGAACATCGCGGCAGACCAGTTCGTTCACAGCCCAGTCAGCCTGATCAAAGCCCGGCCCTCGACGATACTGGTTCCGATTCAGCGGTGCCTGCGGATCCTGACGTTCGACGGTGAAAAGTCGCCCGTCGGAAACCGTCATCGCAGAACTGACACCATCGCGAAACAGCATCGTACTCAGCGGATGCTGGTCCACCTGGGCACTGTTGTAGGTCATCTGGGCCATGTCGATGTTTTCCAGATCCCAGTCATCATCCCGACTGGGAACCAGCGACGCTTCGAAGTCCTGCTCTGCGAGTTGCTGCCAGACAATGGCTCCCGTCTGGCAGTCTCGGGCTCTTAAACCAGACAGATCGCGGTAGATCACCAGATTGTCAGCAAACACGGGATGCGATGTGGGAACCGCAGCCCGCTGCTGATCCTCCATGTCACGCATCAAAAGCTGATACTGGTCCTCAACACTGTGCCGGGTCAGACGTGGCTGCGACCAGTCGGCCAGCAGGAACGGCTGCCCCATTGACGATTCCGGCAGGCCCGATTCCCCGGGCGAAGGCAACCGCGGAAGTGACTGCAGCCACCCCTCAGGACTCAGACCGCGATCAACGCCCAACTTTTCCTGCCAGCCAAGGGTGCGTCCCAGCAGCGCCACGCCAGCATCAGGATGACCCATCTGGTATTGCGCCACCGCAGCCACAATCAACCAGTGCCCTTCACTCGAATCGGCGTTCAATTCCTCGGCCAGTTCGGCTAGGGCGGCGAAGTTGCCGCGCCCCCCCCAGCGGCTGACCAGCAATCCCCCCGCCCGCTGACCGGCAGGCAGATAGCGAAAGCGACGCCTCACCTCCACCAGAAGGTCTTCTCGCTGCTCGGCAATGGCCTGCTCCAGCAACTGGTCAGCTGGTGTTCCAAAGCGGCTTTCATAACTTCGCCGACCGGCCTCCGGCAAAACATGCAGCAGCCGTTCGACAGCCACCCGCAACGACTCCCACTCCCCATCGCTGCGAAGCACCAGTGAGTCAGACGGGCGATCCAGCAGGTACTGCAGAATCTCCACTGCATCCTGCCAGCGCTGGTCCTTAATCAGTCGCTGAGCCTGCGCCAGACGTCGCGAGTTCTCCGGATTCTGAGGCGTCCGGACATCGAACTTGTCTCGACCGGCACGCTCGCTCTCGTCGTCCGCATCGGTCGGTTCCGTCTCCTCGCCTCGAATCTGCCGGTCGAGATTCTGAAACAGCCTGCCTAAGGGATTTTTGGGGGCTTCCGGCTGCTTGTCCTGCCCAGGAAGGATCTCAGGCCAAAGCAAACAGCAGGCCAGCAACAGCCCACAGGCGACACGTGTCGCGTTCGAGTTCAGACGCTCAATCATCAGCAACTCCTCCAGCAGGGGTTGCTGTAAGCATATCCGTTCCGCACCCGGAGTCGAAGAGTGCTCCGATGAAAACCAACCGAATCCACCAGCCCGGCAAACCGTGAAGAGTTCCCGCCGGAAACCTATCCGGGCCCGCCCTCACAACAGGTCTCGACAATGGAATGGCAGCGCGAACACTGCAGTTTGTGCCGAATCTCCATCAAGGATCCACCACAGACCGGACACGCGGGCCGACACGATGGAGTGGGTGATTCGTTCGTCGACGACGAGGGACGGGATTCATCCGCCATGATGCTCTCCAGTGGCTGCTCAGGAAACCAGCTCAACCAAAGAGAAGGCTTCCGGGACTAACGATCTTCTTCCTCATCATCGTAGTCAAACTCTTCGAACTCAAACTCGTCGTCGGCTTCAAACAACACTTCGCCGTCGTCGACTTCGGCTGCTTCCGAGTCGTCTGCGAACAGATCGTCGTCCACATCTTCGAAAGTCTCATCGTCCTCGTCAAATACTTCGTCAATGTCAGCCGAGCTGTCGTCGAAATCCTCGTCTTCGAAAACTTCGTCAAACCCTTCATCCGGTTCTGGCGTGGCTGTCGCCGGTTGAGTGGCGGTGCCGTGGCCTGCCGTCGCAGCACCAGCAGCGGCAACCGCAGCAGATCCGCGTCCGAAGAAGATCAACAGGTACAACGGGAAAATGAGCATGACCACCGTCATGAGCAGCATCGTAATCGAGGCGGCCTGCAGCACGGTGGGCATCGTCGCCAGATTGTTCAGCACCGCCATCAACATCAGGTAGAACAGATATCCACCCGGAATGACAGCGATCATCGAGGTCGAAATCAGTTGTGGCTTCGTCACGGCTGGCACCTGCAAGAGGCAGTGATCAAACGAGAAAACGTCAGGAGTTCGCACTGCGCGCGAAATTCCCCCTCCCCAGTTGTCGTGTTCTGAGGGAAGGGTCGTCTACCTAAATTACCCAATCGATGGCAGAAGGAAATACCCTTCTCCGCCCATTTCCTCACGATTGCTGCAATCGCTACGGACGGCATCGTGCCCAGAATCACGTGCGTCGCAGGGGAGAAGGCCGGGGAGAGGGGGCAATGAGAATGCTCCCGCTTGTCGGCACTCCAGTTCAGACGCTCGTCAAAACGACCAGCTTACAGCTCGACTTTTGGTCGATTCAGCAACTCCAGATGCACCCGGCCCACGTGCCACATGTACCGGGGACCGTATCCAGCTGTTTTGGGCCAGTCATTCTTGACCGCCAGTTCCAGATGTTTCTTCGCGACTTCGGCATCGCCATTGATCGCGGCATTCAGACCGATGTAGAGATGCGCATAGAACTCGCAACTTTGTTGCTCCGCTTCTGAGCGTTTCCCTGCGTTGATCGACTCCATTACCTGATCCGCTGTCAGTTCGCCGGAGAACAGCTTATAAACTTCC
>JAGQPW010000014.1:48907-58081 GCA_020426515.1 Planctomycetaceae bacterium | reverse complement strand
GTACGGGGCCGTGATGTCCACGATCGCTGTGGAACTTGTGGTGATGACCGTCGTCATCAACTTCTTCGGTACGTTGTGGGGAGATGGCAAAGCTTTTTGGGACAACCTGCCGATTCGCTGGTTCTACACCGGCATGGTCTTTTACTTCATCACCTGCGCACAGTGTGCTCTGCAGGTGACACTTACTTTTCAGCAGCTCATTCACTTCACCGACTGGGTTGTTGGCCACGCCCACCTCGTGATGTTTGGCGTGTTCAGCATCTGGCTGCTGGGCGTCATGACTTACCTGTTCCCACGACTGCTCAAGACTGAGTGGTACAGCCGCAGCCTGTGCGAATGGCACTTCTGGCTCTCCGCCGTGGGGTTGTTTGCCATGGCTTTGGACCTGACATTGGCCGGCCTGTTCCAGGGTTGGTCCTGGATGGGCCTTCAGCCCTGGGAGCACTCGATTGAAGTTTCTCAACCATTCTGGGTGACCCGCATTCTGGCTGGACTGGCCATCCTGGGTGGGCAGCTTTGTTTCATCTGGAACCTGTACCAGACCTGGCGGCGTTCCCCACTGCACCTGGGAACCGAATCCACAACGGCCTGATGTCCTGCTGCCCCATCCAACACAAATTCATCGTTTGAGGAATCGTTGTCATGTTTGAGAGTAAGTCAGGCGTCTTCTTCATCGCCGGCCTGTTCTTCTTCGCATTCGCCTTCCTGTCGAATGCGGTTGTGCCAGCCCTGATGTACCAACATCTCCCGGAGCAAACCGCCGCAGAACTGGTGAATCCCAATTTGCGATACCAGTTCGAGGACCTCGCCCAGCGGTTCCCGGAACAGTTCGAAAAGCACATCGGCACGCCCCCGGAAGATCTGCAGGCCGCGGATGGCTGGTACAACGAGAAGTGTGCCGAAATGCTGAAACTCGGACGCGACATTTATGTCGGCGAAGGCTGCTGGCACTGCCACAGTCAGTTCGTTCGCCCGGTCTCTAACGAAAGCCTGCGATTCGGCCCTGTTTCGCAGTCTGAAGAGTACCAGAACGAATTGCAGCGACCAGTCATGTTTGGAACCCGCCGCGTCGGCCCCGATCTGAGCCGCGAAGCGGGTCGCCGCAGCAGCGACTGGCATGCCGTTCACTTCTTCAAGCCAACCGATCTGTCGGTCGGTTCGCCGATGCCGCCTTATCCCTGGTTCTTCGAAGGGTCCGCCGAAAAACCAAATCGCCGCGGGCTGGCATTAATCACGTACATCCAGTGGCTGGGCAGTTGGCTCGACAGCTACCCCTACTACGAAGATTACGACCAGTCCCCAGTTGCCAAGATTGAAGCCGCCGCTGCGAAAGCTGCAGCCAAAGCGAAGGAACTCGAGGACAGCCCGGAAGCCGAAACAGCCACGGAAGCTGAGTAAGCCCCGCATTTCCCACTGCACTGCAGTGCCCACATCACACCGCCTGGACCAGATCATGAGTACACCCAAAACGCCGCGCAGCGTCTTTGTCGCGACCGCCATCATGGGCATCGTCATCCTGCTGCCCAGCATGGTCGGCTTTATCAACAAGTTGTTTGAGTTCGCGCATGTTGCCAGCGGTGAAGCCGACGGCGCATTCGCCATGACGCCCATTATGAACTACACGCTCGCCAGCCTGGGGTTCTTTTGCCTGCTGATGTGGGCAACCATGCAGGGCATGTTTCACGACATCGAAGCGCCCAAATACACGATGCTGGACCGCGAAGATGAGTTGGACGCCGACGAACCCAACTACGTCCCCAAATGGGCAGGCGGCGGACCAATTCACCCACACCAGGCCTGAACACCATGAACGAGCAATACGCCTCCGCCGAAGAAGAACACAAGCACCACAGCTATTCCAGCAACGCCATCCCCTGGTATGTGCGGCTGCTATGGATCTGCTTCTGGATCTTTGTGATTTACTACACCATCACGTACTTCCTGCCTGCCATCGAAACCGAGTTGCTGTCCCCTCCGTAGAGGATGGTCACCGAATGAGATGAGAGCTCCTCTCGCATTCTCCACCCCGGGTGCAGCACTTGAGTACGGTACGTTGGCCGTGGAGAGGAGCGACCGCATCTCAGGCAAATACGGCAATGTCGTCGACATGTACTTACTGTAGCCTGCCTGTCCCTTCGCCCTTGTGGACTCCTGAGGCGGAACCAGCTGAGGGTCCGCAGTATTGCTGCTTCGGTTGCCGACTGGCTCATTCTCTCGTCGACGAACAGGGAGCCGAAGGAGCATCACGCTGGGCCCTCACACGTCTGGGGCTCGCACTGTTCTTCACCATGAACGTCATGGTCTGCACATTCGCGTTATGGGCCTTCGACAGCGGCGGATTCGACATCTCCGAGAAGTTCGCCGCGACCTTCGCCGATCTGCTGCGCTACGCATGCATGCTGCTGGCTCTGCCGGTGCTGTTTCTGCTGGGTCGACCGATTCTTGAAAACTCGTGGCAGCATCTCCGCTGCGGCATCCTCTCCACCGATCTGCTGCTGCTCAGTGGTGTGCTCGCCGCCTTTGGTTACTCCATCATCTCGGTCTGGAAAACCCAGTTTGGCTATCCACCCGGGCAGGTGTACTTCGAAGTCGGCTGCATGATTCTTGTGATGGTCAGCCTCGGACGCTGGCTGGAAGCAACGGGAAAACTGCGGAGCACACAGGCCCTCGACCAGCTGCAAAAACTTCTTCCCGCTCAGGTCATCAAGCTGGCCGAAGACGGAACAACGCAGGAAATCCCCCTGACTGCAGTGCAGATTGGCGACCAGCTGCTGGTTCAAGCCGGACAGCGTCTCCCGACCGATGGTCTGCTCGCCTCTGCGGCTGCCTCAATCGACGAACAACTCATCTCCGGCGAAAGCTGGCCTCGCGAAAGGCATCGTGGTGAGGAATTGCGAGGCGGTACGCTCAACCTCGCCGGCAACCTCGTATTGGACGTCACCGCCACAGCCGCCGAAGGAACTCTGTCTCGGTTGATTGCCGCTGTCCGCGAGGCCCGATTGCAGAAAGGAGAGTTTGAGCAGCTCGCCGATCGACTGTCCCGCTGGTTCTTTCCTGTGATGCTCGTCATCGCAACAGTCACTTTCGGAATCCATGCGACTCTTACCGACGCAGTGACCGGACTGATGGCCGCACTCGCCGTCGTGCTGATCGCCTGCCCTTGTGCGCTCGGACTGGCCACCCCCATTGCCATCTGGGCCGCGATGGGAACCGCTGCGCGTCGCGGCATTGTCTTTCGTTCTCCGGAGGCTCTGGAACGCCTCGCCGGACTCAAAGCGATTCGATTCGACAAGACAGGCACCCTCACCACCGGCCAGCCTCAAGTCAGTCAGTTGATCCTCACCGACGCTTCCAGTCGCCCGGAGGCCCTCACACGCGCCGCCGCACTGGCCGCCACGTCGCCACACATTTTCAGTCAGGCCATTGCCGTATATGCCCAGCAACACCTGAAGACAGAATCACATTCGACCGCCGTCAGCCTATCGGCCGCAGGCGAGCATAACCGGTCGGTCTCCGGTCGAGGTGTCGCCGCCTGCCTGCGCAACGAAGAAACCGTCACCGCACTCGGCAATCGACCGTTAATGGACGAACTGGGATTGATCGTTCCAGGCGCTCTGGAAGCTGAGCTTGAAGCCATCACACAATCCGGTCAGCCTCTGGTTCTGCTGGGGTGGGATGGCATTGTTCAAGGCGTGTTTGCGATGGCTGAGACCTTGCGCCTTTCCGCCCATCCGGTCATTGACTGGTGCCGGGAACAGAAACTCGACGTCGCGGTTCTCACAGGCGATCACCAGCTCTCGGGTCAGCGTCTCCAGCGGGAGCTGGGCGTCCCCGTGGAATCGGCCCTGACACCGGTCGAGAAGGCCGAACATGTTCGCAACCTGCATCAGCACGGGAGCAACGTGGTCTTCGTCGGCGATGGTGTGAACGATGCACCTGCCCTGGCTGTGGCCGATATTGGCATCACGCTCGGCTGCGGCGCCGATGTCACGCGTGACTCAGCCGATGTCTGCCTGCTGTCCGACGACATTGGCCAGTTGCCCGAACTGATCGAACTCTCGCGTCAAACCGTCAGCATCATTCGGTCCAATCTGGCTTGGGCCTTCGGTTACAACTTTTGCGGCGTGCTCATTGCCACCACCGGACTGCTGCACCCCGCCATCGCCGCCGCTCTGATGGTCGGCAGCAGCGTGTACGTCATCACCAACTCACTGCGTCTTGCACCGCCCGTGGAACTTCAGCCGCCCGCCGCCATTACCGCTGCGTCGAGTCGTTCGCAGCAACACCCGGAATCGCCTGCTGCCAGCAAGGCAAACCAGCCCCTGGAAGAGGTGGTCTCTTGATTGAACTTCCACTGATCTTTCTGGCCGGGCTGCTCGGGTCCTCGCACTGCGTGGGGATGTGCGGCGGCTTCGCCCTGATGCTGGGCCTGAATGCCAGAACTCCGTGGAAGAACCTGGGCGCCCAGTTGATCTACAGCTGCGGGCGTATCTTTACCTACACCGTGCTAGGCTGTGCAGCCGGCTATTTTGGTGGGCAACTCAATCGAGACTGGTCCCTGTGGGTCAACGTTTCGGCCGTGCTCAGTATTGTTGCAGGAGCGTTTCTCATCTATCAGGGGCTGCTGGCCGCCGGAGTTGCATTGTGGAAGAAGCAGCCAGCTGTGGCATCAGCCGGTGGCTGCCTGACCGCTCCCATTTTCAAGACTTTTCTCATGTCGACCAGCATCACCCAGCGATTTCTGGCGGGAGTGGTGACTGGATTCCTCCCCTGCGGCCTGCTGTATGGGGCTCTTGCACTGGCGGCCGCCTCGGGGAACCTTCTGACCGGTGGCATCACGATGGCCCTGTTTGGACTGGGCACTGTTCCGTTGATGGTTCTGACCGGAGTCGGTGGCAACCTGCTCAGCCTGTCAGCCCGCACGAAACTGCTGCGAGCGGCTGCCTGGTGCGTGGTAATCACTGGAACGTTGACGATGGCCCGAGGGGCCGGGTTCGTGACCATTCCCGGCCAGACTGCTCCGGCTGGGTGTCCAATGTGCACCGAACAGGAGAAAAGCTCTCTTTTTCCCCCTCCACTGAAAACGTCGGCGGATAGAATCATCGACGAAAATGACCACTGAAACTTCCGCTGCCCCCCGTAACCATGATTGATCAGCCTGCTCCCACAACGTCCACGCGTCCGGTCATTCCAAAGACGGAATGCGAACCGTCGGGCGGCGTCTCCAAGACGATCATCAACTTCTGGCTGGACGTCCTGCTGATGATCAATTTTGTCGTGCTGGCTTATGTCTCAGCCGTACTGCAGTTCGTCTTTCCCGCAGGATTTGAAGCAGCTGGATGGACCGTGTGGGGAAGCGATGTGGTGGCCTGGCAGAATTTTCAGTTCGCCACCATCTGCGTCTTCGGTGCGGCAATCACCCTGCACGTCATGCTGCACTGGAACTGGGTCTGCGGCGTCATCAACAAGCAGCTATTGGGCCGCACTGTCATCAAGCGCGACGGCACCGACACCCTCATCGGCGTCGGCGTGATTGCCGTCATCCTGCACATTCTGGCCATTGGCGTCTTCATGGCCAAATGGGCGATCACTCAACAGCCGTAGGGCCGCTTCAGCCGAAACTCTCCTCGGTAATGAGCATGCCCCCGGCCAGATTCCAATGGAATACACATCGCCGCATGGATTGAACTAAGCTGATGATCACTTGGCAGTCGCAATTCTGCCTGATGACGCAACAGCTTGATGAAATGGCAATCCGATGGGAACTTCCAGCCGCTACACCCGAACCTGGATCACCGGAGTGATGATCGGCCTGCATCTGGCCGCGGCATTGTCAGCCGAAGAGCCGGGACAAGTGGATACAGCCGAGAACCAGCCGCTGGCCTGGCAATCCAGCGCGGCGGATCATGCCCGCATCCTTTCCCAGGTCAAATGGACGCCCGTCGCCGACAGTATGCCCGATCGGCGGGGCGGTTACTTCGAAGAGGGTAAGGAATATACCGGCGTCCCCTATTCCAGTGTGCGGTCCGTTGGCAGGTACATTGGATTTGACATCTCCCTGAGAACATTTCTTGCCGCTGTCGAGAATCCGTACAGCGTGCTGTATACGGAAAACCTGCGAGGAAAGGTCGCCAACGCGGCCTGCTTTTATGGCGCTGTCTGCTCGTCGTATACCAGCTACGCCCTGCAATGTGGACTACCGGAAGTCAGCCGCCGCTATGGTCCGCCGGTTGGTGAGGGCATCGTGCTGGTCGACCCGCCGACCGCACAATTTGCTCAGGTCGGGGATGTAATTTACACACCGCACCAGACGGAGGCCTCGGGCTCCCACGTTGAAATCGTGACCGCCGTTACCCGGGATGACCAGGGGCAGGTCATCTCCGTCCGAGTAGAAGAAAGCGCCCCTCTCACCACCCGCACCACCAACCGCAGCGCTGCGAATTTCAACAAGCATCTCGCTGCCCGCAACAAACAATTGCTTCGCATCACGGATCTCAATGCCTGGCGGGCTGACAATCGAGCCGAGTCGTTCCTCTTCCCCAATCCTCAGGCCGATGCACGCCCCTCCACCATCAACCGCACGCTGCTCCTCAACCTCGGCGACTGGGTTCCCTATCTCAAAAGCGAACCGGTCAAGTTCCATGTCATGGACCGCGATGAGCTGGGAATTAAAACGCTCGTCATCCAGCGGGGTGACAGACTGGAGGAAGCAATCCCGTTAAGCCAGCCGGGCCTTACAGAACGCACGCTGACCACATGCGGGGACTACACCGCCCATGTGGTCAGGCCCGATGGATCAACCGGCCAGCCTTGTGAATTCGCGATCTGCGATCTCAATCTCAGCTTGCCCGAAGAAAGCGTTCGGCTCGACGAGGAGTGGAATGTCGATTTCGCAACCGAGAACATCAATCCTATCGCCGTGTACCTGTGGAATGAGGCCGACAGCTACGGCCGCCACCCGCTGTTTCTCACTAAGGATCAACGCGAGCAAGGCTCGATCATCGTCCCCGCCAACCTCCTCAAGAAACCGGGCACACTGCAAGTCTGGCTGATTGGGGAACACAAACTGGGCCGACTGAAGGTGCGGAAGGACATCGAAATTGTTCGATAGAGCAAGCGCAGCGCCGGTTTCACCAGTCGACTCCCTCTGAAGCCACACACCCCGAGTGACACTCGGGTTCTCTCCAGTGGAAACCCGAGTTACCAATCGGTCGTTCCGACTTTGCCGCCCCTTGAAGGCAACTGGCCAATCACTCCGGTGGAAGGGCCACCTGTGTGGTTCCCATCAGGTAGCCAAACAGATCGCGAATCTGTTCAGGACTCAGCTTTTGCAACTGGCCTTCGGGCATCAGTGAGACGCTGGTCGTTTTCATTTCTTCGATCTGGTTTCGGTCGATCGTGATCGATTCCTGAGGAGACTGCAGCGTCAGTGTGCGTTCGCTCTGTTCGCTGACCACTCCGTTCAACACGCGTCCATCGTCCAGCAGGATGACGACTGTGCGGAAGTCGGCTCCGACGCTGGCACTGGGGTCGACGATGTTCTCCAGCAGATAGTCGATATTCCGGCGATTCGATCCGGTCAGATCGGGACCGAGCCGCCTCCCTGCTCCATACAGCACATGGCAGTTGGCACAGGTCTTCTGGAAAATCGCCCGCCCTGCAGAAAGGTCGGCCTGTTCAATCACATCCGGAGGAAGCAGCGCCTTTTGCTCTTCAATCTGGGCACGCTTCTCGGCTGCACTCACACGGACATCCCCCCAGAGTTCGGTCAGTTCCTTCGTCAGGTCCTCCTGGCCGAACGAGGCGATCTGCCGGGCATGGAATGCGGAGAGTTCGCTGGATGGAAGCACGCCATCGCGAATCGCCTTGAGCAGTGCGCGGGCATAGCTGGGACGGGATGTCAGCGTTTGAATCATTTCCAGACGTTCCGCTGGCGAGAACACCCGCGTGTGGTCGAGCATACGTCCCGGAACACTCGGGTCATCGTACAGGGCCAATCCGCGAATCGCATCGACCACCATACCGGGGTGATCAAGGAGATCGTCGAGCGTCTGAACATAATTCTCGGGCCGCGAGACCAACAGCGCCCGCAGGGCCTGCCGTCGCGTTTCCGCAGGCTGATCTTTATCAGCAACGATACCTCTCAACTCATCGAGGGCCCGCCCATCTCCAAACACGACATTCAACCCCTGAATCTGTTGCCGGGTTTCTTCGTTGTCAGCCTTGGCAAACGCCATCGCCACTTCACTCCATTTGGCTGGAGCTTTCGCCTTCTGCCAGCCATTGAGTGCTTTGGACATTCCGCTGATCACGCGTTCCGGGAACGGAATCTTCCCTTCCAGCAGCAGGACCAGCAGGCGATCACATGTGGCGGGATCTCGCTGAATCTCCAGCGTCAGCCGCCGCGAGATGAACTCGGTCAACTGCGGCATTGCCGAAGTCTGTGCGAGCAGCAGTGCCCGCTGCGGATCGTGTGGAACCGCTGGCTCAATTCCGTACCAGACCATGAGGGGCAGCATACGGTCCGCGGCGAATTCGGTCCGCGAGGCAAGATGATTTGCGATCGCCCAGCGTTGTTCGATCGTCAGACGCTGCAGCGTGGACGCCAGATGCAGCTGCACGATCCCCGAAGGGGCCTGTTCCGCCAACTGTGCCAGTCGATCCAGCACTGCAGGTGAGGGAGACTGATTCTCACGGGTCGTCAGGTCGACCAAAAACTTCAGTGCGGTTGAACGCTCGTATTCGTTCTCCGCATTCAGGCGTTCCATCCACCACTCGGGGGTTGGCCCCCCCACGGTGGCAATCGCTTCGAGGAGTCGAAGTCGAGTGATGGGATCGGTCGTCGCCGCGAGTCGCTGCTGCAATGTGTGTCGCAATGCGTTGACATCATTCTCCGCAGCACCTTCCGCGTGCGCCCGTTCCGTGAGAAGGCGGCGAGCCTGACGGGCCCACCAGGTGTTCCTGTGAGCGAGCAGATTGATCAGGTCCTCATTCGATCGTCTGGACAGATCGAATGGGGCCAGGGCGGCTGGTTCACCGTGCGTCAGCTTGTAGAGTCGACCGCTGCTGCGGTGGACGCCATCGTGATCGTGGCACTCGCCCGTATCGCTCCAGTCGATAATAAACACGCCCCCATCAGGCCCGGTGAGCAGGTCCATGCCGCGGTACCACGGG
>JAGQPW010000014.1:38831-48809 GCA_020426515.1 Planctomycetaceae bacterium | reverse complement strand
GTTGTCTCCCTGGTAGATCATCAGACCAATATGTGCGTGACCGCCCCCGGCTGCACTGGTTCCATCGGTCACTCCCTTGCGCACATCGGACCAGCCTTCGCCAGTGTCCCAGTGGACATGGTCGGCCACCTGACTGATCAGCTGGTAGGAATGCGGATTCATGTCCAGTCCGAACATGCGTTCCGTGTGGGCTCCAGCAACAACGTGCCACAGGTGGCCGATGACGGTATTGATGACGAACATCTCCCCGTGCTGATCAAAGTCAAAGCCCCAGGAGTTTGTCATGCCGTGCATCACTGGCTCCGCCACATCGCGGACGGGGTGATACCGCCAGACGCCCGTGTTGATGGGGAAACGCTGGGAGACGCTCGCCCCCGGCTTGCCGACATGACTGGTGGCAAGAATTCCGTGTCGACCATACAGCCACCCGTCCGGTCCCCACTTCAGACCGTTGACCGGAGTGTGCCCGATCTGGCCCTCATTGAATCCATCGAGGACGACAATCGGTTCGCTGTCTGGCACATCGTCGCGGTTGCGATCAGGCAGGAACAGCAGATGGGGCACGCAGAGCACCCATACGCCACCATTTCCCACTTCAATGCTGGTAAGTTTGCGAGCCTCGTCCCAGAAGACGGTTCGCTTCTCGAAGGTTCCATCGCCATCGGTATCTTCCAGAATGACGATGCGATCACGCACATTGCCATCAAATCCACCGGCCCCACTGCCAGCCCAACTATAGTTTTCAGCCACCCACAGCCGACCTCGCTCATCCATCGTGAACGCGATGGGATTCTGAATGTCTGGCTCAGCGGCGATCAGTGAGAGCTTGAAGCCCGGCGGAAGTTTGGCTGTCGCTGCCGCCTGATGCGGGTCCATCGGTGTGGTGGTCGACTTCTCCGTGTTCTCGGGAAGTGAAAACTCATCTGCGTGGACAACATGTCCCAGCATCGATGCAGCCATCACAACCGCAAGTCCACAACAACGCCAAAATTCCCTGGTGTCTGTCATCTGCGAAAATGCCACTCTTCAATGACGACTTCTTCGAGAAGTCGATGGTGATTGTCTCTATCCCGTAGCCGACGGCCACATCTGCAAGAACTGATCGGAGTCTGGTTCTCTCCCTACGGAAAGTCAACCAAATGATTCCGGCACGAACAGACGCCGTCGGCATCGGCACGCGCGCCATGTCGAACGTGAAAACTGCAGCAGCCAGCGCAGCGGCAATGACAGCATGAGAAGGCAAAATGGCCAGCCGATGAGGGCCGTCACTGGCGACGATTCCAACGCCTCACCGAGCAAATGCACGGATGCAGCAACCGTCCACGCTAAGCGATTTGCGTCATCTCACTGATGATGACGCTCTCAATCGCGTCGGCAGTGGCCGCTTTGTAGTCGGCGATATGCTGCGAAGCGATGTGTGCCTGCCACAACTCGCGGGTGGTCCAGTTTTCGAAGAACAGGAACTGATGCGGGTGATTATGGTCCTGATGCAGGTCGTACTGCACGCACCCCTCTTCCGCACGAGTCTTCTCAACCAGCTTGAACAGCTCCGACTTCACAAACTCCACCTGGTCCGCCTTGGCCGTGATGCTGGCCACGATTGTCAAATTTGCCATCGTTTCGCTTTCCATTTCGTTGTGAAGTGACTTGGATCCCGCTTCATCGGTTTGTCGACAAACTCGGGCACCGTGGCATCCGCCGCCGAATGCGGCAACTAGACCGAGGCCGATGCAGCAGCCAGCCGCTTGTCGATTTCATTCGACACGATGACGCCATAGTTCACAGCGCCGAGCCAGCCGGACATGATGATGCCGACGCTGCCAGCATGGTACAGGCCGCCAATTTGTTCGGGCAGGGTCTGCGAGACCTTGAGACCTTCAAACTTGGTGCCGAAGCTGGCTCCATCCAGATGCCGCGTGTAGTGCTGAAAGGTGCGCGGGGTGGACGCTTCGACCCAGTCGAGCTTTTCACGAATGTCCGGCACGTATTTTTCGAGGCAGTCGAGGGTCGTCTCGCACAGGTCTTTCTTGTCGGCTTCGTACTGCTCTTCCGACAGGTTGGCCCAGTCGGCGTAGTTGGCATTGGTGGATGAAACGATCAGCCAGCGGTCGGAACCGGGACGGGTCTCGGGGTAGTAGAACGAGAACGTGCGACTGCTGATCTTCTTGGAAAGCAGTGCATCGACGTCGAAGCCTTCGTGTTCGGAGTGGAACAGCAGGTCGCCGCAATCGTCGAAGCCCATGCCCGGTTTGAGGCCGATGTACACCTGGCAGCTGGAGTTATTCAAGCGGACCGCCTGGGCTTCCTCTACGTAACTGCGATCGAAGCTCTCTTCGCCCACAAGCTTGAAGATCGTGCTCTTGAGATTTGCGTTGGAGAGGACCGCACTGCAGGTGATGCGCTTACCGTTCACATGCACGGCTTTCACCTGACGGTTCTCGTCCACTTCCACTTTCTCGACGAGGCTGCGAATGCGGATGTCGACGCCGTTGCGTTCCAGCTCCGCCTTCATCTTGGTGACGAGTGCATCGGTGCCGCCTCGGAACGTGAACACTCCTTTGCTCATGAAGTTACTGAACACGATGCCGTAGGTGATGGCTCGGGTCGTCCAGTGTGGAGCCGTTGGCGTAGGTGATCGGTTCCATCAGCAGACGCTGCACATCAGTCCGCCCGGGGAAGAATTCCTCGAACAGCTCCCGCGTGGTCTTTCCCTGATCATCAAAGAAGTTCATCGACCGGGCCGTCGTAAAGAAGCGATCGACGGTTTCAAACGGGATGCCAAACTTGTCGGTAATGATCTTCGTGAAGTCTTCGCGGGTGAATGAGGTTCGCAGTGAGAACTGCGGATTCTCGAAGCGAATGCCTTTCAACTGCACAATGGAATCGGCGATTTCCGGCGTCCAGTACTTGCGGCAAGACTTAATCATCCCCACGGGGAATCCGTGCAGGGAGATATCGAAGATGTGGCCACCTCGACGCTTGAACCATGTCGCCATGCCCCCGAGCTGGTAATGGTGCTCCAGCAGCAAGACGGAATAGCCCTGCTTGGCGAGCACGTTGGCCCCCGTGAGGCCAGCCAGACCGGAGCCAATGACGATGACGTCGTAGTGATCCTGAACACCGGCGAGAAAATCTTTGGCCATGGGAACTTCAGTCGGGCGGGCAGGAGATGCGAGGCTCCTGGAAATTACGGGTCGAACAGCCGGGCAAATGCAATGCGGCGGACTACGGAATGAACATTCGCACGCACACGGGGTTGGGAACCTGCAACTGATCTCCGGTGGGAGTCAGGGCACCGGTTTCCTGATTGATTCGGTAAATGGCGATCACGCCGTTGTCCTGATTCGCGGCCAGCAGGAAGTGTCCCGTCGGATCGAGGCCGAAGTTTCTCGGCACTTTTCCGCCTGAAGAGACATGTCCTTCGGCTTTAAGCGTTCCATCGTCCTGAATCTGGAAGATGGCGATTGAGCCGTTGCCGCGATTGGAAACGTACAGGAACTTTCCGGAAGGATGAACCTGCGTTTCCGCCGTCGAGCCTCCCTTGCGATCGGCTCCATCGGGCCATGTGCTGATGTACTGCACGGGCTCCAGCAATCCACGATGGGGATTGTAGCTGAAGACCGTTTCTTCCAAAGACATTTCGTTGTTGGCGTAGGCCAACTTGCCGTTGGGATGGAACGCGAAGTGACGCGGACCTCCGCCGGGATTCACGCTGGCGGCTGGTGGATCGTTCGGCTGCAGCGTTCCGTGCTCAGCGTCGAACCGGTAGACCAGTACCTTGTCCAATCCGAGATCGGCAACGAAGGCGTACTTGTTGTCCGCCGAGAGGTTCACCGAGTGGGCATGAGGCCCCTTCTGGCGACCCGGATCAACACTGCTCCCTTCGTGCTGCACGAACGCCGAGGCGGGATTGAGCGATCCATCGGAATTCACGGGCAACACCGCGACGCTGCCTCCTCCATAATTGGCCACGAGGACATTCCTGCCTGTGGCATCCACGGAAAGATGGCACGGTCCCGCACCGCCGGAGAGTTGGCTGTTCAGCTTGGAGAGTGCTCCAGTCGCGGCATCAATACGGAAAGCCGTGACTCCGCCTGCCCCTTTACCGGTCGACCCCGGAAAGTCGCTAACCTCGTTGACCGCGTAGAGGAAATGGTGTTGCGAATCGAAGGCCAGGAATGAGGGGTTCTTCAGTTCGGCGACCAGCTTTGGAGCGGTGGCCTTGCCGGTCGCGAGGTCCAGCTCAAAAGAATAGATCCCCTTGCTGTCCCCCGTGGTGTACGTGCCGATGTACACACGAGCGGTTTGATCGGCCGCCTGCAGCATGGATGTTCCCAGCAGAGCCAACGAAAGCAGCAGCATCCGGAGCGAACGGACGAACATGGTGGTTCCCCTGATAATTGAGCGACCAAACCGGGACCGCGTGCGACACTGGCAGGCAAGCTGCCAGTGGCACCCAGCTATCACGAGCGACTAGCTCAGCATCTTCTGAATGCGATCAACAGCCGCTTCGACGTTGACGCGGCTGTTAAACGCGCTCAACCGGAAGTATCCCTCACCCGACGCTCCAAATCCACTCCCCGGGGTTCCAACGAGGTGGGCATCGTTCAGCAGTCGGTCGAAAAAGTCCCAGCTGGTCGCTCCACCGGGAGTCTTCAGCCAGATGTACGGGGCATTCTCACCGCCAAAGACCTCGATACCTGCAGCCGTCAGCCCTGCACGCAGCAGCTTGGCGTTCTCCATGTAGAAGCGGATCAGTTCAGCGGTCTGAGCCTGCCCTGCTTCGCTGTAGACCGCCTCGGCCCCGCGCTGGACGATGTAGGAAACGCCGTTGAATTTGGTGCAGTGCCGACGATTCCACACCGGATGCAGCGCCTTCTTTTCGCCTGAAGCGGTGGTAACCATCAGATCCTTGGGAACGACGGTGAAAGCACAGCGAGTGCCTGTAAAACCAGCATTTTTACTGAAGCTGCGGAACTCGATTGCCACCTCGCGGGCTCCATCGAGTTCGTAGATCGAACGAGGGATGGACGCATCCTGAATGAAGGCCTCGTAGGCTGCATCAAACAGGATGAGACTTCCCTGCTCGCGGGCGTAGTTCACCCAGGTCTGCAGCGTCTCGCGAGAAGCAACTGCCCCTGTGGGGTTGTTGGGATAGCACAGGTAGATCATGTCGACCCGCTGCTCGGGCAGTGCCGGGGTGAAGTCGTTTTCAGCGGTGCATGGCAGGTAGGTGAGTCCTGCGTACCGGCCCTGGGCATCGGCAGCCCCGGTGCGACCGGCCATCACGTTGGTATCAACGTAGACGGGATAAACCGGGTCCTGAACGGCCACGGTGTTTTGCAGGTCGAACACATCGAGAATGTTCCCGGTGTCGCACTTCGAGCCATCGGAAACAAAGATTTCATCGGCGGCGACCTGGGCACCACGGGCGACATAGTCGTGCTGGGCAATGGCATTCCGCAGGAAGTCGTACCCCTGCTCCGGGCCGTACCCGTGAAACGTGCTGCGATTGGCCATCTCGTCGACAGCCTTGTGCATCGCTTCGGTCACCGCAGGGGGCAATGGTTCCGTCACATCGCCGATCCCCAGTCGAATGACGTTTGCCTGAGGATTCGCCTGACAGAAGGCCGACACCCGCCGACCAATTTCCGGAAACAGGTAACCCGCCTTGAGCTTCAGATAGTTTTCGTTGAGCCGTGCCATGTCTGTCCGAGAGTCCAGTAACAGCGGAATGTCCGCCATGAAATGGGAAGCCCAGCGGTATAGAGTAGCCGGTCCCACATTTCAAGCAGCGGCGGACTTTTCCACGGCTTCCGGCCACTGGAAGGCCCCTCAAAAACGCGGGCAGGCACGCCACCGGGTGACGTGCCTGCCCAACTTGCAACACTCGAAAGCCTGGATCAGTGCTGCTACTTCACAACCACGAATGCTGCTCCATTGCCACGACGCAGGTAGAACAGGATCCCCTTGTTGAGATCGGCCTTCTCAATCAGCTCGCCGAACTCCGACACCGAATTGACCGCATCTGGTCCAACCTTCTGGATGATGTCACCAGCAGCGAGACCGGAACGTTCTGCGGGGCTGCCTGGCTTCACCTTGCGAACAACCACGCCAGTCATGTCATCATCGACACCGAGCGTCTGACGCAATTCCGGAGTGAGATTGGAGATCTCGACACCAAGCTTTCCGAGTTCCGTCTGCTCCGTCCCTGCGTCCGCCTGACGAGCGTGTAACCGCTGCAGTGCGGGCGTGTAGTCTTCCGGCATTGGTTCCAGTTTAACTGAGATCGTCTTCTCGGCCCCCGCTCGCATGACGACCGCCGGATAGGACTTACCCGGTGCGGAGCGTTCAATCACATCGACCAGCTCGCTCTGATCCTTCACTGGCGTTCCGGCGAAGGAGAGCACAACATCCCCAGCCTGCAATCCAGCTTTTGCGGCTGGCGTGTCCGGGAATACTTCATTCACCAAAGCTCCCTGACCATTGGCAACTCCCATCTGCTCACGCAGTTCGGTATTCATGGGCTGCAACTTCACGCCCAGGTAGGAGCGTTCGACTCGGCCATTGGCGATCAGCTGATCCGCCACCCAGCGAACCATGTTGGCAGGAATGGCAAAACCGATTCCGTCGTATCCACCACTGCGGGAAGAAATGGCGGTGTTGATGCCGATCACGTCTCCATTCAGGTTCACCAGCGGGCCGCCACTGTTGCCGGGGTTAATCGCGGCATCAGTCTGCAGATAGCTTTCCCGCTCGTTGATGCCGGGGCCTCGACCGGTGGCCGAGATGATCCCTGCGGTCACAGTGGTTCCAACATTGAAGGGATTGCCGAGGGCCAGGACCCAGTCGCCAACCTGCATCTGGTCGCTGTCGCCCAGAGCGATCGAAGGCAAGGTTCCGTCCGCCTTGATGCGAATGATCGCGATATCGGTACGAGGATCGTAGTTCCAGCTTTCGGCCGGGATTTCACGACCATCAGACAGCCGCACCGTGAGACGATCGGCCCCTTCCACCACGTGGCTGTTCGTGAGAATGATTCCCGAGGGATCCACAATGAAGCCCGAGCCAGTTCCCTGCTGACGGGGGACATTCCGCTGCATGCCGCCGCCATTTCCGTCCCCAAAGAACTGTTCAAACTGCGGATCATCGCCGAAGAATCGACGCAGGAACTGTTCGTCCAACGGAGACATTTGCCGCTGGACGCCTCCCTTCACCGCCACCTCTTTCGCATCAGTCTCCGATGTAATGGAAACAACGGCGGGCAGCGCATGTTCAGAGACCGCCCGAAAGGCCATGGACAGGTCCGTGGGCGTGTGCAATGGAGCTGGAGCAAGCCGTTGAACTGGCTGAGGTTGCGACAAACCAACAGCCGCAGCCCCCAAACAGAGACCACCTGCCAGTGTGAGCAACCAGACAGGTCCTTTTCTCAAAAGTGCCATTGAAGTTCCTCCTCATCATTTCAGTTTGCTTACCTGACCAGAAACGGATGGTCGCTATTGGATCATAGACGGCCGATCAATCGCTTCTGGCCGGATTGTTAGATGTCGTCCAGTAAGAACGTTGCCGTGCAAGCGGTGTGCCGGACGAAAATCTGAGAAGTCGTCAGAATTGAATTCTGCAGCCCGGCACTGTCCGCGCAGCACAAAATCCCACCCCGGACGCAGGCACCGCTCAAATGACCTAACCGCCACTCACAGCGTCACTTTGGCAGCGTCTTAACCGAGCGATCCAGCAGGTTGTGCATGATCCGCTGCACGCGTTCATCCGGCCCATGCGGACGGCTCCAGTGAGACCAGGGCAGCACGTGCCCCGGAGGAGTTGAGAGTCCCTGCGCCCAGAAAATGGTCGCCGCATTGAAGACGAAGTTCCCTTTGGGCCCCGGATAAATCGTGGCTGTCCACTGCTGAGGATTCACACCTCCCTGCCACGCCGTCCCTCCGGCGACAACTTCAAGCCCGGGAATCTCCGCCGGCTGCCCATGGTACTCCCAGCCAATCAGTCCGGGGATGCTCTCGCCTTTGCGAACATTGGTTCCTTCGAAGATCCAGTGATCAGGCTTCGTAATGACCCAGTCACCGCCGCCATTCACAGGCTCGACATTTCGCGCCCCCATCAGCAGACCTTCATCGGGACCGCGATGTGGAAACGGACCATGATCCCGCTCGCGATTCACCGCATACTCCTGATCCGCCCCATAGGGTCCCCCGCGAAAGATAATGCGCTGCGGTTCGCCGCTGCTGCTCTCTCGATAGGGAGTCACCCAGCAAACGCTGTTTCCGCTCAAAAACAGCAAATTGACGCCCGCATCCCGCATGGCCTCGACGCTGCGAAACTGCCGGATGTCCCAATACTCATCGTGTCCGACACTGATAAACGTTTTGCACTTGAGGCCTCGATCCGGCGTAATCATGTCGCTGTTGCAGCAGTACGTCACATCGTAGCCATGCTGCTCCAGCCAGTAAGCGAGCGGGAACTCAAACGGCAAGAATTCACCCGAGCCCACGGTCAGAGGATCGTTCACAACGCCAGTGTACTGGGCCTCTCGACCGTAGGGTCGATCGAAGCTGACATCCGCCCACGGTCCCTGGTTCCCTTTGGGATGTGTATAGATGGAGTATCTGTTGGGCCAGCTGTTGTACGCCTGCCAGGTATTCTCCGAACACTGAAACAACACATCAGCCGGCCGATCATCTTCGACAACAAAGATCACATAGCTTTGCCAGTACGGAGCATCAAGACCGGGCAAAGTCGTCAGTCGACCCAGGTACACACCGCTCAACCAGTCTTCCGGAATCGTCAGGGAGTGACTGGTTTCCCACCGACACTCGTGCAGATTCTTCTCGCCCGGCTGGGGCGTCGGCTGCACGATCCCCTGCAGCGGGCCAATCGTCCGCATCAGTCGGGCACCACGCCCGCCGTAGTAGCCCATGCGGAATAATTCGATCTGAAACTCCACGGGTGGATTCGTGGAGACTTTGATCTCGATCGTCTCTCCAGCACGCACGCTCTGCTTCGAACAGTAGCCTTCAACCCACGGGGACCGAAAACCATCTTTGTCGACCCGCACGCGGGTCAACTGCCAGTCGCGGCTGCCTGACTGTTGATTCTCTTTCGTGATCAGATTCTCAGCCGCCCCGGCGGGCAACACCAAGGCCACTAACAGTGCGACCGACAGGAAACCTTTCCGCAACAAACGAAGCGTCATGAACTTCTCCTCAGTGTTGTTACGCCTGACTCAGAGGCTGCAACACTCGAGGTCCATCACAGACCATGCTGCGGATGCTGTGAGCGTCCACGATTGCTGGTCAGCGACTTGTTGAGTGCCTGCAGATACGCCTGAGCACTGGCTTCGATGATATCGGTACTGACTCCCTTACCGTGGAACATGCGGTCATTGACCTCGATCTCCACGGTCACTTCCCCCAGAGCATCTTTGCCACTGGAGACGCTCCGCACAACATACTCCTTCAGACGGGCAGTCACATCGGTAATGCGCTCCAGGCACTTGAAGGCGGCATCTACCGGACCGTCGCCGGTCGCCGCATCCTGAATGCGTCGCCCATCCTGATGCTGCATATCGATAGTCGCCGTCGGAATAGTGCCCGTGCCTCCGAACGTATGGAAGGCGACAATCTCCCACTGCTGCGGTGCCTGATGAGCGCGATTGTCGATCAGCGCCACGATGTCGGCATCGTAGATTTCCTTCTTCTTGTCTGCCAATGCGATGAAGTCATCAAAGACCTTCTGGAACGCTGCGTCGTCGAGCTCATAGCCGAGCGAGACCACGCGATCGCGGAAGGCATGCCGACCGCTGTGCTTGCCCAGCACGAGATTCGTGCCGACGTAGCCAACATCAGCCGGACGCATGATCTCGTACGTATCACGATTCTGCAGCATGCCGTGCTGGTGAATGCCAGCTTCATGAGCAAAGGCATTCTGTCCGACGATCGCCTTGTTGCGTTGAACCTGCATCCC
>JAGQPW010000014.1:15603-38731 GCA_020426515.1 Planctomycetaceae bacterium | reverse complement strand
TCCGTTCGCGATGCATCCTCTGGAGAGAATTCCACGTCAGGACGCACGATGTCAGAACGAGTCGACATCTTGTCGGCGGTGTACTTCACCATTTCCACGGCCCGGCGGATGATCTCTTCCTTGGCCATCTTGAGCTTGAACTCGCGATGAATGGCGCTGGTCGCGAGGAACACGTGAATCCGCACTTTGGCGGCTTCCTTCAACGCCTCCCAGGCCCGATCGATATCCTCCGTGCGGCACCGGGCGAGACCACAAATCGTGGACCGATCACCGTACTCACGGGCAATCATCTGCACAGCTTCGAAGTCGCCCGGCGAAGCAATCGGAAATCCCGCCTCAATGACATCCACACCCAGTTCGACCAGCGCCTTGGCCACTTCCAGCTTTTCCTGGGTATCCATGCTGCAGCCGGGAGACTGCTCGCCATCGCGAAGCGTGGTATCAAAAATGGTGATGTGGGATTGCTGATCGCTGGACATGGGTCGTTCGAACGGCAGAGGGGACAAACCCCGGTTTGGAAAACAAAAAACCCCAAGACCTCGGAAGAAGTCTCAGGGTGGTGATTCGCGACAAAACAACGAACTCCGGCCTAGGACCTCCCGCGGAAAGTCAGGCTTAGCAGCAGGCCGTTGTTGTCGAAGTGGCAGTTCATCTGAATTCTGATTCTTCCGCAGAAGGATTTCTGTTCGTACTCGGGATGTGACCCTGATCCAGGGAAAAAGGTTCACACCTTCGTCAACCAATGCCGCTCATCGCGACCAGTCGACGATTTCAAAAAGGTATTCGGGAATGCCAGGTGCGTCAAGCGGGATCAGGCTTCCGCCGCACGCACTGTGACTTCCACCTGCTCATCGGGCTTCACCCCGACGCACAACTCCTCCCGCACAATGTTCATGTCGCGAGGAGCATCAATTCCCAAACGCACCGTATTCGGGCCGATGCGGACAATGGTCACAGCAATCTCATCTCCAATGAGAATGCGTTCCCCGGACTTCCGAGACAAAACCAGCATGGCGGAATCCTCCTGTTGGCCTTCGCCCGGGTTCCGACCCGGAGAAGAACCGCAGATGCCCTGCGAATCAGACCCCCTGACCCACCCTGCACCCGATGTGCTGCAGCTGCCGTTGGCAACGGGTGTACTCACCCTGACAACGACATCAGAACGATAGCACACTGCAACGATCGTGACCAGCGTAGCGGTAAAAACCGCCGCAACGACTGTGCGCATTTTTTGGGCACCGCGTGGCATGCCTGCTTTTTGGGCAGCCCACTCGCAGCAACCCACCCCGGCCGAGCCCCGAGACTGGATTACAATCCCTCAATCCCCTTAGACTCCAAGGAATTACACCCCCCGGCAGGGACTTCACCGCAGTGGCGCAAGTATTGCTAGACATGGGCGATGAACCTCTTTTCTCCCACCTGACCCAAGACTTGCCTGCACGATGAAAGGCCCCTGGCCCTTCCGAAGGCACGAGGAATATCATGACACCACGGGAAGTGCTCGCCCTTTGCCGCCAGGAAGAATTGCGCGCGGTTGACCTTCGTTTTATGGACTTTCCGGGAACGCAGAAGCATTTCACAATCCCGGTCAGCGGCCTGACAGAACAAAGTTTCGAGGACGGATTCACATTCGACGGGTCCTCAATCCGCGGCTGGCAGTCGATCAACGAGAGTGACATGCTGGTTGTCCCTCAGGCGGACACCGCCACGGTCGACCCGTTCATGCAGAAGACCCTGGCGATGACCTGCAACATCCAGGACCCCATCACCCGGGAAGACTACGTCCGCGACCCCCGCAACGTCGCACGAAAGGCCGAAGCCTACATGCGGTCAACCGGCATCGCCGACACCGCCCACTTCGGACTGGAGGCGGAATTCTTTGTGTTCGACGACGTCCGCTTCGACCAGAACGAACACGAGGCGTACTACCACGTCGACAGCATTGAAGGAGAATGGAACCGAGGCGTTGGCGGAGGAGCCAACCGGGGCTATCGCATTCGCCGCCGCGAAGGCTATTTCCCGATGCCCCCTCAGGACACGCTGCAGGACCTCCGCACGGAGATCATGCTCAAGCTGCAATCAAGCGGCGTCGCCGTCGAAGGCCAACACCACGAAGTCGCCACCGCCGGCCAATGCGAACTCGACCTTAAGTATGGCCCCATGCTGAAGATGGCTGACCACCTGCTGCGATTCAAATACATCGCCCGCAACGTCGCCGCCCAGCATGGCAAGACTGTGACATTCATGCCCAAGCCGCTGTGGAACGAAAACGGCTCCGGGCTACACATGCACTTTTCACTCTGGAAGAACGACGAGACGCTATTTGCTGGCTCCGGCTACGGCGGCCTCTCGGAACTCGCCACCTTCGCCATGGGAGGCATCCTCAAACACGCCCCAGCCCTGTTCGCCTTCTGCTGCCCAACAACCAACAGCTACAAGCGATTTGTCCCCGGCTTCGAAGCCCCCATCAACTTAACCTACAGCTTCCGCAACCGCTCGGCATCGATCCGCATTCCAGCCCACACATCATCAGCCGACACAAAGCGATTCGAGTTCCGCTGTCCGGACCCCACCTGCAACCCCTACCTCGGCATGTCCGCCGTACTGATGGCCGCACTCGACGGAATCCAGAACCGCATCGACCCCGGACCACCGCTCGACAAGGACATCTATGACCTGTCACCGGAAGAACTCTCGAGCCACCCGACCGTCCCCGAAACTCTCGAACAGGCTTTGCAGGCGCTGCGCGACGATCACAATTTCCTGCTCAAGGGAGATGTGTTCACCGCCGACGTGATCGACACCTGGATCTGGTACAAGCAAACCCACGAAGCTCAGATGCTGCGGCAGCGCCCACACCCCTGGGAATTCGCCATGTACTTCGACGCCTGATCGCACCGAAGGCAATTGGCTATTAACCGTTGACCTCTGGCACCCAACGGCGACGCAGCCGCACTCAACACCCAACGCCCATGTCGACCTGGACCCAGCGCCACCTGATTCTGCCCGCTTTTCGCCGGGGGCTGCACCTGATCACGCCCCGAGTCACTGCCGCATTGCCAGAGCTGGCCGACACCAGCGTCGGACTCTTGCACGTCTTCATCAAACACACGTCAGCTTCCCTGACAATCAACGAGAACGCCGACCCCGATGTCCCCAGTGACCTGGATCGGTCACTCAATGCGATCGCCCCGGAAAACTTCCCCTACCAGCACACATGTGAAGGCCCCGACGACATGCCCGCGCATGTCAAAGCCTCACTCATGGGCGCATCACTCTCCATTCCAGTCTCGCAGGGTCGGCTGCTGCTGGGGACATGGCAGGGCATCTTCCTGTGCGAGCACCGCAACCACGGCGGACAGCGCACACTGATCCTCACACTTCAGGGTGAGGCCGCCTGACCAGCACACTGCTGCCTGAATCACTCGGGATGATGATGCCCGACGATATCGAGCATTGCCTGATGCAGAACGCCATTGGAAGCGAGCAGGCTGTCCTTGTGAAACGGCAGTTCGGTTCCGCGGGCGGTCGTCACCTTGCCTCCCGCTTCCTCAACAAACAATCGGCCGCCCCCGAAGTCCCAGGGCGCGAGTTGATACTCGAAGAAGGCTCCGTAGTAACCGCACCCCACATGACACAAATCGAGTGCGGCTGTTCCAAAGCGTCGAATTCCATGCACCTGCTGACGAAAGATGTCGGCAATTGCGGCGAGCGTGGCTTCCATTGATCGACCACGATCGTAATAGAAACCGACACCAATCAGGCATTGATTCAGATGCGTGGACTCAGCCACATGCTGCTGCACCCCATTCCTCCATGCGCCGCGACCAGCGGCAGCCAGGAACTGATCTTCCCGGGCCGGATTCCAGACCACCGCCACCTGCGGCACACCGTTGTGGTAATACGCAATGGAAACAGCGAAGTGCGGAATGCCATGCAGAAAGTTCGTCGTCCCATCAAGCGGATCAATCACCCAGAGATGTTCGGCGACTTCCGTCTGCGAATGCCCCTCTTCAGCCAGAATCGCATGACCGGGGAACCGCTGATGAATGCGCTCAACAATGGCGTGCTCCGCTTCGACGTCCGCATCGGAAACAAGATCCGACGTCGCCTTCTCACGCACATCCACGCCGTTGTGATAGTAGTGCATCAGAATCTCCCCGGCGGCCTGCGCGGCCTGCCAGGCAACTTCGAGTTCGGGAAGATCTGCGGGCTGAAGCGACATGACGATTCTCAATTCTCAACTGAAAGGTAACGAGCCTGAAATTCATCCCAGAATCCAAGCCGCGAAAACAGGAATGGATGCTTGTACTGTTCGGCAGTACCGCCGGGCCCCTGCTGACGGTCGCGAGCCAGCCTCGCGAATGTTCCATCGGGAATCACCTGCACCCCCAGCGGGGCGAGCCGCCCACTTCGGCGTTTCTCGGCATATTCCATGTTCTGACACTGCAGCGCCTGCTCGACATCCTCGACCAACCCGACCCGCCCCGCAAGAGCCGACTCAAGCAGCAGCAGATACCCCGGCGGGTCACCCCAGCAGGGAGTCACGGAAAACGCAGGCGCACACGCATCACCCGCCAGCACCGAAGAAACCGCCGCAACCACCTGCGACTCCGTCAACTTCTCGCCCGTCAGACTGCTGACATGTGCCCCCTTATGCAGGAATCGCAGCATCGGCGTTGTGCCAAGAAATCCGGTGCATTGCACCACATCATGAATGTCATAGCGTGTCAGTCCAGATGAAGTCGTCAGCAGAATGAAATAAGAACGCCCCACTTCCAACTCGTGTGCCAGCAGCACCGTGGGCGACTCACTGCCCCACTCTTCCTCCGGAACAAACTCAAAAAAGTGCGACTCAATATCCAGCAGGCCGGAGTCCGTTTCATCCTCCAGGGGAATCGTCATTCGCCCTTCACTCGCCGAAAGGCCGTGATCCCGCAGCGGCACATCACCATACAACTGCCGCAGCAACGGCAGATAGCCAGCCACACTTCCCCCCGTCCACACCGCCAGCAGACTCAGCCCCGGCCAGACGAGTCGCGGCGTCAACTTCCCATGCCGATTCACCAAGTCCCGCAATTGCCGCCCGCGCATTCGCCGCCGTCGCAGCCGACTCGCCATTCGCAGCCGCACCCTCTGCGGTAGCCCACCCGTCTCTGGAAGCATCCCGTCACAGAGATGCTTCAGCAACGCATCTGGCTCCCCCTCCATGAATTGTGCGAACTGCACAAGCGTACTGGGATTGGCGGTCGTCACCATCCCGACGTGCGGATCAGCAACAGCAAACAGCGCCGAAAGACGCAGCTTTTCCAGCGGATCATCCACACGCACCACGTCATGCGGAATGGAGTACATCGCCCGCACCGCCACACTCTGCATCGATTGCGCCAACCCACTGATGCTGCCGCACGGAATCCCCGAAGGCGTGTGCTGCTTGTCGTGAGCACTGCAGAGCATGACAATCTGGCTGCGATGCAGAGACGAATGCGCGTCAAACGCGCGAATTCCCCAGTTCTGCCAGCCGCGGCGGTAGTCACCCAGAAAGGAACGAGTCACGGGGATGAATTTTGTCGACGCCGTCGTTCCACTGGTGAGCGCGAACATCAGCAAGCGGTTGTGCTCCCCCAGGAGTGCCGCCTGATCCCCCTGCCGCATCTCGACAATCGCCGACTCAAAGACGTCGTAACCACAGATTGGAAGTGCGCGGCGTAATTCGGTCGGGTTGTTCACCCGATGCAATCCGTGCAAACGGGAAAACCGACTTGTCGCGTTCAGGCGAAGAATCCGCCGCAGCGTTGCCTCCTGCACCACCGCGCAAGAGGATGCGGCGGCCAATGTTCGAGACAATGACCGCCGCATTCGCAATCTGATGAAGCCGCCCAGACGATACCGGAGATCGCGCCACATGACTTCCCTTACAGGGGCTGTGCGCCGACCAGTGCGGTGAAGGTCGGACTACTTCTTCTTTTTCTTCTTGTCGTCCTTTTCCTCTTCCTTCTTTTCCTTCTTCTTCTTACCGACAACCAGCTTGACGACGCGAGTTTTGGCCAGGCCAAACGGGCTCTGCCCGGCAATCCACTTATCGTTGCCCTGCATTACCTCAATACGCTCATCGCGTTTGAGAACGTTACGAGACCGGCTCAAGCGGCCCTTACGTTTGAGACTCTTATCGACACTCACGACAGAAGCTCCTGACTCACAATCACTTATATTGAACGCCCAACGCGAAGATCGCTGAGCGATCCAGGGCCGACTGACACCAAATTTGGCGGGAACGAGGCAGAATAACGGCTGCGAAGTCAGAACGCAATTGCAGCGTGACCGCCGAAAACGCAATTCTGACAACCGGGCTCCGAGATTACGCCACGGACACTTGACGCACCCGGGGCAGGAGACATAATCTGTTCGCTCCCCGGGCAGCCGCCCGGAAGCCAATGCGGGTGTAGCTCAGTTGGCAGAGCACCACGTTGCCATCGTGGTTGTCGAGGGTTCGAATCCCTTCACCCGCTCTTAGATGATGTACGAATGTCGGCCCGACGGGACAGCATCCGGCACCTCAGTCCTGGTGTCGTTCCCTGTTCCCACCGGGCCGTTTCTCTTTCCAGTCTGTCCCCGCAGCCGGAAAGAGGTGACTGGAGTCGACGTATCGGCCGAGATCTGGTCATCGCTCAGGTGACTTCGTGTCGCTGAGTGGTTAGTCTAAATGGCAAGGCCGAAAACTCGCCGGAAGTCCCGTCGGACTTACCGGCCTTGTGGGAAGGATTGAGGCGTGTCTGAAGAACAACGTGACGAAGTCGTCGAAGAAACTGGTGTGGCAACGCTGGAAGAAGGCGAAGCCGGCAAGAAGATGGACCTCAAGGTCGCCATCGATGATGTCGGGCCATGCAAAAAGCACATCCGTGTCAGCGTTCCCCGGGCGTCGATTGACGAAGCCTTCGAAGAACTGCTGGGAGAATACGTCGAGCGTGCTGAAGTTCCCGGCTTTCGTCCGGGACACGTGCCTGTTGAGCTGGTCCGCAAGCGGTTCCGCAAGGATCTCAACGAACAGGTGAAGCAGCGCGTGCTCATGCAGAGCCTGGAACAGTTGGGCGCTGAAGCCGAACTGAACCCGATCAACGAACCCAACCTGGACCTGGAGTCCATCGAACTCCCCGAAGAAGGCGATTTCGAGTACGAATTCGACATCGAAGTTCGACCGACATTCGACCTGCCCGAATACCTGGGCCTCGAAATCGAGCGTCCTTCCCGGGAAGTCAGCGAAGAGGATGTCACTGCTTACCTGAATCAGTTCATGGAGCAGTACGGAAAGCTGGTCCCCGTCAGCGAAGCTGCCCAGGCTGGCGACTTCGTGACCTTGGACATCGACTTCACCCACAACGGCAAGCCGATTTCGCACCTGCGTGACCACTCTGTCCGCGTGCGTCCAACCCTTCGCTTCCAGGATGCCGAACTGTCCGGCTTCGACAAGCTGATGGTCGGTGCTTCCGCTGATGACACCCGCGAATGCGAACTCACTGTGTCGATGGAAGCCGACACCGTAGCCATGCGTGGCGAAACGGTTCGCGGCCTCATCACCGTGCTCGACGTCAAGCGGATGGAAACTCCGGAACTCGACGATGAGTTCCTGGGCCGCATGGGCATTGAGTCTGAAGAACAGCTCCGCGAACAGGTTCGCAGCATGCTGGAACGACAGGTGAAGTACGAACAGCGACAGGCCTGCCGTCGCCAGGTACTGGAAAAGATCACCGATTCCGCCACCTGGGACCTGCCAGAAGATCTCGTGTCCCGTCAGGTCGAAAACGCCCTGCGTCGCGAAATTCTGGAGATGCAGCAGGCTGGCTTCACATCCCAGGAAATCCGGGCTCGTGAAAACGATCTGCGTCAGCGCTCCGTCAGCATGACCCGTCAGAACCTGAAGGAACACTTCATTCTGGACCGCGTCGCCGAACAGGAAAAGATCGAAGTCGGCGAACAGGACATCGACGTCGAAATCACCATGATGGCCATGCAGCGCGGTGAGAACCCACGCCGTGTTCGCTCTCGTATGATCAAGAGCGGCATGATCGACAATCTGGAAGCTCAGATTCGTGAACGCAAGGCTGTCGATGTGATCCTCGACAACGCGAAGTTCACCGACAAGCCGATGCCAGATCCGACCGAAACGACGATTGAAGCCGTCAATCGCTCGGTTTGCCGACAGGTTCAGGAAGCAGACGCTGACTCCAAAGATGAGGATGGAGACGACGAATAGTCTCCTTCGGTCTTCGAGACAAGAACCTGCGTTTCGCTATCGGTGGAACGCAGGTTTTTTTATGCGCCCGCAAGCTGAAGCCAAAGCCGCTTCGCAGTCGCTTACGCTCCCAGCCCCTCTTCGGAGACCGGAATCGGCTCCTTATGGTCCAGGCTTTGAATGGCCGAAACCACCAGATTGCGGGCCCGGAGCAAGTCCACGAAGTCTGGCACGGGCACCAGACCACCAACCAGGCGCCGGCCAAACAGGTCGAGCATGATGTCGTAACTGGACCGATCGGCATTCAGCTTTTCGTCGACTGCTGTCCTTCCGATCGAATGACGAATCTGAAACGGTGCCGCCAGCTGAAAGTCACCGTGCCGACAGGCGCCATGCGCCTCGAACTGCACATCCGCCTCGGCCACATCGCCGCTGCGATGCTGCCTCAAGCCGCGCAACACAACGGACACCGATTCGCCATTGGAGCGGCGGCGGCGGCACTGCAACACCATCTCCATTCCTGCTGCCGTGGTATGAACCTGCACCGAAGCGGGCGCCGACTGAACAATGCTCAAACTCCAGTCGACCAGTTCCGCCAGACTGCGGGAGCGCAGTGCCAGGCCCGGGGCATCGACTTCCAGTTGCTCAATGGCCCCCAGCGCCGTCGCCGTCAATTCCCGCACTCGAATCGTGACCGGCAGCCAGCGCAGCGGCAGCCCCGGCATCAAAAAACCGCCGCCGGTTCCACGCGCATAGGAGACGGCCGTCTCAAGCCGAATGGTGTCCGGCAGCTGGACATCAAAAAACGCCTCATCATCCAGCCGCGAAGCCACGAACAGTGTCGGCAACCCCAATCTGACCGCCTGCAGCACCGTGTGCCAGCCCATCCAGCCCGGATTGGCAACGACCAGAGCATCGACTGAAGATGACCGCAACAACTGCAGGAACCCTCGACAATGCGTGGCCCCCAGCCGCTGCGCTCCCAGGGCTCCAACAGCTGGAGTGGGATCGAATACGGCGGACACGCGCATCCGCTGCTGACGTTGCAACGTAGCCAGTTCGTCGTCCAGCCACTCAGCTGAAACGCCGGCGAATCCCACCTGCACGGGTCGACGACTCATGTGCTCCCCTTGTCCGCCCGAATGCTGATCTCCCCCGCCTGCGGCCACGAATGCTACTGTGCCGCCGCTCGCGAACTGGACTGGATGCAGTACAGCCGGTCGAAGGTCCGCAGGTAAATGTTCCCACCCACGAACACTGGTGTCGCCACCACGAATTCGTCGTCCAGAGAATTTTCCGCAGCAATGCGGTCTCCTGGACCGGCATTCAGCACAAAGGCCTTGCCATCTTCTCGCACCACATACACATGGCCATCAACCAGCACGGGCGAAGCACTGTAAGCATTGCGATTCTTTTCCAGTTCAACCGACCAGACTTCCTCGCCCGACTCGGCTTTCAGACAGGCCACGGTCCCCTTGTCCGTACAGACATACACCAGCCCGTCCACGGCAACCGGGGTCGGCACATCTGCGGATGGTCCGTCCTTCCGCCACAGCACGTGCGTCTTGGAAATGTCGCCGGAACCACCCATGCGAATGGCCGTAATCGTCTTCCCTCGTGAATAGGGAGCAATCAAAATGTCTCCACTCACCACGGGTGAGGAGATCGACCGGAAATATTTGTCCTGATCTGGATTCATTCCCGCCAGGAACCACAGTTCCTTGCCATCGGCGGCAGAGTGACAGGTGACCTGATCGGCTCCGAGCACGATGATTTGCTCCTGCCCGTTGTGGGTCGTCACCACTGGAGTCGCGTAGGTCTGGGCCGCTTCTTCAGGTGCCCCGGTATTCCGGTCGACCTTCCAGACGGTTTCCCCCGTCTGCTTGTTGAACGCTGCCAGGTACGAAGGGCCGGTCTGCACACAGGCGACCACCACGTGCTGACTGGTCAACACGGGCGATGTCCCCAGATCCCACCACAAGGTGTCTTCGCCGTAATCCTTCTGCAGGTTTCGCTGCCACAGGACTTTCCCGTCAAAATCAACGGCAGCGAAATCGCCGTTCTTGTAGTACACGAAGATGGACTTGCCATCGGTGACTGGGGAGGGATTGCAGCCACTCCCTTTGCGATGCTTACCAGCACGCTCCTCACCAAATGTCGCTCGCCACAGCTCCTTTCCCTGCAGGTCGTAACACACCACACCATTTTTGCCGTCGATCCCACACGTCAGAATCAGGCGATCATGAGCCACGATCGGTGTGGATCCCGCCTTTCCGGGGAGGTCGATTTTCCAGGCAATGTTGGTCGAATCCGACCAGCTGATGGCATAACCATCCCCCTCAGCCGTTCCGTTACCGTGTGGACCGCGCCAACTGGGCCAATCGCTGGCCGTAGCTGTCAACAGGCAGAAATGAAGTGTGAACAACACCAGGCCGGCTCGCATCAGCATCGTGTACCCTAATTCGGCGAAGAGGAGTAGAGGCTTTCCGAACGGATTATGTCGGTTACCTGCCTGCATGAAAACCATGCAGGCCTTATTTGCAACAGGGAAAGCATTTTCATCCTGCCGGAACACCTCAGCATCCGCTCGACCTGCCGAGATCGACCGAGAACCGCCCCCTCTTGGCCCGCAACTCCCATAGACCACGACCGAAGGCAAAATTCTGGAACAGCTTACATTGGCCCGGCCCCTTCAGCCTGATGGAGTCGCGAATGGCCGCCTCAACCGAACTCCGGAGCCTCGATCCTGTACGCAGCGCGCCCTTACCACTTATCGACCGGGCCGCTGGGGACCGGGATGTGCATATCCGGCAGTGCATTGCGATCGCCGGTTTGCGGGCCGTGCTGTGTAATCCGCTCAACGACTTCGTTCACATCGTCACGCGTGCGGGCATTCTGGAAGTCGTGACGCAGCGAAGCTGGAACCCGCATCCCCTTCAGATACCAGTGCCCCATCTTGCGAAACAGGCGAATACCGAGATCTTCGCCCAGTTGCAGCGTTTGAAAGTCCAGTTGCCGCAGCATCAGTCGCAGCCGTTCGTCAAAAGTCCCGGAGGGCCGGCACGTGCCGGTCGTTTCCCAGTCCACGAGCTGCTGAAAAATCCAGGGATTCGCCAGTGCTCCGCGACCAATTGAGATACCGTGGCAACCTGTCTCCGCAAACATTCTCTGGGCATCGGCCACGTTCAGAATGTCCCCATTGCCAATGACGGGGATGTTCTCCACCGCCTCAACAACCTGCCGGATTCCCTCGCGTTTCACACTTCCCCGGAAGCCCTGTTCGCGGGTGCGACCGTGAATCGCGATGGCCGCTACGCCCACCTGCTCGAATTCGCGAGCGAAGAATGGAGCGGTCCAGTTCTCGTCGTCCCAACCGAGCCTCATCTTGACCGTGACCGGCAGCGAAACGGACTCGACGACCGTTTTCACGAGGTCAATGGTCTCATCCCGGCGACACATCATCGCGGACCCCGCCCCGCCGCCGACAATCTTCTGTACCGGACATCCCATATTGATGTCGATCGAGGCAATGCCCCGTTCCTGCAGGTACTGGGCCGCATCGTGCATCATGCGCGGATCGCTGCCGAAAATCTGTACCGAGAGCGGGGAATCCTCGGCACAGGTTTCAATCAGCTTCATGCTCTTGCGGCTGCCCGCGAGCAAAGCCCGCGCACTCACCAGGTCGGTCGTACACAGCCCTACCCCACCCACCTCGCGAACTACGCGGCGAAACGGGAGATTCGTAAACCCGGCCAACGGCGACAGCAAATAGCGAGTTGGCAGTGTGAGGGAACCGTACTGAAGAGTGACTGGCATTTGAGGGCAGTTGAGGAACGCGGTCCAACAAGGTAAGACTTGATTCGTGGACCGCAGAATAGCAGAAATCGGTCCATTGCACGGAGCCCGCACGGGCTTCTCCTTCCCCTCCATTCAGCCGCTCAACACCGCCATGCCTGTGCGAATTGCTCTCCTGACTTTCAGTCTGCTTCTGGGCACTGCAGCATTCGCGCAGTCGCCGGTTGATCCCGGTTCCCCGCTGGAAACGCTCGACACCGAATTTGGACTGGCCGATGGCCCCAGCTGGGACGGCAACGGCACGCTGTACATTCCCGATGTCAAGGGGGAGACGCTCTCCGTCTGGTCTCCCAAGGAACGACAGCGAACCGTGTTGCTTCCCAGTGCAGGGCGGATCAGTGCAACTTTTTACCGCGGCGGAACCCTGTACCTGTCCGACAATGCCAATGCACGCATTGTGACGCTGGACAACACCGAACTGAATCTGCTGTGCCAGCTGGACGACACTGCCAAGCCAGCGCCCCGCCCCAATGATCTGGTTGTCGATGCAGCTGGCGGAGTGTATGTGACCATCACCGCCCAAAACCGCGTCGCCTACATCAACGCCAAAGGTGAAGAATCGACCGCAGTGGCCGCCATCGCAGCTCCGAATGGCATTATTCTCTCTCCCGATGAAAAAACGCTGTACGTCTCCGCATACGCCGCCAAACAGATTTGGGCCTACCCGGTCACCAGCGCTGGCAAGACCGGCGAGGCCAAACTGCTGGCCCTGATGGACGATGGCCCGGAGAAGGGAGCCGATGGCATGAGCATTGACAGTGCCGGAAACGTGTATTGTGCCGGGGCGGCCGATGTCTGGATCTGGAACCCGGAAGGCAAACTGCTCGCGAAGATCAACTGCCCCACCCGCCCGATCAACTGCACTTTTGGCGATAACGACCTGAAGTCGCTGTACATCACCGGGTTCGGCGGCCTGTATCGCCAACGGATGACCGTCGCCGGTGTGAGTGGAGAGTAGTCACCAAGCGAGCCGGACGGCGTCAGCCTCCGGAATTCTTTCCCCGCAACTCACACGCCCCGGAGCTGACGCCGCCGGGCTCGCCCGAAAACACACGGCATGGCTGGATTGTTTGAATCACAGGAACGGAAGGCTGCGGAAGCAGCGATGCCACTGGCAGCGCGGATGCGACCGCGGACGCTCGACGAGTTTGTCGGCCAGCAACACTTTCTGGGTGAAGGCAAGCTGCTGCGGCGAATGCTTCAGGCGGATCGACTCGGGTCGATGATCTTCTTCGGTCCTCCGGGAACCGGGAAAACATCGCTGGCCGAGTTGCTGGCTCGACACACGAAGTCACAGTTCGTCGTTCTGAATGCTGCATCGACCGGCGTGAAGGAGTTGCGCACGGAGCTCGATAAGGCCCGCGATCGCCTGCAGGCGGGACGGGGACGCACCCTGTTGTTTGTGGATGAACTGCACCATTTCAACAAGACACAACAGGACGTTCTGCTGCCCGATGTCGAACGTGGCATCGTCAGCCTTGTTGGAGCCACGACCGCCAATCCGTTCTTCGCACTGGTCTCCGCGCTCATCAGCCGCTCTCAGGTCTTCGAATTCAAACCACTCACCAAAGAGGATCTGCTGGCCGTCCTGCACCGGGCATTGAAAGACCCTGAGCGAGGTCTTGGAGCACAACGTGTCAAAGCAACCGAGGAATCACTGGAATTTCTGGCCGAGGTTTGTGATGGCGATGCGCGGCGCGCGTTGACGGCCCTGGAAATCGGCGTCCGGTCCCTGAATCCCGAACAACCGGTGTTCGACCTGATCGTGGCGCAGGAATCGATTCAGAAGAAGGCGGTCCGCTACGATCGGGATGGGGATGACCACTACGATGTCGCCAGTGCGTTCATCAAGAGCATGCGCGGCAGCGATCCCGATGCCGCCATCTACTGGCTGGCCCGCATGCTCGTCGCTGGTGAAGATCCGCGTTTCATCGCCCGCCGTATCGTGATCCTCGCGGCGGAAGATGTTGGCAATGCCGATCCCATGGGCCTGGTGCTGGCTCAGGCCGCAGCGGAGGCCACCGAACGCACGGGAATGCCGGAGTGCCGCATCATACTGGCACAGGCGGTGACATATCTCGCTTCGGCCCCGAAGTCGAATGCCGCGTACATGGCGATCAATCGGGCAATGGAAGATGTGGCCAGCCGTTCCATCCTGCCGGTCCCGATGCATCTCCGTGATTCTCATTATCGGGGCGCCCGGCAACTGGGACATGGCGAGGGGTATCAGTACGCTCACGATGGCGACGGAGGCTGGGTTGACCAGGATTATCTCGGAGTCGACCGAACGTACTATGAGCCCGTGGATCGTGGCCACGAAGCCACAATCCGAGCGTCGTTGCAGGAATTGCGATCCCGTCGACAGGCGTCCCAGCCTCCTCAGGAGCATCCCGATGACTGACCGAAAGTGATGACGTTCCGCCAGCAGACAGATTTGATCTCTCCGATACAAACTCATTGGGATTGCAAAACTTAGGGCTAGGGCAAATGATGTCGTTAACAGGAGCCCCTCGATGTCCACGGATGCCCCCAAGTCCGAAGCGCGCCATTCCCGTCCCGTGAGTCTGTTTGCTCGCGCGGAACGCCTGTCGTTGCCCACTTCGGACAAGCAGCAAACAGCAATGAGACGCGGCATGAATGCAATGATGTACCACTGGCTGGGCGCTCACCTAGTCACGGAAGAGGGACAAACCGGCACGCGGTTTTCCGTGTGGGCTCCCAATGCGCGTGAAGTGTGCGTCTTGCTGGACCGCAATCACTGGCAACATGGTGGCTTCTACCTGAACTCCAGCGACTCCGGCGTCTGGTCTGGTTTCGTTCCAGAAGTCGGGTCGGGCGAAGTCTACAAGTACAGCATTCGAACGCAGACCGGCGAGTTGATCCAGAAAATGGACCCGGTCGGTTTTTATTGCGAAACGCCTCCCAAGACCGCATCGATCGTCTGGAATTTGAACGAATATGAATGGAACGATGCCGCCTGGCTGGAGCAGCGGGCTCAGACCAATCTGCTGAACGCCCCCGTCTCTGTGTATGAAGTGCATCTCGGCTCATGGCGCCGACCACGTGATGGTCGACGTTACTTCACCTATGGTGAACTGGCCGATCAACTCATCGAGTACATGCAGGAGATGGGCTATACCCACCTGCAGCTAATGCCCATCACCGAGTATCCGTTCGATGGCTCGTGGGGTTACCAGACGACCGGCTACTTTGCCCCCACATCCCGCTACGGAAGTCCACAGGACTTCATGGCCTTTGTCGATGCCTTTCATCAGGCGGGCATTGGTGTATTCCTCGACTGGGTTCCCGGACACTTCCCGACGGATGGCCATGCACTGGGCAAGTTCGATGGCACATCGCTGTACGAACATGCCGATCCGCGACAGGGATTTCATCCCGACTGGAACACCAACATCTTCAACTACGGACGCATGGAAGTTCGCAACTTCCTGTTGTCCAGTGCCCGTTTCTGGTGCGATGTGTACCACCTCGACGGTCTGCGTGTGGATGCCGTCGCCTCGATGCTGTACCTCGACTATTCCCGCAACGCCGGCGAATGGATTCCCAACAAACATGGGGGACGAGAGAACCTGGAGGCGATCGAATTCCTCAAGGACATGAACACGCTGATTCACGGCGAGTTCCCCGGAGCAGTCACCATTGCTGAAGAATCGACTTCATGGCCCAAGGTGTCGCGTCCGGTCTTCGATGGGGGTCTGGGCTTCACTATGAAGTGGGACATGGGTTGGATGAATGACACGCTGCATTACATGCGGCGGGACCCCATCTTCCGCAAGCACCATCAGAATGAACTGTCGTTCCGCTCGCTTTACCAGTTCAGCGAGAATTTCATGCTCCCCCTCTCGCATGACGAGGTGGTCCATGGCAAAAAGTCGCTGCTCTCGCAAATGCCCGGCGATGCCTGGCAGCAATTCGCCAATCTGAGACTGCTGTACGGTTTCCAATACACCGTGCCCGGAAAGCCGCTGCTGTTCATGGGAGGTGAACTGGGCCAGTGGACTGAATGGAACCACGATGCCGAACTGGACTGGCCGCTGCTCGATGTCGACACCCATGCCGGAGTGAAGGCCTTTCTACAGGACCTGAACCACCTCATGGCCGAGTGCCCTGCCCTGCATGAACTCGATGTGTCTCCGGAAGGCTTCTGCTGGCTGCAGGCCGATGACGCCGCCAACAGCGTATATGCCTTTGCAAGATTCTCGAAAGATCGTGAACAGCAACTGGTGGTCATTCTCAACATGACCCCTGTTGTGCGCGGCCCCTATCGGGTCGGCGTCCCGGCCCCTGGCTACTATCGCGAGTTGCTCAACAGCGATGCCTGGATGTACGGGGGAAGCGGCGTTGGCAATGCGGGCGGTTTGGAGTCGACCCCGGAGCCAATGCATGGCCAGGACAATTGCATTGAAATCACGCTGCCTCCATTGGGCATACTGATCTTTGAAGCCGAAGGAACCCAGGCCGGGTAGGTGTGGGTATCTGATCTGCTCCGATCGCAGTCCCTCAGCACACTTGCTGATGCCCTACCCCGCTGGCCTGATTCCGCAAGGTTCGCCTCATGATTTCGTTCACGTCAAGAGTCGATTCGATTGTTGTCGCCCTGCTGTTCACCATTCTGGCCGTTCCGGCGAATGCGGAATCGATGGTTGGGAGAACGATCCTTCCTTTTTCGGCGCCGGATCATCATGGACAGCAGGTCGACCTGGCCACCTACAAGGACGCCGAGCTTATCGTCGTCGCCTTTCTGGGAACTCAGTGTCCTCTCGCCAAGCTGTATTCGGTGAGGCTGCAGGAGATGTCGCAGCAATACGCCAACCAGAAGGTGGCTTTCATTGGTGTTGATTCCAACGTGCAGGACTCCCTGACCGAAATTGGCGCCTTCGTTCGGAAACACCAGCTCACTTACCCCCTGCTAAAAGATCTGGGACACGTCGTCGCCGATCGATTTCAGGCCCGGCGTACGCCAGAAGTCTTCGTGCTGGATCAGCAGCGAATCATCCGCTACCGCGGCCGAGTGGATGATCAATACGTCGTGGGACTGGTGCGAGATCATGCGGACCGGGAAGACCTGAAACAGGCGCTGAATGAATTGCTGGCAGGCAAGAAGGTCTCTGTCCCCGAGACACAGCCACTGGGCTGCATCATCGGACGAGCCCGGCAACCGCAACAGAACAGTTCCGTCACGTACTCCGACCACATCGCCCGAATTCTGCAGGACCGCTGCGTCGAATGTCATCGTGACGGGGAAATTGCCCCATTTTCACTGACCAGCTACGACGATGCCGCTGCATGGGGCGAAATGATGGCTGAAGTGGTGAGTGAAGGGCGCATGCCCCCCTGGCACGCCAATCCCAGGTACGGACACTTTTCGAATGACCGGTCGATGACAGATCAGGAAATACAACTGCTCACCACCTGGGTGAAGAATGGCTGTCCGGAGGGGAATCCCGCAGACGTTCCACCGCCCCGCACATTTGTCGAGGGCTGGTCGCTGCCCAAAGATCCGGACCTCGTGGTCGAGATGCGCGATCGTCCGTTCACAGTTCCGGCGGATGCAGGCAAGCAGGGCGTGGCCTACCAGAATTTCTGGGTCGATCCCGGCTTCACCACGGATCGCTGGATTAAAGCCGCCGAAATCCGCCCCGGCAATCGAGCTGTCGTGCATCACATCATTGTGTATGTGCATCCCGAGGGGAAAGGACGGGGGGGCGACAGCTTCCTGACGGCCTATGTTCCGGGACTCCGACCTCAACCACTTCCGGCCGGTACCGCCAAGAAGATTCCCGCCGGCAGTTGGTTTCGGTTCCAGGTGCATTACACGCCCATTGGAAGTGTGCAGGAGGACATGAGCAAAGTCGGTTTCGTCTTTGCCAATCCCGAGGAGATCACCCACGAGGTGCGCACAACGGAAGTGGCCAATGCGAAATTTGAACTCGAACCATACAAGTCCGGACAAGTCGTCACGGCTCGATCCAAGTCTTCACCCGTGGAGCTGGAACTCCTCTCCTTCTCACCCCACATGCATCTGCGCGGCCAGTCCTTCCGATACGAGCTGGAGCTGGCCGACGGCACAAAACAGATCCTGCTGGATGTCCCCCACTACGACTTCAACTGGCAGACGCAGTATCGTTTGGCCGAACCGTTCATCGTTCCCCCGGGAGCGAGGCTGCACTGCACCGCCACCTTCGACAACTCAGCCAGCAATCTGGCCAATCCCGATCCGTCCATCGCGGTTCGCTGGGGAGATCAGTCGTGGGACGAAATGATGATTGGCTATTTCGACATTCGCCTGCCGCTGGATCAGGCCAGCCAGTCACCGCAAGGACGCCGCAACGGAGGGGCTCCACTGCGAACAGGCCTGAACGTTCCCGAACTCATGAAACGTCACGATCAGGATGGGGACAGGAAACTCTCGCGTGGAGAAGCGGAAGCAATGCCATTGCTCGCTCGGGCATTTGACCGCGTCGACACCGACCAGGACGGCCACGTAAGTGAGCGCGAGCTCGAAACGGCCATTACTCAACTTCAGAAGCAACAGAACCGTTAAGCATCGAAACGGCTCTGCACTAACAGCTAAATTCACACATCATGAGCGAAACTTCTCTTTGGCAGCGCAGCAGTCAAACAAAAATTGTGGCCACAGTCGGTCCGGCGTGTGGCTCCGTCGACAAGCTCATTTCACTGATCGAACTGGGTGTCGACGTTTTCCGCATCAACACCGCTCACGGTGAGCAGAAGCATCATCAGGAGTTTCTGGATCTCGTACGAGCCGCCGAAGAGCAGTCGGGGAACCCCGTCGCTGTGCTGCTCGACCTGGGCGGGCCGAAGATGCGACTGGGCGAACTGCCCGGAGGCCAGTTTACCTGCAAGCAGGGAGATACCGTTCGCTTTGTGCGGGGTGAAGTCGCCATGCATCCTGGCGAACTGGTCAGCACCTACCCAACACTGATCGACGAACTTCGCCCCGGCGACCGCATCATGCTGGCCGACGGAATTGTGGCTTTGAATGTCACCGAAGTCACTGCGGAAGCCGCCATCTGCGAAGTGCGACAGGGAGGCATGGTTCGAGATCGTCAAGGGGTCAACCTGCCCGGAGTGAAACTGACGGCCCCCGCACTGAGTGAACGTGACCGTGCGTCGGCCATCTGGGGCGCCGGAGCCGGAGCGGACTTCATCAGCCTGAGTTTTGTGCGACGGCCGGATGATGTGCAGCAACTGCGCGATGTCCTGAACGACATTGGAAGCACGGCGCGGATCATCGCCAAGATCGAAAAGCCAGAAGCCCTTGAATGTCTCGATGAGATCGTCGATGCGGCGGATGGAATTATGGTGGCGCGAGGCGACCTGGGCGTGGAAGTGGACATCGCGGAGATCGCGGCAGTCCAAAAACGCATTGTCGGCGTCTGTCGCAAGCACCGTAAGCCGGTCATCATTGCCACGCAAATGCTGGACAGCATGCACCACTCGCGTATTCCCACCCGGGCCGAAGCGACGGACGTGGCCAATGCCATCCTGGACGGTGCCGATGCCTGCATGCTTTCCGGCGAGACCGCCATTGGAGAGTACCCGAACGAAGCCGTCTCCATGATGCACCGCATCGCGATGGCGACAGAGCCGCTCTACAGCGAAGTCGATCGTCACCGCGCTGTGGGAAGCATCACGGCCGGGGTCACGCAGGTGACCGAGATGACGGCCCGCGCCACGGTGCGGCTGGCCGAGAATCTGAGCGCCCGCATGATTGTCGTCTCCACCATCACGGGACGCGCCGCGTTGGCCGTTTCGCAAAACCGCAGTTCTGTTCCCACCATTGGCGTCAGCGGCAATCGCGCCATTCTGCGACAGCTGTGCCTGTATCGTGGCATTGTCCCCATCCCGGATGCCCCAGTGAGCCATCCCAATGCTCTACTGAATTTCGTCGTGCGAGCCGCGATGAACTCCGGACGGCTCGCTGTGGGAGACAACATTGTCCTCCTCTCCTGGACCGGCTCGGGCCACAGCCGCCACAACCAGATCACCGTGCATGAAGTGGAGTAGTCGCGGTCAACTGCAAGCGCAACGACCGTTACGACGTGGATTTGCCGGCTGCACCGCCAAACGTAGCCTCGAACACTTCGCGTCGCATCTGCCCTTCGAGCAGCAACTGCTGAAGTTGAGCGAGATCTCCATTCGCCAGTACGTCGCTAAAGCGATCCAGCTGCTGCATCAGTGTGGCAAGAGCCCGCTGCACTGCTGGAGCGTTCTGACTCAAGATGGCAGCCCACAGTTCCGGATCACCTGCGGCAATGCGAGTCGTATCGCGAAACCCGCTGGATGCAAACGGAGCCGCCTCATCGGAAAGCATCGCGGCCACCGCCGCGGCCGCCACATGCGGAACATGACTGGTGATGGCAAGCACTCGGTCATGTTCCTGAGGTGCCTGCAGCAGCGTCCGCATCCCGAGACTCTGCCAGAACCGTGTCATTCGCTCAACGAGATGCGGAGGTGTTTCTGCGGTTGGCGTCACGATACCGACGCGTCCCTCAAACAGTTCGGCCTGAGCATTCTCAAAGCCCCCCTTTTCCGAACCGGCCAATGGATGCGAGCCGATAAATCGGGCGGGCAACTGGGTCGCGAGCTGCTCGCAAATGGCTCCTTTCACGCTCCCGACATCGCTGATGAGCGTCTCTTTCGGGGTGGCTGCGGCGACAGCGAGTACATCCTGCACGATGCGATCGACAGGGGAGCAGACGATGACCAGATCTGCATCGCCCAGTAGTGCGTAGTCGGTCACACCTTCGTCAATGATGCCCCGCGACCGGGCCTGCTCCAGACGGGCGGGATTGCGCCCCAGTCCAATCACCCGCCGGACCATTCCCCGTTTGCGAGCCGCCAGTGCAACGGACCCACCAATCAGTCCGACACCAACAATGGCCAGCGTTTCGGCAGAGGCAGCAGTATGTTTCTCGCTGGACATGGAAATCTGCTAAGGCCATCAACGGAGGGGACTGGCTGGCCAACAGGACTACACAGGTTCCTGATCCGCCTTGCCTGCTCGAAAGTTTTGAAACTTGACCCACACTTCACTGTCGTCGCGAACTTCGACGTCGAGTGCATCCATATTGCGAGGCGGAATGGCGTTACTGCGTTCTCCATTCAGACCGAATGAACTGTCATGACAGGGACACACATAAGCCTGTTCAGCTTCCTGGTAGTTCACAGTGCATCCCAGGTGCGGACAGCGGGCGTTAAAGCATTCGAGCTTGCCATCACGCATCGAGAGGTACACAGCCCCCAGCTCTGTTTCGGGGTAAGTGGTCCAGGCATCGGTCTTGCTGCCCAACACCTTGAACATCTGTGGCTTACCATCTCCGGGAACGGAGTTCAGACTGGCCACCTTGCGAAATTCGTCTGCAGCAGCTCCCGCCTCATTGCTCGCCGCTTTTTTCTTCAGCAGCGGGTTCAGAAAGAAGATGAACCCAGCCAATCCCGGCACCAGCCCGGCCAAACCGCCAATGGCAACGGCAAAGGTCTCTGTCAAAAAGCTGCGGCGTGGCGCTGTTTCCTGAGCGTTCTCGGCTGGCGGGGTGGGATGGGACATGGGAATCGACTCCACGGGGGGCGGGATAATCTGGCAACCTCAGGAGAGGGGTGGACAGTCAGAATCTCAACCCGTCACACGCCGGTCAAGGGAAGAACCGATCTAAACAAATCATCCCGCCGTGGTCACTTTCGCTCCCCCACCCTGCGGCCTACACTTTCGGCAGGTGTTGATGAGTTCAGCCGGGCTGAACTTCGACATCTCCATCTGGTCGAATGCGGCGCAACATTCAGGCCAGCTTCATCACACATCGACAGGCTGCACGGAATACCAATCATGTCCATTCTGGTTGATCGCAACACCAAGATCATTACCCAGGGAATCACAGGCAAAGCCGGGCTGTTTCACTCACAACAGTGCCGCGCATACGCTCAAGAACACCGACCAGGCGAAGATGTCATCGTCGGCGGTGTGACTCCCGGAAAAGGCGGAACGGAAGTTGACGGGTTTCCCGTGTTCAACTCCGTTCGCGAAGCCCGCGAAAAGACCGGAGCCAACACCTCGCTGGTGTTTGTCCCGCCTCCGTTCTGTGCCGATGCCATTATGGAAGCAGCCGACGCCGGAATGGAATTGATCGTCGCCATCACCGAAGGCATTCCCGTTCTGGACATGGGTAAGGTGAAGCGGTTCCTGCAGGACTATCCGAACACCCGCCTGATCGGCCCCAACTGCCCCGGCATCATCACACCAGGCATTGCCAAAATCGGCATTATGCCCGGCTATATTCACGCTCCGGGTACCGTGGGTCTGATCAGCAAGAGCGGAACACTGACCTACGAAGCCGCGTGGCAAATGGGACGCATCGGCCTCGGCCAGTCCACCGCCATCGGAATTGGCGGTGACCCCATCAACGGCACGAACTACATCGACCTGCTGGAGATGTTCGAAGCCGATCCGGGAACCGAGTCGATCTTGATGATCGGCGAAATCGGTGGCGATGCCGAAATTCAGGCAGCCGAATACATCCGCGATCATGTGACCAAACCCGTAGCTGCCTTCATTGCGGGCCAGACGGCTCCTCCGGGCAAGCGGATGGGACATGCCGGTGCCATCATCTCCGGCGGCAGTGGAACAGCGGAAGAGAAAATGTCCGCACTGCGCGCTGTGGGTGTGGAAGTGGCCGACAGTCCGGCCGACATGGGCGTTGCTGTGCAACGCGCCATCGCCGCCCGCGCAGCCGTTAACGCCTAGTCGAATCTCTCCTGATGCCGCTGTCCAGGCTTCTACGTGAGTCGGACAGCGGCTGCAGGCAGAAACTTCGGCAATGCCCGTGAGCCTGCCGCAGGTCCACCCGCCGGAACCGCAAACGGTTCTCGCCGACTTATCACCATGTCCGATTGACCAGCTGCAGGACACTTGCCGTGCAGACCATTGATCACACTGGTGACGTGCCCGGACAACACGGCCCCGCGCTGGCTGCCGCTCTCCGAACGTATTGGGGATACGAT
>JAGQPW010000014.1:4287-15506 GCA_020426515.1 Planctomycetaceae bacterium | reverse complement strand
ACCAGGTTCCAGCCGTCTGCCGTGATGGGCTGGCCATCGTTGTCTCTCCGCTGATTTCGTTGATGAAGGATCAGGTCGATGCAGCCCGCGCCTGCGGCATCGCGGCATCGTTCATCAACAGCACTCAGATTCCTGAAGAACGACGTCAGGTTTTTCGCGAACTCCACAGCGGAAAATTGAAGCTGCTGTACATCGCCCCGGAGCGAGTAACCCAGGACGAGTTCCTGCGCCAGCTGCAAGAAACGCAGCTCTCGTTCATCGCGATTGATGAAGCCCACTGTGTGAGCATGTGGGGCCACGACTTCCGCCCACACTATCGCGAACTGCATGTCCTGCGGGAGCAGTTCCCAACGGTCGCCATGCACGCCTACACCGCAACGGCGACGCCACGTGTGCAGGAGGACATCGCCCGGCAACTTGGACTGCGCGAGCCGGAGCTGCTCGTGGGCGAGTTCGACCGTCCGAACTTGACTTACCGTGTCGAACGACGTGGAGACATGCTGCAGCAGATTCGCGACATTCTGGACCGTCATCCGGGCGAATCGGGCATCATCTACTGCATTACACGCAAGGATGTGGAAACGTATGCTGCAGCATTGCAGGCCCTGGGGATTCGGGCCAGACCTTATCACGCTGGCCTGAACGACGATGTTCGGCATGCGAGTCAGGATGCCTTCATCGATGATGAGATTGACATCATCGTCGCAACGGTGGCCTTTGGCATGGGGATCGACAAGCCGAACGTCCGGTTTGTGATTCACACGGGAATGCCGGCATCGATCGAAAACTATCAGCAGGAAAGCGGCCGGGCTGGCCGGGATGGTTTGGAGGCCGAGTGCCACCTCTTCTACGGCAACGACGATGTGATCAAATGGGAGTTCATGCTGCGCGACCAGCCAGATGAAGTCCGCAAAGTCTCACTGAACTCTCTGCAGCTGATTTCGAATTTCTGTCACAGCACCACCTGTCGGCATCGCAGTCTCGTGCAGCACTTTGGACAGGATCTCGAGGCCGATTGCGGCTCAGGCTGCGATCTGTGCATGGGAGGACGCGACGATGTCGACGATCCACTGAAGACCGCACAAATGATCCTGTCGTCCGTGTTTCGCCAGCAGCAGCGTTTTGGGGCCAGCTATACAGCTCAGGTGCTCAAAGGGTCGCGCGATCAGAAAATCCTCGCCAACGGACACGATCAACTCAGCACCTACGGGTTGCTGAAACATGAAACAAAACAACTCATCACGGAGTGGATCGGACAGCTGATTCAACAGGGCTACCTCATTAAGAACCCGGAATTCGGACAGCTGCAACTCACGGACGCGGGTGTACTTGTGCTGAAAGGCGAAACGACGCCCCGATTGCTGCGTCCACAAACAACATCCAAAGCGGAAAGTCCGAAGTCGGCGGAACAGGATGCGGTTGACCCGAAATCGTGGGAGGGTGTGGACCGCCCCCTGTTTGAACACTTGCGGGACGTTCGTCTTGAACTGGCTCGTGAACGCGGTGTGCCGCCGTATGTCATCTTTGGCGATGCCGCCTTGCGGGACATGGCAAGAAAACGACCAACAACTCCCGACGGCTTCCTCATGGTCAATGGGGTTGGCAAGAAGAAGTGCCTCGACTTTGGCGAACGATTCGTCGAGGAGATCACGCGCTGGTCACTGGAACACGCGCTCTCCACCGATGTCGCTCCGGCACGTGAAACCGCCCCGCCACCACCGCCGAGAAACGTCACCGCCGGTGCCCGCGCAGCGTTTCCCTTGTTCGCCGCCGGAACCAGTATTGACGATGTGGCCGAACAACTGGGCCGCGCCCGCAGCACCGTTTCCGGTTATCTGGTCGACTACCTGCGGGAAGAACGTGTCATTGACGCCAGCCCGTGGGTCGACAGCGTGAAACGCCAACAGGTGGAAGCGGTCATCGAGCAGGTTGGCGCAGGCCCGCTCAAGCCCATCTACATGGCGCTCAACGAGCAGATTGACTACGAGACGATTCGAGTCGTGCTCGCCTGCTTCCAGAACCGCGACGCAACCTGATCTTGACTAGGCGGCAGCCGGCTTCTTGCGAGGCATGACCGCTTCGCGTGCCAGTCGATGCCATTCCAGCCGCGACTTCTGTTCAGCACCAAGACGGAATTCCAGTACCGTCACAGCGCCGCCGGGGCGCAGGACCGGTGCCAGCGTGAGCCATGCGAGCAGCCCTGTTCCACAGGTCCGCAAAGTTCCGTCCAGCTGAAACGGTTTCAGTCGTTCCCGCCACAAACCTTCAGTCCCTTCGGCCACAGCGCAGATCAATTGGCCTCCCGGTTTGATGGTCGACAAGACATTGGCCAGACCGATGGTCGTTTCCGGCGTGCTGTTGGGTGCCGAGAAAACCTGTGTCCCTCGAATGATGGCCACATCCTGTGAGTGCACAGGAATCGAGAGATTGGCGGCAATCGCCGTCCGCACGATGCCCTCTGCCGCTGGATCACTCTGCGGTGAGCTGTCGTCAAGCCCGGTGGCGTTGAGGTTGCGTCGACGCAACTGACTGACCCACTCGCCCGCGCCGCAACCGACATCCAGTACGGAGACCCCCTGGGTCAATCCATAGGATCGCTCGATGGTCTGCAGCTGCCGTGCAGAAAGTCCCGTGAGCGTAGACATCATTTCCTCCGTGACCATGACATCGTTTCGAGCGATGCCAACGTGATCGATACAGCTCCATGGCTTCCCTGAGAGCGGAGCATCTCGCACTCTTCTTCGAACAGCTGGTCAGCAAAACTTCAGTGGGGATGAAACGAAAACGCCCGACGTGTGAAACGCCGGGCGTGTGTAGCGATCTGTGAGACTGAACCGACTGGAGCAAGTTTCCTAATTCGCATCCAATGCCGCACGAATGGCATTCACCACTTCGTCGGAATCGGGCTCCACGCCTGTGCCAAATCGGGCCACAACATTGCCGGATCGATCCACCAGGAACTTCTCGAAATTCCAGCCGACCGGACCAGCCTTCTTGGGCTTGGTTTCCTGAGCCGTCAGGTACTTGAACAGAGGAGCCGCATCATCGCCATTGACGTTGACCTTGGCGAACATCGGAAACTTCACACCATAAGTGCTGCTGCAGAATTCGCGAATCTGCTCCGCGGACCCCGGCTCCTGAGCACCGAACTGATTGCAGGGGAAACCGAGCACAACGAGCCCTTGCTTATTAAACGTCTCATGCACTGATTCCAGTCCGGCGTACTGCGGAGTGGCCCCGCAGCGGCTGGCCACATTGACCATCAAAACCACTTTTCCCTGATAGTCGGCCAGATTGACCTCTTCGCCTTCCAGAGACTTCATTTTGAAATTCAGAGCCGCAGGCACTTTCTGATCCTCCGCAATCAAAGTGCTGCACACGGCGGCAGCAAGAAACAGGCTGGTCATCACAAGTCGCATTGGCCGGTACTCCAAGACTGAACGGGTCACAAACTCATTTCCGTCCCACGATCGTACACCGTCGGGCACCGTTGACCATAGTCTGAGCAGCCGAAATTCGCCGGAGCACCATCCGTCGCCGGAATTGAGTGGCCTTCGCTGACAATCGCGCCCCAGGGGCAAGAGAGGCTGTCGACGGCCAGCCGCACCTCGGAAACATGAAGGCCACATGCCCGCGCTATGCAGGTTTCGTGAATTCCACCGCAAACCGCGAACGAACCGCCAAGAGAGTGTGAATTCCGCCAGCCCGCCCTTGGAGATCGACACCAGCCCGCTAACTTACGCACGTTCCCCGACCAGCGACAAGGATTCGCTCACATGACTTCGAACGATTTTTTGACACTCGTCGCCCCTGGCAGCGATGGCCATGCACTCGATCCCGTGGCCCTGTTGCTCAAGTGTGGCTATGGCTGCGTGGGACACTATTCGTCCAGTGTGAACACCGGACTCAACGACAGTTGCGTCCTGCTCAATACACAAATTGTTCCACTGGGACGTGACGGAGGCAGCAACCGTCCTTCGGTCGACGACTTCAGCGAATTCCTGGAAGACGTCGTCGCCAGCTATTACGACGATCGGAATGAAGTTCCCACCCGCACGGAGTTCGGCAAGGTGATCCCGTTGATTGCCATCCCGCTTAGCGAAGTCGCTGTGGTCTATCCTGTCGCCCGCATCACGCAACTGGCCCGCCGCGTCCATGACCAGAAACTTCAAGACCCTGAAACGGCCCCTGCAACGCCCACGATGTTTGACCTGAAGAAAAGCGAAATTCTGACTGTGCTGCGAACCCGCCTCTGGTAGTCACTCGAAGCGTCGAGAACTAACGCGTGACTCCAGGAACCACTTCGATGCCCAGCACTTCAACAGCGGGACGCGAGAAGTCCACAATCAAAGGCTGCTTTGAGTCCTGTCGACCAATGTTCCCGGCCCGGTCACGAACTTCGATCCGCATGTAGAGGCGTTCGGTCGCGTCCAGCCGTGGCAGCGTCCAGTCGAAGTGTCCGGTGTTGGGAAGATTGCCGTCGATCAGCACCCATGGTCCCGTTGGAGCATTGGAGTAGTACAGAGCCACGGGACGAGGAAGCAGATCCTGGTCTGCAGCCACCCAGTCGATGGCAACCTGTCCTACCGGCGTCCCCTGGGTGAACGGCAACAGCTGCACCGTTGGGGCAATCTGGTCAACAACAATTGTCACTTCCGGTGGATCGCCCGGTTGGGGAGGCGGTGTGACGAGTCCGACGCCACTCTCGACGCGAAACGCAAACCCGTACACACCATCATCAGGTACCACGACCTCAATTGGAGAACGGCGATCGGGATCGGCATCGTAGTGGTACCACTTCTGTCCGCCATCTTCTGTGATGTACAGATTTACGGCCTTCACACCCGATGGTCCCACCGACTTGAATCCGTAGTCGATTCGGAACTGATTCGAGTTCACGAGCCGCTGCTCGGTGCGTCCTGTCGACGTTGGCTGATTGGCGACTGTGGTCGACGTCTGATCAATCAAAGGAAGAGCCGGGGCCCCGCTTGAAGCTGGAGTTGGCAGCGCCGGGAGTTCCGGAAAACGCTCCTGTCCTCGCACCTCTGGCAAAGTACTGGCTGCGCAATCATTGGGATTGAGTGACCCGCGTGTGGGAACAGCAAGCGGCCTGTTGGAGGCAGCAATCTCCGGCAATCCAGAATTGCCAGGTGCTGGCCGCAGAAGAGCCAAGTCTTCCGACCGATTCGCGACAGACTTTAAGGTGAGAGTCTGTGCCGCAGATTGTTCGTTTCCAGCCCGGTCCTGAATGCGGCCGCGGACTGTGACCGAGTTGCCACCATCAACGCTCCAGATCGTCTGACCGCTGTCAGCCGGGCGAACACCCACCGCATGCCAGCTGCCGGTCCGCTGATCGAGGTATTCGAGCTGGAGACTGTCGACATTCAATGCCAGGTCTTCGGATTTCCAGGCCAGACGCACTCGACCGGGCTCAATCTCATCCAACTGCAGTTCCAATGACGGCGGGACTGTATCGACGGTGACTTCCAGTGTGGTCTGATGATTGCCCCGTGGTCGAATGGAGCCTCCTTCGGACACCGTCTTTACAGAGAACCAGTAGTCTCCGTCAGTCGGACTTTCAAACAGCACAAATCCCTGTTGAGGTGGAACGGCTCCCGCCATCTGCCATGTCTGGCCATGATCCATTGAAACGTGGAGTTGCACCTCGCGCACTTTCAGACGCGTGAGTTCCTCAGCATTGAATTCGAATGGAATGCGAAATTTCGCAGAACGGCTGTAGGAAACTTCAGCCCGCGCCCAAGGCCCGACAATCAGAAATGTCGAGCAGGCGAACAGCCATGAGCAGACGCGCACCATCCACAGTCGGAACCAACGGTCCCGATCCTGGTGTGCCGAATTGATTGCGGACCACGCCTTCATCCGTACCTGGCTGGTCAAACGATCAGTGCCGGGCCTCCTCGACGACTGTTGTCGAGTTGCACACATCCATGCGCATTCCAAGAGGCACAGCTTCCCTGTTCGGTATCGACGGTTCAGCCGGACCGACTTCACGCGATTCGTCCGCTTGTCCCACTCCGGAGCAACAGAACTTGTTCAACTTCGCGCATTTCCCCCCGTCTTCCAGCAAGACTTGCCGATTGACAGCCCCTCACGCGGGCAGCTAGGCTGAATCCCATTAATTCCAGTTGATGGATAACAATGGTTGATTTCCCGAACGCTGTGGCAACGCCTGCCCAGACGTGCAGGGAAAGTGCTGCTTGTTGATGAGGATCCCGGCAGATGACACATTGCCAAACGACACGACTGTGCCTGTTCCTGCTGTGCTCAGGCATGTGGATTCAGCAGGCCGTATGCGATGAGGAAGTCCCGATCAGTTTTTCGGGAGACATCCGACCGATTCTGTCGGATAAGTGCTTCGCCTGTCACGGGCCAGATGAAAAGCATCGCCAGGGAGGACTCCGCCTCGACTTGCGGGCCAGCGCCTTCGGGCAGGCCGATTCCGAAGAGCCAATCATCGTCGCGGACCACCCCGAACAGAGCTTGCTGATCTCGCGGATCACGGCGACGGATGATTCGGTCCTGATGCCACCCGCCGAAACGAACAAGCCGCTCACACCCGAAGAAGTCGACCTGCTGCAACGCTGGGTTGCCGCAGGGGCTCCGTGGGAAGAACACTGGTCGTTCATCCCTCCTCAGCGTCCCCCCGTTCCTGAAGTCAGTAACGCACAGGGAATGCACAATGCCATTGACGCCTTCATTCGCCGCAAACTGGCCGGACGCAACCTCCCGACATCGGCCCCGGCCGACAAGACGACTCTCATCCGCCGCGTTACGCTCGACCTGACGGGCTTGCCTCCCACGCCGGAAGAAGTCCAGGCCTTTCTCGACGATACCTCATCAGCAGCCTACGAGACCCTGGTTGACCGATTGCTGAACTCGCCCCGTTACGGGGAACAGATGGCCCACTTCTGGCTCGATGCCGCTCGCTACGGGGATACCCACGGATTGCATCTGGACAACTACCGGGAGATGTGGCCTTACCGCGACTGGGTCATCAGCGCTTTCAATCGCAATCTGCCCTACGATCAGTTCATCACAGAGCAACTGGCCGGTGACCTGCTGGAAGATCCCACGCCCGATCAGATCATTGCCAGCGGCTTCAATCGCTGCCACGTGACGACGAGCGAAGGGGGGTCCATCTCAGAAGAAGTCTACACGCGCAATGTTGTGGACCGCGTCGTCACGACCGGCACGGTCATGATGGGACTGACCTTCGACTGCACCCGCTGTCACGATCACAAGTTCGACCCGCTGACGATGCGCGACTTCTACGGCCTGTTCGCGTACTTCAACAGCCTCGATCAGAACCCGCTGGACGGCAACAAGGAAGATCCACCGCCAATCGTGCAGGTCCCCACGCCGGAACAGGCCGCGCAACTGGCGAGCTACGATCAACAGTTGCAGGACCTCAAGATGCGAATGAATGGCGACTGGCCGCAACTCGATGATGCGCAGCAGCAGTGGCTAACCGAGACGAAACAGCAACTGGAAATGAAGGGCGACACGAACTCACTGGAGTGGACGGTACTGGCCCCGACGACGTTCACATCTTCCGGACAAGCGACATTAACGCTGCAGGAAGACGGTTCTCTGCTGGCGAGTGACGCCAATCCAGCCAAAGAAGTCTATGAGATCATCGCTCCACTGACAGGGTCCAACTACCGCACGGTGCAGCTGGAAGGCCTCACACATCCCTCCCTCACAAACAAAGGTGCTGGCCGCAGTTCCAACAGCAATGTCGTACTGACTGAGTTTGAGGTCTATGTCGCTTCGAAAGATGAACCGGAGAACTGGCAGCAAGTCAAACTCACCAGAGGTTGGGCCGACCACGAACAGACCAACGGGGATTTCAAGATTGCCAACGCCATTGACGGCAAGCCTCAAACAGGCTGGGCAACGGAAGGCTTCAAGAAACTGGAAGACCGCAAAGCGTGGTTCCTGGCCGAACAGCCGTTCGGCAGCGAAGGAGGACAGATTCGCATCGTTCAACGGTATGAGTCCGTCTACAGCCAGCATCAGTTTGGCCGCGTGCGGCTGAGCCTGACAACCATCGATCCGCTGCCCACATCGATCCCGAAGGAAATTGAAGAGCTTGTACGCATGGACTCCGAAATGTGGAACGATGACCAGCGCAACAAACTGCGAGACCACTTCCGCAACGAAATCACCACCGATGCTGAGTATGTGGCGCTGCGTAACGAACTGGCCGACGTGCAGAAGAAACGCGACGCATTCAACAAGCAGATTCCCACCACGCTGGTCTCGTTGGAAATGTCGACACCAAAACCGGCGTACATCCTCACACGGGGTGAATACGATCAACGCGGTGAAGAAGTCTCCCGGGCCACTCCGACAATGTTACCGCCCATGCAGCCCGACTGGCCCAATAACCGGCTCGGACTCGCGCACTGGCTCACCGACCAAAGTCACCCGTTGACTGCGCGAGTGGCTGTGAATCGTTTCTGGCAACAACTGTTTGGCGTCGGTCTGGTGAAGACATCCGAGGACTTCGGATCACAGGGACAGCCGCCCAGTCACCCGGCCCTGCTGGACTGGCTTGCCGTTGAGTTCCAGGAAACCGGCTGGGACATCAAACGGCTGATGAAGCTGATGGTCATGTCGGCCACGTACCAACAATCGTCCGTTGTCACACCAGCACAACTGGCTATCGATCCGGAGAATCGGCTGCTCAGTCGCGGTCCACGATTCCGTCTGGATGCCGAGATGCTGCGTGACCAGGCCCTGTCGATCAGCGGCATGCTGGTGGAGCAAACGGGGGGCCCGGCGGTCAAACCTCCGCAGCCCGGTGGACTTTGGGAAGCCGTCGGGTACACCGGCTCGAACACGGCCCGTTTCACGCCCGATACAGCGCTGGAGAAAATTCACCGGCGTACAATTTACACCTTCTACAAGCGAACCGCTCCTCCTCCTCAGGTGACAACCTTTGACGGCCCTTCGCGTGAGGCCTGCACAGTACGGCGAGAACGAACCAATACGCCGCTGCAGGCGCTGCTCCTGTTCAACGACCCACAGTACGTAGAAGCTGCCCGTGGGCTGGCACAGCGAACACTGTCCGAAGCGGAACAGGATGCCGACCGCATGCGGCTCATGTTCCAGCGCTGTACCGGTCGGCAGCCCAGTGACAACGAACTCGCTGAACTCCTCGCCGGACTGCAGGCCGATCGCGCTGCCTATCAGGCCGATGAAAAGGCCGCCACAGAGCTGCTGAGTGTGGGCAGCTATCCGCTGCCGGAGAAGTACAACGCCGCTGATCTGGCGGCCTGGACGATGACCGCCAATCTGCTGCTCAACCTGGATGAAGTGGTCACAAAGAACTGATCAGTTCCCGGTGGCAACTTGCCCCCAGCACTTCGTTGTCGAGCGCCTTCTTCTCCGGGCAGCTGTGATAGGACCACCACAGGCGGGCCTTTTCACGAGTCCAGAGATTGGCCGTCTCGCAGCGGTTGAGTGCAGACTGGAGTTCGCCCACGGTCTGATATCGATCGTCCGGTGACTTCTCCAGACATTTCAGAATCACGCGTTCCAGATCCGCTGGCACCACGGCTCCCCAGGTGTTCAGAGGAGGCACGGGACTGTTCAAATGGGCCAGCAGCACCTTCATCGGCTGTTCACCATCAAAGGGCACGTGCCCCGTGAGCAGGTAGTAGCCGACGATTCCCAGCGCGTAGATATCACTGCGTGAATCAACTTGGTCCCCCTGAGCCTGCTCAGGCGACATGTACAGTGGCGATCCCGTGATCACACCGTTCATTGTCACGCTAAGGTCATGACTGGCCGCTTCACGATCTCGGACCAGGCCAAAGTCGAGCAGTTTGACCACATCGTACACGCCACCACGAGTTGCGGCGAAAATATTGGCCGGCTTGATATCGCGATGAATCAGACCGCTGGCGTGGGCTTCGCCCAATGCATCGCAGGCCTGCCGCAACAAATGCACCACCCGCTCCGGCGGCAAGCGTCCCTGCTGCTCAACAATCTGCTGCAGGTTCAGTCCGGGAAGATACTCCATCACGTAGTAGAACACGCCCTCGTCGGTGCGCCCGTAATCGAAAATTTCAATCGTATTCCAGTGCGACAGTTGAGCCGTGAGCCGGACTTCTCGTTCAAACCTCACCAGAGCCTGGGGATCGCCGGCCTTTTCCGGAACGATCAGCTTGATCGCGCAAGGCCGCCGCAACAGCACGTGCTCGGCCAGATGAACTTCGCCCATGCCACCACGACCGAGCAACTTTTTCAAACGGTACTGTCCCAACTGGCGAGCTTCGTATGCCTGCTTACGGAGCTGTCCCATCGACCGGACACCCCACACAGCGGCGACCATGCAGAACGGCAGCAGGAAGGACTCTCGAACCTGCATTTCCCAATAGATGGGTTCAACCTCCATTAAATGGCGGACCTCTGGTGAGATCCAGACCGGCAGCCACAACGCGAACAAACTCAAGATCATCACCTGCCCCAGAATCGCTGCGGCCCGTTGCCACGAATTGGGGATGTACAGGGCGTACATGAAGATCAGCAAGATCCAGGGGGGCGCGGGATTGGAGAGAAAACCCCGTCCGGCCACCTCAAGTTGAGTTGCCACCGACAACGCTAAAAAGACTACTGCCATCGGCCCAAAGATGGCCAATTCGGTCAGACGAAGGTGATTCAATACATGCTCACACTTCACGCACAACCGCCAGGCGATTAACAGCAACAGGACCGTATTCGCAAACATCAGCTGATGATGCCAGCGATGCCATTCCGTCACTTCAGGCGAGGGCTGCCAGAGCATCAGCAGGGTGGACAGCAGCGAACCCAGCCCGAGCACCAGCGACACATTCCTCAACCGATGGGCCACTTGAGAGCTTGAACCGGTACTGCCACCCTGGGAACTTCCAGACACAACCCGTACCGCCGCGCGCAGCCCGGAAAACGACTCCGCCTTCGCTTCGGGTGAAATCAGTACAGTGCGTTCGTTTTCAGGATTTGAGCTGGGCATGTCCACATTTTCTTCTCACGAATCTGAACAATGGTAGTCGGACAAATACACGGAGGACAGAGTCCGATTCCTGAGGTTGTCTAATTGATGCAATCGAAACAATCGATTCGCAACCTGCAAATGGATGGCACCGGCACGACGCACAGACCGCAGCGGCGACCTATGTTGAATTCAGGCAACACCTTCCCCTCTGTCC
>JAGQPW010000014.1:1783-4189 GCA_020426515.1 Planctomycetaceae bacterium | reverse complement strand
TGATCCATCGGCAATCCCCATGGCTCGGTCGCCTGCTGTCGATTCTCGCCGGATTGATCTTCACGCTACTACTCGCAGTGCAAGTTGCCAGCTGGGGACTGTTCTGCCAGACCGGAGTGTTTGCAAATGTGGAAGTCTGTCGCTTTCTGCTCGTAAATCCCTTCACGAGCATTTGGCGCGACCTCACCGTTCCCGAGCGGAGTGCTTTTGTGCTGTTGGGAATTGGCTTGCCCGCAATTGTGGCGACGATGCCTCGGCTCCTGCGATGGCTGGCGGCTGGTCAGTGGCCCGAGACTAATCCGATAACACAGGAAAGCGTCTGGATTGCCTCCTGGCGGACGGCCACCATTCTGCTGCTACTTCCCTCGTGGCTGATCGCGAACGACCAGAGTGAAATCCGACAGGCTGCCTGGATTGATGCGGCCAAGACCCGCGTCCATCCCGTCACCAGCCTGGCCCTCTCGGCTGCGGAACTGTTTGTCAGCGAGCCAATCGAAGCCTGTCTGGATGAATCAACGCTGACACCACTTGATGTGACCTGGACACCACCTCAAAACGGTCGGCGTCCTTCGGTCATTGTGCTGGCCGTCGAATCGCTGCGGGCGGACACCATTCAACTGGTCCATCAGGGACAGGAAGTGCTCCCGAACATCAACCGACTCACGCAATCGGGCGTTCATTTCACACGGGCGTACGCACAAAGTACGCACTCGGACTACGCGGATGTCTGCATCGTCTCTTCGTTGTACCCGCTGAGAACCCGCCGTCATCACTACTACGACGTTCGTGATCCCTGGCCAAAGACGCTCGCATTCGATGTCTTCAAACAAGCGGGCTACGACACAGCCATCATCTCATCGCAAAACGAATCATGGGGACAGATGGACCAGTTCCTGCAGTCTCCCAATCTTGATCTGTTCTTCGACTCGCAGCGGAGCGGCCTCGCCACGGCTGATGTTACTCGCGATCCGGGCCTGGCGCGCGAACTCAAGCTGGGCGCATTGACTGCCGGTCGACTGGAAGACTCGCAAACAATGGATCGAGCCCTGGGCTGGGTGACTGAACGCATTGAACGCGACCAGCCGTTCTTCCTCAGTATGAACTTTCAGTCGTCGCACTTCCCCTACGAACTTCCCCAAGATGCGCCCCGTCCGTTCCAGCCTTGCGAACTGGCTCCGCAGGTCTCATTCCTGCAATATCCGGAGTCCGAAGTCCCGACAGTCAAGAACGCCTACTTCAATGGCATACATCATTGCGATCAACAGATCGGCCGGCTGATCAATCGACTGGAAGAGATCAACGCACTCGACGATGTGGTGTTGATCGTTCTCGGCGAGAATGGGGAGGCCTTCCGTGAGAACGGCAGTTGCGGACATGCACGGGAGCCGGTGGAACCGGTGGTCCATGTCGCCACCGTCATTCATGCGCCCAGTCTGTTGAAGCCGGGCGTTGAGGATTATCCGTTAGAGCATGTCGACCTGTTGCCGACACTCCTGGGACGGTTCGGCTGGCTACAACATCCCAACTTCCAGGGCTGTGACATCTATGCCGAAGACCGCGTACCGGAGGAAGAGAGGCTGCTCTACTTCCATGCAAACAGCGCCCTGGCTCAGGCGGATGCCGTTCTGCTCGCGGGACGCTGGAAGTACCACATCGATTATCGCCGCGGCTGGACGGCGCTCTTCGACCTGGCCGACGACCCGGCTGAATCAAGTGATGTTTCCAGCGAGTACCCGGAACTGGCTCAGCGACTCCACCGACAGTTGCGGACGTGGAGACAGAACCAGCTGGCCTATTACCACTATCCACACTACTACGGTCGTTACTTTCCACCTCGTAGTCCGCAATGGGCTGCGGACGGTCTATGACCGCTTCGACATGGGAACAAAGTCGCGGCGGGTTTCGCCAAGATAGATCTGTCGCGGACGCTGAATGCGCTGCTCGGAGTCTTCCACAAGTTCCTTCCACTGAGCCAGCCAGCCGGCAGCACGAGGAATGGCGAACAGCACGGGGAACATCGTCGTGGGGAGGCCCATCGCCTGATAGATCAGCCCCGAGTAGAAGTCGACGTTCGGATACAGCCGACGCGAGACGAAGTACTCGTCATTCAGGGCGATCTTTTCCAGTTCGAGTGCGATGTCCAGCAGCGGGTTGCGGCCCGTCACCTTGAAGACATCATCGGCAATCGTCTTAATGATTTTCGCGCGTGGATCGTAACTCTTGTAAACACGATGGCCAAAGCCCATCAACCGGCCTTCGCCCTTCTTGCAGCGGTCGACGAAGGCAGGAACATTCTTGACATCGCCAATCCGCTCCAGCATCCGCAGAACGGCTTCGTTCGCACCACCGTGCAGTGGGCCGTACAGAGCCGCAGCAGCTCCAGCGAGTGCGGAATAGGGATCAGCA
>JAGQPW010000014.1:0-1685 GCA_020426515.1 Planctomycetaceae bacterium | reverse complement strand
AACGGCTTCGTTCGCACCACCGTGCAGTGGGCCGTACAGAGCCGCAGCAGCTCCAGCGAGTGCGGAATAGGGATCAGCATCCGACGAACCGATGGCTCGCATCACGCTGGTTGAACAGTTCTGTTCGTGGTCGGCATGCAGGATGAACAATACGTCAAGCGCCCGCACAAACGCCGGTTCCAGCGTGTAGGGGTTGTCGTTCATCTTGAAGAGCATCGAGAGAAAGTTCTCGGTGTAGCCCAGAGCGTTGCTGGGGTAGTTGTACGGATGCCCCTGACTGTGCCGATAGCAGAAGGCCGCCAACGTTGGCACTTTGGCAATCAGGCGCTTGATCTGCAAAGCCACTTTCTCTTCGCAGGCGACCTGCTTCGCATCGGGGTAGAAGGTCGAGAGTGCCGCTACGGTGCTGACCAGCATCCCCATTGGGTGGGCATCGTAGCGAAACTCTTCCATCTGCCGCTTGATGTTCTCATGCACCACAGTGTGCAGCCGAATGGAATCTTCCCATTCGCGAGCCTGATCGGCGGTGGGCAGCTCGCCGTGAATCAGCAGGTAGGCCACTTCCAGGAAATTGCTGTGCTCGGCCAGCTGCTCAATCGGGTATCCCCGGTACTCAAGAATTCCGCGATCGCCATCGATGTAGGTGACGCGGCTTTTGCACGAGGCGGTGTTCGTGTAGCCGGGATCGTAGGTCATCATCCCGAAGTCATCGGGTTTCACCTTGATCTGCCGCAGGTCCAGCGCACGAATCGTGTCGTGTTCTACGGGAATCTCATACGTTTTTCCGGTGCGGTTGTCGGTAATCGTCAAGGTAGCAGGCATAGCGAACCGTCAGTCATCGAAAGCGAAGGAAATGCCATCGTCAGGCGTTACACGGACAGTGTCTTTTCAGAGCACTGGATTGTAGCGACGAGATTTCCGATGGTCGAACAAGAAAGCGTCCCTCTTGATCTCTGGAAAAGACAACACCCCAGGAATTCGGTCCTGGGGTGTTGAGTTGTCAGCATGCTGATCAAGTCAGAGACTAGACCATTTCTTTCAGCTTCTTGAGCGCGCGGACCTTGACGACTTTGGTCGCCTTCTTGGCCGGGATATCGATGGTTTCGCCAGTGCGAGGATTGATCCCCTTCTTGGCAGGCTGAGCCTTGCGCTCGGCAATGCGGATCTTAAGCAGGCCGGGCAGAGCGAACTCGCCAGAACCCTTCTTGCTCAGGCTTTCGCCGATCAGCGCTTCCAGGCTGTCGAGGACCGCAGTGACGTCCTTCTTAACAAGGCCGGTCTTTTCGGCCAGTGCGGTGAGCAGCTGAGACTTGCTCATGGCCTTGGGTGCTGCAGCAGCTTTTTTCGCCATTGTGGCTCCTTTTTGAAATGGCGTTTCATTGAGGCGAGGAAAATCCCAACGCAACGGGACAATCCAGACAACGAGGTAAGTAGAGTTGCGAAAATTCGCGTTGTCAATTCCCCCAAACCGCGTTTTCCAAGGAAAACAGCGGCTTTCTTGCGGTTTTCGGCTCAATTCCGACCAGTTACTTCAGATTTCCCCAGTCTTGAACCGTGACCGTTGCTCGAACGCCGCAAATTTCGCGAATCCGCGAGATCAGTGCGTAGGTTCTTCCGGCCACATCTGCCGCGTCATTTGACTCGAAATTCACACGCAGCAGGGGTTCATTGTTCGATGCTCGAAT
>JAGQPW010000149.1 GCA_020426515.1 Planctomycetaceae bacterium | reverse complement strand
CGCCGTTGACCTGCAGGCACCAGCGACCGGACATCTGCGGGACATCCTGAAGTTGAGTGGCCGCGCCATCGAGGACATCAATCAACTTCGCCAGATCATTTGCGTCTCCCATGCCACGCAAGAGGCTCACGTTCGACAGGGGCTCACATCGGATCGCAGTTGTGTCGTGTACAACGGCCTCGATCTCGAACGCTTCCGGCCCGGTCCTTCGACGGGACATCTGCACGCAGAACTGGGCCTTCCATCCGATGCCCGCCTCATCGTGAATGTCGGCCAGATTTGTCTGCGCAAAGGGCAGGACACGTTCATCGCCGTGGCGACTGAATTGGCAAAGCAGGATGATTCGCTGCATTTCCTGCACTGCGGAGCGAGGCACTCAACAAAAGCCGAGTCGGTTGCGTTTGACCAGCAGCTGGACCGAACGATGCAGCAGGCCGAGCTCAGTCAGCGGTGGCATCGACTCGGCATTCGAACCGATCTTCCCCTGTTGCTCAGAGAAGTGCACCTGATGCTTCATTGTGCTCGGCAGGAACCACTCGGTCGCGTGCTGCTGGAAGCTCTGGCCTGTGGAACTCCCATTGTGGCCACGCATGTGGGCGGGACGCCGGAGATTCTGCGTCATCGCGAGGAAGGCTTGATCGTTGAGCCCGACGATACTGCCGCTATGGTTGAGGCGGCACAATTCCTGTTGAGCGATGCCGAAGTTCGAAACCGGATGACTGAGCAGGGGCGCCAACGCTGCGTAGAGATGTTTAACGTCGAGCGGGCGGCCAGGGAGACGCTGTCAATCTGGCGTTCGCTCCGGAATGCCGGCTGATACCATTGAATTTTCCGGCCGATTGTCTTGGGACTCGATTCATGTTGCAGAAGTACCTGATCCTCTGGCTTGTGTTGCTTTCGCTGGTAGCCGCAGTCTGGCCGGGCTCCATCGCGGATCCGTTCCTGCTGTCAAAGCCATGGCTGGGAGTCATGGTGGCGATGACGATGCTCTGTGTCGGCAGCCTGTTGCCTCAGGACGAAGTCCGCGATGTCTCACGACGCTGGCCGCTTGTACTGTTTGGCACCTGCGTGCAGTACGGTTCGATGCCGCTGCTGGCCTGGCTGATGGCGCAGGCCTTTGGATTGACGGGCGATCTGAAGACCGGGCTGATCCTTGCCGGTTGCGTGCCTGGAGCGATGGCGTCGAATGTCCTGACTCTGATGGCAAAGGGCAACGTCAGCTACTCCGTCGGACTGACGACGTCGGCCACGTTGCTCTCGCCACTGATCGTCCCTGCGGCGCTGAAATTGACGCTGGGAGCCCGGGCCGATATTCGGCTGCTCATGGGAACGGCCATTGAATTGAGCTGGCAGGTGGTCCTGCCGGTCTTGACCGGATACACACTCAGTCGGCTCAGTTTGCGGTGGAAGCAGGTCGCCGATCGCGTTGCAGCCAACATCGCAAACCTGGCCATCTTGTGGATCATTGCTGTGGTTGTGGCGGCCAACCGGCAGAATCTCGTGCAAGCCGGTGGCATGCTATTCCCGGCGATTCTGGGTGTGAATCTCCTGGGTTATACGGCTGGGGCATTGGGGGGTCGACTGGCCAAACTGCCGACCGGGATGCGCCGAGCACTCATTCTTGAAGTCGGCATGCAGAACGCCGGTGTTGGGGCGAGCCTGGCACTTAAGCTGTTCCCCGGTCACCCCCAGGTGGCGCTGCCGTGCGGTTTGTACGCGTTTGGATGCATGTTTACCGGAACGCTGCTGGCATGGTGGATGGGACGAGCTTCGATTCGTAGTGCCACAGAGCTGGCAGCCGATACTTCCGCTCTCGACTAAAACCTACAGGTTGGTCCAGTCCAGCACGACTTTGCCACTTTCGCCGGAACGCATCACCGCAAAGCCTTCCTCGAACTCGTTCGCACTAAAGCGGTGCGTAATAACTGGTGAGATGTCGAGGCCGCCTTGCAGCATGACGGTCATCTTGTACCACGTCTCGTACATTTCGCGGCCATAGATACCGCGAATCGTCAGCATGTTGAAGATCACGGTGTTCCAGTCGATGGCGACCGGTTCCGAAGGAATCCCCAGCATGGAAATCTTCCCACCGTGACACATGTTCGCCAGCATGTCGCGGAAGGCTTGAGGATTTCCGGACATCTCCAGTCCGACATCAAACCCCTCTTTCATCCCGAGTTCCTTTTGTACGTCCGCCAGTTTCTCGGTTCTGGCGTCGACAACGCGGGTGGCCCCCATTTTCCTGGCCAGATTAAGCCGCCATGGAATGACATCCGTCACAACGACGAATCGGGCTCCCGCGTATTGAGCAACTGCGGCGGCCATGCAGCCAATGGGCCCGGCCCCGGTAATCAGGACATCCTCACCCAGCAGGTCGAACTGCAGAGCAGTGTGAACAGCGTTGCCATAGGGATCAAAGATGGCCGCCACATCCAGGTCGAGACCATCGGCATGATGCCAGACGTTGGTCTGCGGAATGGCGATCAGTTCTGCAAAGGCTCCGGGACGATTGACCCCAATGCCCTGCGTTTCCGAGCAGAGATGCCGACGGCCCGCCCAGCAGTTGCGGCAGTGTCCGCAGACCACGTGCCCTTCGCCGCTGACAATCTCCCCGGCCGCAAAGTCCTTGACGTTGGCACCAACATCCACGATTTCGCCGACGAATTCGTGGCCCACCACCATTGGGACGGGAATTGTCTTCTGAGCCCAGGCATCCCAGTTGTAGATGTGAACATCGGTGCCGCAGATCCCGGTCTTAAATACCTTGATCAGGACGTCATTAACGCCCATGGTGGGCTCGGGAACATCTTCCATCCACAGGCCCGGACTGGCGTGACGTTTGACAAGCGCTTTCATGACCATCTCACCTGAACAGTACCCTCAAGAAACGAGTGACCACTCACCGTGAATGCGAGGCCGCCCAAAAGTGACCTCACCAGCCGCACCGGCCTGGACCTAATCTTTGACAACCGGGTTCATCAATTCGCCGATGTTGCTGATCTCAATCGTGACGACGTCCCCGTCTTCCAGCGAGAATTCATCGTCGGGAATGACGCCCGTGCCCGTCAGCAACAACGCGCCATCAGTGAACTCATTTTCGCGTCCCAGCCAGCCGGCCAGATCTTCCAGTTCGCGATGCAGTTGATCCAGCGATGTCTCGCCACGACAGACCACCGCCTCGTCGCGTTCAATGGTCAACTGAATCGAAACGGCGGACTTATCCAGTGGACCATCGGCGAGCTGAACCCACGGACCAATCGCGCAACATTGCCGATAGACCTTGGCCTGCGGCAGGTAGAGCGGGTTTTCCCCTTCGATGTCGCGGGCCGACATGTCGTTGCCAATGGTGTAGCCCACAATTTCCATGCGGGGGTTGAGAACCAGCGTGAATTCGGGTTCGGGAACCGACCATTGACTGTCGAACCGCACTCGCACTGGCTGCCCTGGATGCACCATGCGGGCGGCCGTTCCCTTAAAGAACAGTTCGGGACGGTCCGCCAGATAGACTTTGTCGTAGTGTGAAGCGCCCGACTCGGACTCTTCCATGCGGGCCACCTGGCTCCGCTTGTACGTGACCCCTGCGGCCCATACTTCCTGACGGTCGACCGGCGCCAGCAAACGGACATCCGCGAGCGGAACGGCCACCGCCTTGGGCAGCAGTTCATTAACAATCGCGACGGGGCTGTCGCTGTGCAGAATGGCTGACAGCGAATTTACGGGCGACTTTGCATCCAATGGCAGCAGTTTGATGGACTCTCCATCCACCACCCCCACACGGACACTGCCATCTGCCGTACATACTTTCGCCAATTTCATGAGTCGAGCCTGCGATGGGTTTGGAGTGCCTCCAGCGTCCGCTGGAAATCCGTAGGTAAGGGAGCAACAAATTCCATGATGCATTCGGTCACGGGATGGCGCAACTGCAACCGATGCGCATGCAATGCCTGTCGAGAGATGAGCGTATCATCCGCATCGGAGGGTGCCGTCTCACCCTGAACTTCATGCAGCGTAATCGACCCGTGCCCGGCATACAGCTTGTCGGCCAGAATCGGCGCCCGCAGATGCAGCATATGCACACGCAACTGATGGGTCCGACCGGTTTCCGGGAGCAACTGCACGTAGGTGTAGCCTCGAAAGCGTTCCAGCACGTGGTAGAACGTGACGGCCTCTTTTCCGTCGTCCTTGGGGCTGCACACGATCATTTTTTCGCGTGCCTTGGGATGCACTCTCACGTGAGTGCGAATGTAATCGGAATCCAGAGGGAGGGCTCCGCGTACCAGTGCCCGGTATTCCTTTTTGACTTCACGCGCCTCAAATTGCCGTGTCAGCCGGTTGTGAACCTGGTTGTCCTTGGCAATCAGGATGACGCCGGTCGTGTCGCGGTCGAGTCGGTGCACGATCCCCGGACGCAACTGCCCGGCAACATCGCTGAGTTGATCGAAGTGATGCTGGACGGCCGCAGCAAGCGTGCCCGTGAAGTTCGCCTTACCAGGATGAGTCACCATATCGGCCGGTTTGTTGATGACGGCGATATACTCGTCCTCATACAGAACCTCAATGGGAATGTCCTCCGCCTGGAGTGTGCCATCCGGCTCTTCCGGCAACTGGACCACAATCCGGTCGTTGACCCGCAGCCGCCGGGAGGCCTTCGCTTCCAGCCCATTGACGCGCACACGGTCTTGCTCGATGGCGCGCTGAAACAGCGCCCGGCTGTAGTTGGGGTACAGTCGGGTCAGGTAGTAGTCGAGTCGCCAGCCGTGCGCCCTCGACTCAACAGTGAGTTCCTGAGGCTGTGACGAAAGCTCTGTTGGCTCTTCGGCCATGGGGATCGATTACCTTACGCGGGGTTCAAACCATGCATCCGACGCCAGGCGCTGACCTGACCAAGATGCATCATGATGTGGCCGCCGCAGTAAAACGCGTGCATGGATCCGATGGAGGGAAACAGTTCGGTCAAACGACCGCCGTGAGGATTCTCTTTCTGAAACGCCTCATCGGGAGCAGCCCGCAAGGCCTCAAGAACCGTCTCGTAGTACTTGAAGAAACTGGCGGTGATCTCCTCCATCGGAGGATAATACGTGCCGTCCGCATCATCGATGCACTTGACGCCATCTTTGAACTTCTCGAAATACACCTCGGGCGGAGTGACGGCCTTCTCATCTCCCCCCAGTTCGCGAATTACCCGGCAGGCATACAGCGACAGGTGTCCGTAACAGAAGGCGGCGTGGTTGGATTCGACCACCTGACCTCCGGGGGCACCAAATCTCGCAAACGTCTCCGGCGTAACATCAGTCAACATCCGCCGGGCGTAGCCCAGGGCGAGAGACAGGGAGTCGGCGATGGAGTTTCCAATGGATCGTGACATGGTGAAATTCAGGTTGTGCGAGACGGATCCCGAAGGTCGAGCAAACTTCGGAGCATCATATCGTCTGGCAATGGAGAGGGTCGAGGGTCGCTACGGCAGATTGCCGCAAACACGCGGAAACAGACACGCGACACACGCTGCGGTTCACCCGCCGCTCACTTCAGCAGCGATTTCAGCACACGCAAGTTGACGGCGTCCATCTCCTCACCATCCCGTTTTTCTTTCTTGGTTTCAAGATACATCGGATGCCCGGCGAAGCGGGAATCGTTGACGAGGTGACGGAAGGGCTCCAATCCCAATTCTCCTTCGCCGATGTGTTCATGTCGGTCGACGCGGCTGCCGAGGCCCTTTTTGCTGTCGTTCAGGTGAAACGCCCGAATCTTTTCCAGACCGATATTCGCAATCAGTTCATCAACGGTTGCTTCATACTCTTCCTTCGCCTGGAGTGGATATCCCGCGGCGAAGATGTGGCAGGTGTCTACGCACACACCAAAGCGTTCCGGCACGGATGACTCGGCAATGATCTGGCCGAGGTGCTCGAATCGATGTCCCAGATTCGTCCCCTGTCCGGCGGTTGTCTCCAGCCATGTCTGCACCTTGAAACCCTGCGTGCGGTGATGCACTTCTTCCAGCGCTTCGACGATTCGCTGCAGACCTTCCTGTTCGGAACTGTCGACATAGCTGCCGGGATGCATCACAACGCCCGCCAGCCCCAGCGCTTCGGCCCGTTCCAGTTCCACGACGAACGCTTCCAGCGACTTTCTCCAGAGGTCATCTTTGGGACTGGCCAGATTGATCAGGTAGCTGTCGTGAGAGCAGGGGAGCGACAGTCCGGCTGCTCTCACCGCCGCCTGAAACTGACGAATGTCGTCATCAGCCAGCGTCTTCCCTGACCACTGATTGTTGTTCTTGGTGAAGATTTGAACCGTGTCCATACCCAACTCGGCAGCAGCATCCGCCGCCTTGTAGTAACCGCCAGCAATGGAGAGGTGCGAACCGAAGAGAGGCATGATGGAAGGCGTCCGAGTCGAGTAAGCGATCGTGGTCGAAAACGGGTCGTGGAGTGTAACAGGTTGATCGAACGCTGCGGACTGTGCATTTCGCCGCTTTCGACCGGCAAGTGGAAGAACGGCACTCGCCACGTGTAGACTGCAGATGTTGTCGCGGCAGTTCGCCTGCCGGAGCGATGACCAATCACACACCGACGGATTGACCACGACATGCGATTCAACACTGCGGCGCTCGCGATCTTCTGCATTCTGACTTCGACGTCAATCAGCCTGGCGGGCGAATACTTTGTCGCCCCAGGTGGCAACGATCAATATCCCGGCACAAAGGAACAACCGTTCGCCACGATCGCACGGGCCCGCGATGAGGTTCGGCAGCACAAAGAGCGACAGCCAACAACCGTGTGGATTCGAGGCGGGACATACTTCATCACGCAAACACTGCAGTTCGATGCATCAGACTCTGGTACAGCCGATGCTCCGATCGTGTACCGCGCATTCGAAGGCGAGCAGCCTCTGCTGATTGGTGGTGTGGCCCTCAGCGGGTGGACGACCTGGAAGGGGAGCATCCTGCAATGTGAGACAGCGTCGCTGCCCGGGAAGCCGCAAGTGCGGCAGTTGATGCACGGCGGACAGCGACAACACCTCGCCCGCTATCCGAACTTTGACGCCACGAATCCTTACGGTGGTGGCTGGGCCTACGCCGACGGCAAGCCGATCCCCATGTATCAGGACGTGCCCGGCGAATCGAAACGCTCGCTGCACTACCGCGAAGCGGATGCCCGAAGCTGGGCTCACCCGGAAGATGTCGAAGTATTTGTCTTCCCGCGATACAACTGGTGGAACAACATTGTTCGCGTTGCGTCCATCGATGCGGACAAACGCATTGCCACGCTGACGGGCGACTGTTCGTATCCCATCCGTCCGGGAGATCGCTATTACTTCCAGGGGGCACTTGAGGAACTCGATGCTCCCGGCGAGTGGTATTTCGACAAACGTTCAGGAACCGTCTACTTCTGGCCACCAGAGTCGGCTGAACACTTGGGACAACCCGGCCACGAAGTCTTTGTCCCCACGGTGGCGACAATTCTCTCGGCGGACAACGTCGAGCATGTGACCTGGCGCGGACTGACCCTGGAATGCGCCAACGATGCGGGGATCTCCCTGAAGAATTGCAGTGACTGTGGCGTGACGGGCTGCACAATTCGAAACGTGAGCAACTACAACGGATCGGCAGTCAGCGTGAGCGGCGGGGCTCGTAATCGGGTCACCGGTTGCGACATTTCGTATGTCGGTCGGAACGGAATCTCTCTCAGCGGAGGGGATCGCAAGACGTTGGCATCAGCCGACCATGTGGCTGAGAACAACTACATTCATCACACGGGCGTCTTCTACAAGCAGGGTGTCGGGATTGCCCTCACTGGTGTCGGCCACCGTGCCTCTCACAACCTGATTCACGACTGCCCGCGATTCGGCATCATGTTCGTCGGCAACAATCTCGTGATGGAGTACAACGAGATTCGACACGTGAATCTGGAAACGGAAGATACCGGAGCGGTGTACACGGGCGGGCGTGACTGGATTTCCTCTCGCGGAACCGTCATCCGTCACAATTACTTCCACGACATTCTGGGTTACGGCAAGGATGCTTCGGGGAAATGGGTCTCGCCGCATTTCGCCTGGGGGGTGTACCTGGATGACAATGCGGGCGGCGTGGATGTGATTGGCAACATTCTGGTGCGTTGCTCACGGGCCGGTCTGCACCTGCACAATGGCCGCGATAACCTCATCGAAAACAACATCTTCGTCGACAACGGCCAGAAACAGTTTGAATACAGTGGATGGCAACCGGGGCACCGCATCTGGGAATCGCATTTTGACAGCATGGTCAAAGGTTACGAATCCGTCGCCAATCAGCCTGCGTGGAAGACGATGCGAAACATGTCGCTGCACCCCAAAGACGCCGTGCTGCCGGACGGAACGATCATGTCCGGGAACGTCTTTGAGCGAAATATTGTCGCGTGGAAGAACGACGCGATGCTGATGGGACTGCGGAACGTCTCGTTCACCCACAATTCATTCGATCACGACCTCTACTATCACTTTGGTCAACCCATCGAAACGGGATTTCGGGCAGCGGGCAAAGACATGACGCCAAATCTCTGTCCAAACGGAAGCTTTGAGTTGGGCCAGGTCGACAAGATGCCCGAGAACTGGAACTGGCAGATCTTTCCCACTCCGCAGGCGAAGGCGGGCGTTGTGACAACGCGGCCGGCAGACGGGAAGAAGCTGCTCCGGATTGATGCGGCCTTCAACACCGAAAAGCCGCGCGACAATTACCCCATCGTCGTCAGCCGCGACCTGGAACTGAAACTGGGGACAACGTACCGCCTGAAAGCTCAGCTGCGCAGCACCATTCCCGAGGCCAAAGCCAAGTTGATGCTGCAGGGTTACGTCCCCAACGCGTTCTTCTGGGCGAGTTCCCCGAGTGATGCAACCGTTGGCAGCGAATGGAAGCCATTCGAGTTCCTGTTCCGCATTCCTGGCCCTGGAGAGAAGGGGCATCACCCGGAAATGAAGATGTTCCGGGTTCGCATCGATTTCCCCGACAAAGAAGGATCTCTGTTCGTGGATGATGTGCAGTTGCACGAAATCGATGGTTTCGATGAGTGGGCTGGTTGGCAGCAACAAGGCAACGATCTGCATTCGCTCATCGCCGATCCGCAGTTCGTCGACTACGAACATGATGACTTCCGTTTGAAACCGGCGTCACCCGCCATTCAGAAGTTGAACTTCCAGCCGATCCCGGTTGAAAAGATTGGTCCCTACGCAGACGAATCACGTGCCTCGTGGCCGATTGTCGAAGCGGAAGGGGCACGCGAGAAGCCGCTGACGCCTTGAATTCCACCTGGGGACTGACTCCTCAGAGGACGTGGCACCAATTTCGGCAATCAGAAGGTTGGCAGGTTCATGTGTGGTGCGTAAGCTGAAGGAGTGCGGTGCGCGGTTGCCAAGCGTGAGGAAACCGTCGCTGTACTGTTAGCGATTGAGGAACATTCAGAGATGCCGATTTTTGAGTACCGTTGTTCGGATTGCGGAGCGGAGTTTGAGGAACTCGTGCGGGCTGGAGAGCAGCCACCCTGCCCGCGATGTGCGAGCAAGAAACTCGAAAAGCTGATGAGTGCTCCGGCCGGACATGTGGCCGGAACATTGCCCATCATGGGCCCCGGTTGTCCTCCGGTGGATGCTCCGCCCTGCAGTCCTTCCTGCTGTCGGCTGCCCCAGTAGCCGGTACCACTATGTTTCATCTTGTGGCTCAGGGATCGTCCCCCCGTCAGCGCTGGCGACAGCAGCTCGATGGCGAGCGTACGTATTTGCTGGGACGATCGATCGATTGCGATTGTCCGGTGCCTTGGGAATCGACGTTGTCGCGGCGACATTGTCAGTTGCGGCTGGTCGGCGAATCACTGGAAGTCCGCCGCCTCGAACAGGCGCTGAACCCGGTCTATTTTCATGGTGAAGAAGCCACGCTGTGCCGTGTCGCTCCCGGGCAGCAGTTTGTCATCGGGCAAACGTCGTTTCTGTTGCAGGAAACGAATGCGGAGACCCCATCACCCACGGATCAGCCATTCCAGGAGTTTCTATTCACCCCGCAGGAACTGCGGCAGGTGCGATTTGAAGATGCCGACCGCCGCATGGAAGTGCTGTCGAGGCTGCCTACAGTCATTGGAGAAGTACGCAGCCGCGAAGAGATGGCGACTCAGCTGCTCAATCTGATCCTGGCCGGAATTCGTCATGCGGAAGCCGCTGCGATTGTGATGCGCAATGCCGAAGGCCACGTTTCGATTGTCCGCTGGGATCGACGAACAGAAACCGATGGCGCTGTGCGACCGAGTACTCATCTGGTGAAAGATGCCCTGCATCAAAAGCGTTCTGTGCTGCATGTGTGGGAAGGCGTCCGCAAGGAGCAGGTGCAAAACGACTACACCGCCACAGCCGAGTTTGACTGGGCCTTCTGTACACCTGTGAGAACCGGTCCGGATGAGAGTTGGGGAATCTACGTTGCCGGTCGACTTGACCATCCCTGGAGCGGTCCGACAAGCACCGTAAACCTGCAGGCTGATGTCCGCTTCACGGAGATCCTGGCGGAGATCATGTCAACGGTGGAACGCCAGAACGGCATGGAAGGGCAGCTCTCCGTGCTGCGGCAGTTCCTCTCGCCGCCGATCCTGGCCGCCCTGGAAAGCACTTCCGACGAGGACGGCGTCAACTCCGCGCTGCTGGAGCCGCGCGAATGCGATGTCACCGTCCTGTTCTGCGACCTGCGGGGATTCAGCCATCGTGCCGAAGAATCAGCTCATGATTTGCGAGGGCTGCTCGACCGCGTGAGCGCTGCGCTGCAGGTCATGACGACGCAAATCCTGCAGCATGGCGGTGTGACGGGAGACTTCCTGGGGGATGCGGTTTTGGGATTCTGGGGCTGGCCATTCGCTTCGGAAGATTCCCCCCTGAAGGCTTGCCGGGCAGCACTGGCGATCCGTCAGGAATTTGCCGAGATTCAGGCCAATCCCAAACATCCGTTGCACGATTTCCAGATGGGCATTGGCGTGGCCCACGGGCGTGCGGTCGCCGGAAAAATCGGCACACGAGATCGGGTGACGGTGACGGTATTTGGCCCCGTGGTCAATCTGGCCAGTCGCCTTGAAAACCTGACCCGCCGGTTGCACGCGGGCATCCTGCTGGATGAACGCACCGCCACCATCGTGCGAAAACGACTGAATTCTCAGGACGGACGATTTCGCCGGCTGGGAACAGTGCTCCCCTACGGTCTGGAATCCCCTCTGCTGGTTACCGAACTGCTTCCGCCCTATCAGCAGGATCAAGGCCTGACAGATGACGATCTGGCTACCTACGAGCAGGGGGTGGATGCGTTCACGAAAGGGGACTGGGAGGCGGCTTACCGTTGCCTGCACAGCATGCCCTCATCAGACCGCGCTCATGACTTCCTGCTCGGTTTGATCACGCAACACAATCGCCGTGCACCGGCCGGTTGGCATGGCGTGATCGAGATGACCGGAAAGTAGCGCATGCCCCGCAGGTTGGCCCGCCACCGCCAACCGTGCAGCAGGCTGTCCTCACTCGGTAACAAAAGCAGCCGCTTTCCCCAACGACTGAGGAAAGCGGCTGTTTAACTTTTTCTCTCACCTGTGACCTTCTCAGCAGCAAGCCTGTTGAGCGGCCCTGGGGGTGGAAATTACTCGACCGATGCAATCGTCTTCAGCACGCGAGCGACGATCGCGTAAGGATCGGCCTGCGAGTTTGGACGGCGATCTTCCAGGTATCCCTTGTAGGCATCGTTGGCCACGAAGGAGTGAGGAATGCGAATCGACGCACCACGGTTGGCAACACCGTA
>JAGQPW010000148.1 GCA_020426515.1 Planctomycetaceae bacterium | reverse complement strand
AGGCCGAGGGATGGGAATGTTTCGACTTGCGGGTGAACATCACGAACCAAAAAAACTGGATGGTGGGGCGATTTGGCCCACCATCCAGTTCGAAGTCGCTTTATCTGAGAGGAAAGTCCGGATCAGAACTCGCCGACGACGTTCCCGTCCGACTTATTGCCGAGATTTCGCCACGTTTGGAGATTGATGTTCTCGCCGACGAATTGCACCGCACCATCACACATCAGGACGTGCACGCCTCCCACGTGCATGCTGCGGGCAGCCGTGTTGACTCGGTCGCTGTTTTGACCGCAGTCAAATTCCTTCGCATTCGGGCCGACGTAGCTGTTGCAGAACGCAGCCTGCGGCCGGAAGGCGTAGAACCATGAAAATCCGGTCTGCTGATCGCTGCCCGTCAATTTTCCGCCCGAGCCACACGATGTGTTGTTGCCGGAGTCATTGGCACTGATCCGATGGAATCCGATGATCCCTTCAGCCACAGCAATCGTGTTAGAAGTTCCATCGGTCACATCTCGAATCTTGATCTTGGTGTTCTGTCCGAACAGGCCCGGCGGACGCGTATTCAGCCGCGTGGACGTTCCAATCATGCCCATGTAGTTCGTGGACGCGTATCCACCATTTGGTGTGGCGCCGGTCACCTTGACTCCGTTGGGGTTTGTCCACGGAGTTGACCCATTGCCTGGATCCGACGGACAGCGAAACGCCGGAATAATCTGTCGGCGAACTCCGTTCGGATTGGAGCCATTCACTCCACTGTTTCCATCCGTGCCAGACGTACCGTAGCCGCGATTCCAGTCGATCTTATTGAACAGGGGGGCCTGATCAATCTGTGGCAGAATGCGGGGAAGCCAGGCAATATTCCCGGAGTACCAGGAGTTTGGGGTGACTCCTGAGCGGCGGACGCGGCCAGGTGGAAATGCCTTGTAGATGTCATGATAGTTGTGCAGTGCCAGGCCAATCTGCTTCAGGTTGTTCTTGCATTGCGAACGACGAGCGGCCTCTCTGGCCTGCTGCACGGCCGGTAGCAGCAGTGCAATCAGGATGGCAATGATGGCGATTACCACCAGTAGTTCGATCAGCGTAAAAGCAGCACGCTTGCGCCGCACGAATGGCGTTCTCATGACGATCCTCCGGTAAAGATGGGATACTGAAATCCGGGCCCGCAGACCTGCGGGGAGACATGGACTGTTGAATTTTGGCCAACGGTTGGGTTGCTGGCCTGGCCGAATAACCGAATGGTTACAGTGTCGGCTTCCTGGATAGTCTATAATTGGAGTTCGGGTTGTCAATAGACACAATCGCTCTTGTTGATGGATTAGGGTATTTCTAGACAGTAATGATACGATTTTGGCGTAACTGTCTCCGAAGAAAGGGGTAGCGTGGATTGGAAAACTTCCCGCTTCTGGTGATCGTGCGGCCTGAGCTAGTCCGAAGCAGAGGCTCCGCGACGTTCGGCATCCCAGGTGGAGATTGGGATTTCCGTCGGGATCCGGCGATGTTCGACGTGACCGGATTCTGTATTCCACAGGGCGACTGAGGGCTTTCCGTACGTCCAGCCGGAGGTTTCGCCGGGGTTGATCCACAGGCGACCTTCATCGTCGCGGTGGACCGAGGGCTTGTGGGTGTGGCCCATAATGGCTGCGTCAAAGGGGTCGGCGTAGCCACGCAGTTGACGCTGCATATGAACAATCACCACGCGCGTGCCGTCGTCGAGCGTGTAGGCGGCGGGAGCTTCGCGCAGCTGGCCGATGATCTTGAATCCCGCCAGCAGACCGGGCTTATTCCCTTCGTTGTCGCCGAAGCATCCCAGGATCGGGCAGTTCAGCTTGCGGAGTGGCGGAACGGCGAAAGTTGAGACGAGGTCGCCAGCGAAGAGCACGACGTCGCACCTGGCTTCATTAAACAGATCGACGATTCGACGCAGATTGTCGAGATGGTCGTGCGAGTCTGCGAACACACCAACAAGCATAGGAGTCAGGAGTTGAAGCTCAGATCAGGAAAACAGCAGGCACTGTAGGGGATGTTTGCCTGTGACTCCACTGGGCTTCAACTACCGGCCGGGATGACTTTGGTTGGGCTTCGATTTGTTCTGCTTCCCGGCGGGTGTGTCTGAATCGTCTGTGGTGGGTTCGTCTCTGTGTGGGAGTGGGCCTTGAGAGACATCGCCGCTGACCGGGAAGAGTTCCGACATCATGCCGCGATCCACCACCGGTGCATGAGAATGCTCCGGCGCGGGCGTATTGATGATAGCGACCACAACGATACAGGCGGCCAGAAACGAGGCCAGCGGCCACCATTGCCGTCGGCTCGGCTTCTGTTCCTGCTGGCGGTGACGCAGTCGAGTGGAAAGTGCCGGCCACATGCTTTCCCGGACCTCGAACGTCTCGGTCTTGTCGGCTTGTTCCAGAACCTTGAAAGTCTGTTTCAGCCGCTGATAGTGCCCACGACATTCCGGGCAGGCGGAAACGTGCCGTCGGAGCGATTCCCGCGCGCCCGCGTCTTCGAGGTCGTTTCCGACCAGAAGAGCAATCTCGGCTTTGGCTTCGCGACAGTTCATGACAGTACTCACACAGGGGGGAGAAATTGGCAGGTCGGGGGAATGAAAGGGCTACTGCTCATGGTCAGCACGACGGTGAATCACTTCACGTTTTTCCCAGAGTTCCTGGAATCGATTGCGAGCTTCGGCCAGTCGCCACCGGATGGTGGTCTCTTTGCGATCAAGGATGGCTGCGATTTCCGATGTGGAGAAATTCTCCAGATCACGCAGGACGAGGACGGTACGGTACTTTTCAGGAATCTGCGCAATCACTTGCTGCACTTCCTGCTGCAGATCAAGCTCCGGCCGCGGATCGGCTGCCTGGGGATCGAAATTTCCTTCGGGAGCACGATCCGTGAAGAAAATGGACCAGATGCGTCGCTTGCGTTTTCGGTGGAAGTCCAACGTCAGGTTGACGCCGATGCGGAACAGCCACGGGCCGAATCGACGAGATGGATCAAACTGGTCCAGTCGCTCATAGGCCCGGAGAAAAGTTTCTTGAGCCAGGTCTTCGGCGAGATCGAGGTCGGAGATGAATCGCAGAACGACCCGCATGAGCCGGCGTTCGTAACGCTGCACCAGTTGACCGAACGCCGCCTGGTCGCCGCGACGGGTCTCGTCGACGAGTCGGGCATCGCTGGGCTGTGATGCGGAATCTACGGCCATGCCGTCAACGGAGTCTGTAATGCGTGTTTTCATGCTGCCTGCTCCCCAAACCGGAGTCACCTGCATCATAATACGGGATTTTGAGCGAATGCGTTGGAGGAAGTTTGGAAGTCCTTGAGCTGTTGGTGAATTACTGTAACCCATTCTTTTGCAATGGATTACAATACATGGCCGGGGCAGGGAGACGAACTGGCTGACTTGCGGCGGAGTCCTGAGCGGAGCAGTCTCGTCGCGTGAACCTGGTAAGGGGAGTAGTGTCCGGCCACCAATGAATAAGCGACAACTTTCAAAACTGGGCATTTCGGATGATGCGGTCCCTGCCGCTGTGCAGGGAATTCAGGCTGCATCCGCAGCCGGTCTGCGCGGACGTGCCCTCAAAGAGCTGCTCAAACAGGTTGCAGCCGATCCGAAGAGCCACCGGGATGACTTGTATTTCGGACCTCTTGCACAGGCCCTGATTTCATTTGCCGAAACGGAACCGTCGGCCCCTCGCATTCCGGCACCGTACCGCACTTGGGGGGCCGATTTCATCGATGAAGCCTCACATCAGCAGATGCAGGATGCCTGTGCCCTGCCGAATGCGGTTGCCGGAGCGCTGATGCCCGATGCTCATCTCGGCTACGGCCTCCCGATTGGCGGGGTTCTGGCGCTGGACAACGCGGTCTGCCCGTACGCGGTGGGTGTGGACATTGCCTGCCGAATGAAGCTCTCGGTTCTCGACATTCCGGTCGCTGAACTTCATGCCGAGAAAATGCAGCCCGCGTTCGACAAGGCGTTGCTGGAGGGAACACTGTTTGGTGCAGGCAAGGCGTGGAAGCGCCGTCAGCAGCATGCCGTGATGGATCAGGACTGGTCGATCACGCGGATCACACGTGAATCCAGGGACAAGGCATGGGCTCAGCTCGGAACCAGCGGCTCGGGCAACCATTTTGCAGAGTTCGGGGTTCTGACGCTGGAGGAACCCGATCTTGGCCTGGACGCAGGGCAATACGTTGCCCTGCTCACCCATAGCGGCAGCCGCGGGACGGGGTTCGCTGTCTGTTCGACATACAGCACGATTGCCCGCAATCTGCTCTCCAGGAAAGATGCGAAGTTCGGCCGACTCGCCTGGCTGAATCTCGATCAGGACGTGGGGCAGGAGTACTGGGCGGCCATGAACCTGATGGGAGACTATGCCGCTGCGAATCATGCGGTCATCCATCGTAACGTCGTGGGATTGCTGGGGGCGGAAGTCCTGTCTGGTGTAGAAAATCACCACAACTTTGCATGGAAGGAAGTGCATCAGGGGCGGGAGCTGATTGTTCATCGCAAGGGGGCGACCCCGGCCGGAAAGGATGTGCTGGGCGTCATTCCCGGATCGATGGGCACACCGGGCTTCGTGGTTCGTGGACTGGGGCATCCCGAGTCGCTGGACTCTGCATCGCATGGGGCCGGGCGGGTGATGTCCCGGACCAAAGCCAATCAGATGTATCGCTTTAGTGCGGTGAAGCACGATCTGGCGAAGAAGGGAGTGCGTGTACTTTCCGCCGGCTCGGATGAAGTCCCGATGGTTTACAAGGACATCCACGCCGTCCTGAACGAGCAGCAGGATCTCGTGCGGACCGTTGCACGGTTCGATCCCCGCATTGTCAAAATGTGTGGCGATGGCAGCCGGGCCGAGGATTGATTCGAATCGGGTTCTGTGAGGTTGTTGAGCGGTCCGGGGGGCGGCAGAATTCCCGAACATCGTTCAACCCATTACGATGCGTCGGAAGCGAGTGCCGAAAGCGGTTGGGAATTCCACAATTCCGGGAATCGTGGCCGGTACATTGTCGTGAGATGTTGCCGTATAATCTCACAGGCTCCCTTCTTCAGACTCACATCGACTGTTCAGCATCTGCGGTGAATCATCATGGATTTCCGAACGTGTCCCGCCTGCCAGGCATCCGTCCTTGAGGATGATGTCGAGGACTGCCCGTTCTGCGGGGCATCAATGTCGGGCAAACCTGGCGGGAAACCCAAACCGTCGGCATCGCCTGCCGGAGGCAGTACGAAATCGGCTGCCCCAAAGAAGAAGCCTGCTGGCAAACCCTCGGGGAAGCCGACCGGGGCTGCATCGGCCAAGGCTCCTGCCCCGAAACCTGAAGGACGCGGTACCTCTTCCGGCGAAGGGGGGGCTGAGGATGATCCGTTTGGTGTCGATACATCGGCGCACACCAAAGCGATTCCTCTAACACCCACAGCGACCAAGACGCGGACGTTTCTCGTCAAATGTCCGATGTGTGAAACCGAGGGGTACATTCGGCCTGAAGATACCGGCAAGCATGTTCGCTGCGGCAACGCCAACTGCATGATTCCGGTGTTCAAGGTGCCGCGGGTTGCCATTGAAGAAAAGCCTGCCGTTGCGGAGAAGAAGGGCCTTTCGCCGGCCATCAAATGGGGAGGTGGCGGGTTGGTCGTTGCAGTGGTCGGCGCCCTCGTCTGGTTCTTCGTGCTGCGAGAAGTTCCCGAGGTCACGGTTCCACCTGCCAATATTCCGATCACCCGCCCCACCGATCCCGTAGATGATCCAGACAAGGTCACGCCACCAGTGACCCCCGCGGTCAAGAAGGTCACACTGGCTGACGTCCAGCAGAACATTCTGAACGGTGTCAAAAGTCTGGCCCCGCAGCGGCGGCCCGCGAATCGATCGTTGGAATTCTCCCGGCAGCTGTCGACAGAAATTCTGACCGTCGGAGGACGCATTCCTCAGGCTGTCGATGAACTCGCGACGCTGAAAACAATTTCGGCCCGCAAGTCGCCGTACCATCAGGTCGATCCACTGGCCGAACTTGGCTGGCAGGCCCTGTCGACGGGTGATACGGCCAAGGCCGAACAGTACGCGGCCGAGGCTCTCGACATCGTGAATAAGGGGATTCCCACCGCGGTTCGCCGGACCCTCGATGCCGAAGTGCGGCTGATGGCGTTACTCGTGGCGCTGCATCAGGGGGACAAGGTGCTCCCGATGCTTGCTCAGCTCGATGCCGAACCGCGGGCTCGTGTCAGCCTGTTGTGGCTGGCGACGACCGAAGGCGGCACGTTTGACTTCGACGTTGAGGCCCAACACGTCTGGCATCTCGAAGTCCCCGCGCCCGTCAGCATGGCACTGGTCGAAGTGCTTGTTTGTCGCGGTCATTTCGCCGACGCCAAGGAGATCTGCGGTCAGATCACTGACCCCGCCGTTAGAGAAGCCTGTCTCGCCGCACTGGTGGGACGTGCGGCATTGAAGGATGGCGTGAATGCTCCGGAGATTGCCGCTGAGCTGGCAGCCGCTCCAACGGAGTCGGCGAAGATTCGAATGCAGTGTGCCCTGGCTGACGTGCAACTGGGGAAAGGCAAGCGTCCGGAAGCAGAAGCTGCGCTCGCGGCTGCGGTGGTCTTATCTGAGAGCCTGGGCGAACCTCAGCCCGCCCCGCTGCCGAAAATGGTGGAGATCTACAACAGCTCCGGACAGCCATACGCTGGGCTCCCCCAGCCAGCACTGGCCGAGGCCAAGGTACTGGCATTGTCCGATATCGCCTTTCTGCAGATGCGGATGGATCAGGGGGAAGCAGGCTGGACGACATTCCAGCGTTCCATGGACTGGGCACGCTCGATGGCTCCCAGCCCGGCTGCAACACAGGATCTGCTCGATGCGTGTGATCAGAAGTCGGCGACCGTAAAATCGCAGCTGGACAGCTTGTTGAAGCTGGGCGGCAACAGTGCGACCATCTTCCGTGCGTTCAATCAGTATCGCCGCCAGTGCGACCAACTGGATCAGGAAGCGCAGGATCGCTTCAAGCTTCAGGTGAGACTGCTCAAACAGGCGGCGCTGCAGGGGCAGTTGCAGCAAGTCTGGAAGCTTGTGCAGGCCCGTGCCAAGGATCCAAACTTGAATGTCCGCGAGCCTTACTACAAATCGGATGTCCCGGGCATGCTGCAGATGGAAGGTGATGTCCATGACAAGGCGCTGGCCGGAGAGATCAGGGCCTTCAGCAAAGAGCAGACGCTAGTTTACGACCGGCTCGACTGGATCCGCACTGTGCTGCCGGGACTGACGGCCGATCCTCAGAAACTCGATGCTGCAGCGGCCAAGCTGCGTTCCGAACTGACTCAGCCCGATGTTCAGAAGCAGCCGTTCGTGATGGATGAAGTCGCACTGCGAGTCATATCGCGAGTTCAGCGAAAGGCCAAAACAGCTCAGATGATTGACTTCCTGTTGCTCACCGGCGATGCCACGCTTAAGGAAGACGCGTTTCTGCTGCTGGGGGGCTATCTCGGCCAGCGAGGCCGCGCCGTCGAACTGGAGAAGGCAATGTCCGACGTGAACAGTAAACTGGAAGTGACGCACAAACTGTCGATTCAACGCGGATTGATCAGCCTGAAGCCCGCATCGGCTCCCGCCGAACAACGGTAGCTCTTGCGACGATCATTGCGGACTTCGGATTTGAGATGAAACGAGGAGATGCCGGACGATGAGTACTGGCCTGCCAATTGCTGACGACACCACTGCCCCTTACGAAGATCCGCTCGACCTGATGGACGAGATTGATCAGCTCAAAAAGGAGCAGGATGCGACCATCCTGGCGCACTTTTATGTCGATGGGGAGATTCAGGACATTGCCGACTTCACTGGCGATTCACTGAAGCTCGCCCGTGATGCGACGCGAGTGCAGACATCGACGATCGTGTTCGCTGGTGTTCACTTCATGGGAGAGTCGGCGAAGATCATGAATCCGGAAAAGCGGGTTCTGATTCCTGACTTGCTGGCTGGATGTTCGCTGGCGGACAGCTGCCCCCCGGACAAGCTTGCCGCGTTTCAGAATCAGTTGCGGGCTGAAGGACGCGACTTTGAGACTGTGGCCTACATCAATACGTCTGCCGCAGTAAAGAGTCTGTGTGACTGGATCGTGACCAGTGGCAATGCCCGCGAGCTGATTGAAACCCATGTCCCGCGTGACAAGGAAATTCTGTTCGTTCCCGATCAGCACCTCGGCCGGTACCTGATGGAAGTGACCGGACGTGACATGATTCTCTGGCCGGGTTCGTGCATGGTGCACGAAATTTTCAGTCTGCAGGATCTCATTCGTGCGAAGAAGAACAATCCCGGCAGCCTGGTGATCTCGCATCCGGAATGTCCGCACAACATTCTCGAGGCCTCTGACTTCATTGGTGGAACAGAAAAGCTGCGGCAGTTCTGCATCTCGCACACGGAACCCACCACGTTCCTTGTGGCGACGGAAGTGGCGATGATTCACCCGCTCAAGCTGGCGGCTCCGCAGCACGAATACATCCCTGTTCCTGGTATCATGGCTGATTCAGGGGAAACGTGCGCCTGCAACCGCTGCCCGCACATGGCTCGCAACACGCTGCAGAAGGTTCGGGACTGCTTGCGTGATGGTCAGCCGGAAATCACGTGGCAGCCCTACTTCGACAAAGCCCGCGACGTTCTCGAACGCAGCCTGCTGGAATCCCCCAGGAAACCCGTCAACGGCGATTAGTTCGCCCGCACTGCAGGTTTCGTTGCATTTCGCTCGATACGTTGACCACCCAGCTGAGATGGAGTGGCAATGTCTTGCCGCACCTGTGTCGCCAGGGCCAGTAGCGAATCGACATCGTCACAGCTGCCCAGGGCTTCGCGCACCGCACGGTCGACCTGTGGAAACAGTCCGCGAGCCAGTCGGGTTTCGACAAGCTGCTGCACGGTCTCCTTCACTTTGCTTTGCAATCCACGACGCAGCCGCCGTGTAAACAGCATCACCAGCAGACCAGTCCACAGGACGAGAAACAGCCCGGCGGCGATGTAGAAGTCTGACGAGAGCAGCGGCGTCGATTCGATGAACGACTCGTAGAAGAAGTTCTTACCGACCCGGAACAGCACGAAGGCGAGATACGCCAGAAACAGAATTTCGTACCAGCCTCGAATGTACCAGCGGGAGTTCCGCTGTGCGAGGTCACGAATGATCTCATCAATCCGGCGACGGGCATCGTCGGCAAACTGGCCTTCCACGGCCGCAGCTTCGCGTCGCAGGTCTTCCAGTGAGCGGTCGCGCATCAGCTCTCGACTGAGTCCAGCGGCCTGTACGTGCCCTTCCATCACAATTTCGGCTTCACGCAGCAGCGAGTCATCGAGCCCAAACTGACTGACTCGCGTGAGCGTCGCTTCGGCCTCGCGTTCCTGTCGAAACCCTTCCAGCCAGCGGACTCCCTGCACTGCGCCCAGCAATGCCAGTTGAGCCGTGCTGCGGGCCCGATAGAACGTCATCGAGGCCAGAATGGTGCCCAGTCCGTTGTAGCCTCGCAGGACTGCCGAGAACGGGCTGAGTCCCCACGTATCGCACACCGAGCCGACCAGACGCCGCTCCCACAGATTCCGGCTGCTGAGGAGTTCCTCTTGCAACTGACCAGCCATGCGATGCACGAGTGCTTCCCGCTGCGTGACGAGTGCCTGTCCGACTTCTTCAAGTTTCGGCCGCTGTTCCTGCAGTTGTTCCTGAGACCTCGCAAGAGCCGCCTGCAGCAGATCGACCACGTTTGCCCGGCGTACCCCGACACGTTCTGAAGTTCCCAGTTGATGCGTCAGCATCTCGACCAGTCGACCCATCTCACCCGAGGGACGCTGCCCGGCCTGCTGTTCCTGCAAAGCTTTCACGGAGTCGACGAAGAACAGGTCCGGCACTTCGTAGCGACCGGAGAGAGATTTCGCCCAGTCATCACGGATGTCGGTGTCGAGGTCGGCATGTGTCTGAACAAAAATGATGCGGCAGCCCTGCGCCGCCTTCAGCAGTTCATCGGAAACACGGGCGGAGCGGTACTTCTGTTGAGTGGAAACATACAGCAGCACATCGCAAAAGGGGAGCAGTTCATGCAGCCGTTCAAGATTGCTGCCGGACGTTTCCTGTTCGTCGCTGTCCGGATCAGGGCAGTCGATGATGACGATATCCCGCAGAATGTCTGCCTCCCGCTGCATCACCTGCACATCATGCAGCGGAATTCCGAGTGCGGGGAGATCGGTACGCGGATGAGCAATGATGATTGGCTGCCGCGTCGTCGGGCGTTGCCGTCCCGATCGCGTGCATTCCTCACCCACCAGCGCATTGACCAGCGAACTTTTTCCGGTCCCGGTGCCGCCAAAGGTCGCCACAACCAGTGGCGCTTCCATGCGAATCCGCAGCGTTTCCACACGGTCCAGAACCCGCTTGAGCAGTGTCTGAGTTCGGGCTACGGGCGCCCAATCACTTCGCCGCCCGGTAAACGCGACTGTTCGCTCCCGCAATTCATCAATTGCGGACAGGACTTCGAGATGGTTAATTTCCGAGAGATTCATGTGTGAGCCTGGGTTCAGCAGCCAACAGCGACTTCACGCAGTGTCGACCCTGAACGGAGGTGCGTCCAGTCCAGTTCGGTCGACCTTACACTACTGCAGCAAACCGGGCACTCAAGGTATGTGGAATTGCTTTGGGGGACGATATGCTGTCTACAATCAGGAATCGCGGCGCGGTCGTCGTGCGGCTTACGTCATTGGGGTAAGGTGAGCCGAGAAAAATGAATTCACTCAGGCCGTGCCAGCTTCGATTTCTGACCTTGCTCCATATGGAGAGGGCTACTGGTGACGATGCTGTGGACTGGGCGATTTGCGAATTGGAGAGCGGAAACGATTCGGCAGAACTCCGTCAGATTGCGGGGACTCGTAAGCCCATATTGTTGTCCGATGTATCAAGAGACGTTGAACGTGTCTTTCAGCAGCTCAAGTACTCCGAGTTGGATCTGGAAGCGGTTAAGCTGGCGTATGTAACTCATCTCGTCATCAACGTCGCATGGAAGATTGCTGACGGGCAATGTGATCCACTCTCCGGGCGAGATGAGATTTGTGGCATCTTCAATGCATATCAGTTCGATCTAGAGACGCCGGGGAATGCATCCTTGTACCTTTTCGAGTGGTTCGAAATGATTAACGGATTTCACCCGGAGTCACTTGATCCAACCGCGGAGCCAAAGTTGATTTCTGAGATAAGACGCTACGCACTGCGATTGCTCGAAGAGCATGACTGCTCCAACATCCCCACGGAGTAGAAGTGGCACTCTTCACAGAAGATGGCGGGGGCTTTTTATTGGCCCAGCTCTACTTCACCTCAATCAGCTGCACCGCATCGGCGTGAGCGTTGCCGCCGCAGTCCTTGCTGCTGATGGTCACCGTCACGGTTTCGCCTTGCAGCAGTTTGCCGGAATTGACCGTGATGAAGCCGTGCTCCAGCGGGGCGGGTTGACGCATGTCGACCGTTGTCGTCTTGGCACCGGCAGTAGTTTTCACGGTCACGGGAACTCTTGAGCCGCGATTCTCGTGAGGCTGGTAGGCAACGCGCACTTCGTAGTTGCCGGACTTGGGGACTTTCAGGGTCCATTCGCAGGTCGCGGCACTCGCCTGACCGGCGTACAGGTAGCCATAACCAATGTATCCCTTCAGCCCCGATCCTTCGGTCCAGCCAGCGGACTTGGTGGCATCGCGATCATCGAGCACCAGTCCGGGAAGTTTCTTGGGATCAAGTCCCGAAGGAGCACCGTACGGACCTGCTTCGGGAAGTGCGTCAGCAGGAATTGTGAAGTCATCTCGTACCGTTGCTCGGAAGGCCTTGCCGGGGAGCTTGAGCATGGAATCGAGTTCGGGCCAGTAGCGCTCATACACATCGCGAGGCAGGCACTCGTGCTTCACACAAATGGAGGCTGCCTTGCCCACCACTTCGCCCATCATGCCGCA
>JAGQPW010000147.1:3186-12165 GCA_020426515.1 Planctomycetaceae bacterium | reverse complement strand
CCGACAAATCCAGAGGCTGCGACCCCGGGAACAGGCCAGTCAGCTCGCGATATTCGTCAACAGGATTCACGGGACGTTTTGGCGGGTTGGTGGTGAAGCCTCGGTGGGAATGAGTTTGTGAGGCCGGTCCGGATGTTTTCAGTTTAGGGCAGTAGTGGATGCGTGGCAAAGTGGCTGGCAAACTTGTTTTCAGCAGTTATGCCACGGCGCGATCCTTTGCGGCCAATTGGGGCGATGTGATTCAGCGAGGGGCGATCGAAGGCAAGGAGGCAAGAAATTTTTCGTGTGCGGCGGCAACTTCCAGAGCATGGACACGCATGATGTCGTTGTGCCCGGCATTTGGCAGGGGCACAAATGTCTTGGGAACTCCGTTGTGCGATTTCGCGGGAGCCGCCTGAAACAGTTGCTCCCCTTGAGTGAACGGGACAATCTCATCGCGCTGGCCATGCAGCACAAGCAGCGGGCAGCCGACTTCGGGAATGCGTTCGATCGAGGGATAGCGGTCGACAAGCAGCAAATCGACCGGCAGCCAGCGGTAGTGGTATCGCCCCGCATCAACGAGTGAAGTGAAGGTGGCCCGGAGAATAAGCCCGGCCGGGGTAATCTGCCGGTGTTGGAGATCCCATGCCAGACGTGTGGCGACACCTCCGCCCAGCGACTGTCCACACAGAATGATTTGATCAGCATCGATTGAATGGGTGTGGTGCAGGAACTCCCAGGCGGCGATGGCATCGTGTGTGAATGCAGCCTCAGAAGGCTTGCCGCTGCTGCCTCCGTAGCCTCGATAGTCGAAGATCACCACATCGCAGCCTTGCCGGTTCCACTGTTCAATAATCGCGGCCCGATATCCGCGATGCCCGGCATTGCCGGGGAAGAGCAGTACAATCCGTTCACTGCTTCGGCCGTGCTGGGCGCGGCACCACCAGCCTTGCAGCCGCGTTTGAGGAGCGACGTCCAGATACAGTTGCTCGACGCGGGCCGGATCGAGTCCGACTTCCTGAGGCATCACAAGCCGCGGGTCGGGACCGTAGATCAATCGCCGCTGCAATCCAACGAACAGCACAAGGACTCCCAGGTAGGCCAGGCACAGCAGAAACAGAGCACGCCGAGCGAGTTGGACGAGTCGCATTCTCAATGGCATTGATGTGCTCACGGTCACTCAACTCGCTGGTGCGAAGAGTTCAGTCTTCAGGGGGGGACCAGTCGCCCCAATGCTTGAGGTATTCTGCATAGGCGGGTTGGGCCGTGCTGCGTTCTTCGAGCCAGGCCTTGGTTTCTTCGACGATGATCTGTTCATCCTCAAGTGTCAGGTGCCCCAGCAGTACGCGAGAACGGAGAAAGACGAAGTAGGTGTCGAGCACGTCGCCTCGGCAGTAGTCGTTGATCTTCTGCAAGTCTCCGGCATCGAACAGATCCTGCACCTGAGAGCCATCGACATCCATCTTTCCAGGCTTGCCGATGAGGTTGGCCATCAGGTTCAGGCCGCCGGTCATGCGCAGGGCGTTGAAGTTGGAAAACAGGTCGTACAGATCGATGTGTGAGGAAATGTTGTAGCGGTTTCGTGACTGTTCGTAGCTGGGAGCAGAGACGTTGAACCATTCGGGAATCGAGAATCCGTAGCGAAATGCTGCCAATTCCATAACGGGCAGGTCGTAACCTCGGCCGTTAAATGTGACCAGCTTGGGGCGCCCGTAGTGTCGCCAGCCCTGCCAGAACTGCCGCACCATGACCCACGGGCGGAACTGCGGATCATCGAGGACGGCCAGGTCGAGCAGTCGAAAGTCGGTGCCGACCTTGGCGACGGTGACCGAAGCCGGCAGGACATAGGTGGGGGGCAGGACGTCTTTGCCGGTTTGTTCCAGCAGTTCATCCCGATAACGACGAATCGCCTGTGTGGGCGTGAGGTCTTCTTTGGGATACCGCAGCTTGTGGATGAGCGCTCCATCTCCGACGGCTTCGATGTCGAAAACGAGATAGGCAACTTTGGGAATCAGATCAGCCATGGCCGGTCCACTTGGAATTGACTTTGGGGCACGGTCAGCTGGCTTGCCGCTCCACGAGTTGCTGGATGTCGGTCATCAACTGCTGCCAGCTGGACGAGGTCTTCTGCAGTTTGCTGCGGTCGATCGTCTGGAGAATTCGCCGCGCGTCGCTGGTGCGACCGGCATAGGCATCCAGGGCGGCCCGGCCGATTCGGGCTTCGGTGAAGTACCGCTCGTCATCCACCCGCAGGCCTTCCAGCAGGTCGAGTTGACGGCTGGCTGCCAAGGCATAGCGGGGGTTTTTCAAATACAGGTATGCGAGCTGTTCGTGGGCCCGGTTGACCCACAGTCGGTCGTTGGGAAACCACATCTGAACAGCGCGGAAGGCATCGACATTGTCGATCTGCATCATCGCCTGCACGTATTGATCCCGGGCTGTGGGTTGTTTCTTGACGCTGGCATTCAGAGCGTTCGGATCAACGGGAGGAATGCGGGGACGCGTGTACCATCCGAGCCCGGCTGCCAGGAGCGCGGCGAGGATGCACAGCATTGGTAACAAGACACGAGCCCGCGGGACGGCCCCTCCCACGGTGACGGTACTGCCGGTTTCGCTGACATCGATATCTTCGCCGGTCTTCAGGGCCTTGGCGATGCGACGGACGTCATTGAGTGCGGCCTGTGCATTGGAATAGCGATCCTCAGGAGCGCGCGCCATCATGCGCATGATGACATCACACAGCACTTTCGGTACGTCCGGTCGAAGTTTTTCGAGCGGCTCCGCTTTCTCGTGCAGATGCTTGAACGCCACGGCGACAGCATTGTCTCCGCCGAATGGTGGACGACCGGCGAGCATGTGATAACACGTAACGCCGAGTGAATAGAGGTCGCTGCGCTGATCCAGTTTGCGTCCCTGAACCTGCTCGGGGCTCATGTAGAGAGGCGTTCCCATGGTCACGCCTTCCTGGGTCAGGTTCAGGCGTTCGCCTCCCTGCAGTTGGGCCAGACCGAAATCGGCCACCTTCGCCTCGCCCCGGCGCGTAATCATGATATTTTCGGGCTTGATGTCGCGGTGCACAATCCCGCGCTCACCGGCAGCCGCAAGAGCAGAGAGGACCTGCCGCATGAAGTACAGGCACATATTGACGTCGAGCGGTCCGCGCCGTTTGAGGAACGCCTTGAGAGTTTGGCCGTCGACGTACTCCTGGGCGATGTAGTGCTGTCCGGCTTCCTGCCCGAAGGTGTAGACCTGGACGATGTTGCCATGATTCAACCCAGCGGCAGCCTTGGCTTCGGTCTGGAACCGCTGCACATAGGTCGTGTCCTCCATCATGTCGGGACGGAGAAGTTTGAGGGCGACGTTGCGGCGGAGTGTCGTCTGTTCGGCGAGCCAGACTTCCGCCATGCCCCCCTTGCCAAGAGGCCGGAGCAGTCGAAATTCTCCCAAGACCATGCCGGCCGAGCGCACGGACTTCGACGAATCACTACGCGGAGCGGCATTGCTCTTTTCAAACCGCGTCTGATCCGCGTCGTCGTTCGTTGTGTGGTCGCTGGAAGGCTCCGAAGTGCTCATGGTGAGTAACGATGCGGCGAAAGTTCGGGGCTCGACGACAATTGAGTGATTGCGAGGATTGTCTCAGATTCCGACGACGGGTCCAAGGGGTAGCCGACCAATCCACTACCTGGGGATGGCATCGGGCGTTGGAAGATTCTTCGGTCGGGAAATGATTTTCTCCAGTTTGAATCTTGCCGTACTCCCCGAATTCAACGGACTTCGCCGCTATTCGCCGGGCTTTCGGACCCCAATTGTCAGCAGCAGATTGGCCCACAGAGCCTGGTCACCGGTCTGGATGGTGAGCACGTGATCCCGGCTGGCGACGGCATCGTAGAAGTCCCATTTCTGGATGGGTTGCAGCTCAATGTTCAGCTGGTGCCGGGTCAGAATCTGGCGATATTCGTCCCAAACCGGTGGATCTCCCTGCCCGGCGTAGGGGTCATCTGCGGGGATTCCCATGGTGTTTGCCGCTTCGATGGGAATGGCGGTCAGCAGTGTATCCAGCACCTGAGTGCAGCTGACGAGGCCGGGAGCGAGGTTGAGGCAGACCAGTTCGGCGTTGGGGCCCAGCGTGTTGTATGCCGGGTAGTTTCCGTCGGCGATGAGGATTTTCGAGTGGTGGCCCGCGCGGCCAATGATCTCGTTGATTTGGGGGTGCAGCAGTGTGTGTTTGAGCATCGAACTGATCCTGGCCGACTGAGAGGATGGAAGTCCTCAGAGGATAATGAGGACGGCGGCCATCCAAAAGGGTGGCTGACAGCTACAATGGGCGACAGCTATGTCCGCCGCCCAGGAACGTACACTGTCCATCGACGCGGGCCAGCGTGTTCTGGTTGTTACCGGGAAGCTGGCTGCGGAGACGGTACGTCGGCAGCTTGATGTTCTCAGCGCCGAATTGAAGTTTCAGTATCACCTGGAGGTGCTGGGAATCTCTGTGGCGGCGCTGATGCATGTTGACTGGATTCGACGCAAGCTCACCGTGGAGGGTGCGTTTGACTGCCTGCTGTTGCCCGGCTGGTGCCAGGGGGATGTGCAACTGCTCGAATCCGATCTGGGGCTTCCCTGCCTACTCGGACCTCGCGATATCCTCGATCTGCCAGCCTTTCTCGGAGGAAAACGGCGCGAGACGAACTTGAGCGGGTTCAGCACGGAGATCATCGCGGAGATCAATCACGCTCCGAGGCTGTCACGTGAGGACATCCTGCGTGAGGCGGAAAAGTATCGCGATGCCGGAGCCGATGTGATTGACATTGGCGGGGTGCCCGGAGAATGCTGGCGAGGCGTGGGAGATGTTGTTCGTGAACTCGTGCAGCGCGGGTTTCGCGTTTCGATCGACAGTTTCGATGAATTCGAAGTTCGTTCTGCGGTGGATGCCGGCGCGGAACTGGTGCTCAGCTGTGCGATGCGGAATGTGGAATGGGCCCGCACGCTGGATGTGGAGTGGGTCGTCATTCCGGAAAGTCCACAGGACCTGTCGACGATGTGGGCAGCCGCAACAATTCTGCAGGAGGCGGGTCGAAAAGTGAGAGTCGATCCCATTCTGGAGCCCGTCGGCTTTGGCTTTGCAGCATCGCTGGCTCGCTATTTTGGTGTACGCCGACAATTTCCTGACATGCCGATGCTGATGGGCGTCGGGAATGTGACCGAGTTGTCCGAAGTGGATACAGCGGGTGTGAACTTCGTACTAGCGGCGATCTGCGAGGAGTTGCGGATCGGCAGCGTGCTGACGACTGAAGTGATTAACTGGAGTCGCAGCAGTGTGCGTGAGTTTGATGTGGCCCGTCGGCTGGCCCATCATGCGGTGAATCAACAGACACTGCCCAAGCACCTGGGGGCCGGGCTGGTGATGCTGCATGATCGTCGGGTCAACGAGATGGGAGAGGCGGCTCTCAGCGAACTTTCTGGACAAATCCGCGATCCGAACTTTCGTCTCTTCGCCGAGCGGGGCGAACTGCACATTATGAACCGTGATGGCTACTGGCGCGGAGCGGATCCGTTTGCATTGTTCGATCAGTTTTCACAGGCGACCAAGCTGGATGCCAGCCACGCGTTTTACCTGGGGTATGAACTGTCCAAGGCGATGACGGCCCTCACGCTGGACAAACAATATACTCAGGATGAAGCGCTGGACTGGGGAATGTTGACGCGTCCGGAGCGGGATCGCCATCGATTGGGGAAAGAGTAGCGCGGTCAGTCATGGACAATCTGCTTGAGAACCTGCCAACACTACTTCCCGAAGAGCTGACTACTGTTCTCGCAGAGAATTCACACGTTCGCATCGAACGGATTGTTTCCACCGGCCACGTGAGTCCAGAGGGCTTCTGGTATGATCAGGATGAACACGAATGGGTCATCGTTCTCAAGGGGGAGGCGAGGTTGCAGTTCGAAGACTCGGAACCGCTGCACCTGACTCCCGGCGCACATGTGCTGATTCCCGCGCATCAGAAGCATCGTGTGGCATGGACATCGCAGAAAGAACCGACGGTGTGGCTGGCGGTGTTCTATCGAGAATGAACAGTAACGTGCTGGTGCAATCTGCGGCCGCATTGAGGTACGGCAGTCTTTGAGCGAAGTGGCGACTATTCTTCTGTCAGTTCGAAATTGACATCGTTTTCGCCCGGTTTCAGGTCTGCAGTGAGGCCAGACGTTTCCGGGTTGCCATACTTTGCGGGAAGCAGCGACTTGCTCGGCGTGTACATGTCGGCGTTTGGATTCTCAAGGGCAGAAATCGCCACCTTGCATGGTCCGATTGGCGCCCCATCGTCGGGCTCGAATGTCATGACTTCGATGATCTGGCCAGCGATAATCTTGCCATGAGCGGGGCGGTTGTCGGCAGACAGGAATGTGATCTCGCCGTGATTGAGTGGCAGCCCTTTAAACGTGACTCGGCCGATGACTTTGGCCATTTTCGGCCGATTGAAACCTGAGCCGCAGCCGGTTGCAATCACGCAGAGGCAGATGATCGGAAGCCAGCGCACCACCGCGTTCCACTGCAGCATGTCTTTGTCCTTTTCCATTGCCGTGTCTTCCGGGAAACTGATTGTTCGAGTGGCTTGAACTCGTCAGGACTGCATCTGCCAACAATACAGTGCGCTTGGTGGCTGCAAAAACGGTTGCCGGTGGCGACCACTGAGGTGAGGCGACATGCCATCCCAATCACCGCGAGCAGGTGAGTCAAGGTAAGACCTCGACTGGCTGGTCGTGGCTGATCGCCGTTAACCGTGTGAGAACTTCCTGCTGCGCAATTGTTGTTGATGGGGAATGGGGAGCTGGTTCACATTGAGACCATTGATCCGCCATGCGGAACTGATGTTCCGGCTGACGCCTAGAACTCACCAATCACTTCCTCGCCGGCACGAGATCCGAGGGCGCGGTAGGTAATTCCACTGATATTCTCGCTGACAAAGCGTACGGCGCCGTCGGCCATAACGACGTGAGCACCCCCGGTGTGGAAACTGCGGAAGCCGATGCAGAGGTCGGCGTTGCCTGAAGCGGCGGCACTTTTGAGCGTAGTTCGCGCGTGGTTGATCGGGTGGGCCATGCTACCAAAGGACTGAAAGCCCCAGCCCATCTGCCAGTTGCACCAGGCGCCAATGCATTCTCCGAGAGCGATGGTGTTGGAAGTGCCATCGGTGATATCCCTGAATCTCGCACTCCAGCCATAGCGGGAAAAAATGCCGCGTCCATTTGATGTCACACCGTTGGCGTATGTCGGGGTGAGTGTTGAACCTGTTGTGGACGTAGCGTTCATGTAGTCGCCGACACAGAAGGCGTAGTCCGCTCCAGCGACGGTAATCGACCCGGCGTTATCGGCTCCGGCATGCAACATGGAGGAATCTGCATTGGAGGGACAGGACAGGGCGGCGAGTGGCTTTTGGGTGAAGGCCAGATTGGGAGCCGTGAGGCCGTTGACGTTCATGTCCATCGCGTTGAAAACGGTGGCCTGGTCAATGAAGGGTAGCATGCCGACGAACCCGCTTCTCAAGTTATTTCCAGTTCCTTGGGAAGTGCTGACTGGAAAGATTTGATGCACATCGTGGTAATTGTGCATTGCGAGTCCCAACTGCTTGAGATTGTTCTTGCACTGCGTCCGCCGGGCCGATTCGCGGGCCTGCTGAACTGCGGGGAGCAGCAGGGCGATGAGAATGGCGATAATGGCAATCACCACCAATAGCTCGATAAGGGTAAAGCCGCGACGAGACCGAAGTGTGAATGGACTGTTGATCATTTGAATGCTCCTGACAACCGGGGGGATGTGAGTTCGAACTGGGTCTTGTGAAACGGACTGAAGAATGGAAGTGGAAAACCAGTAATTCGTTGTGGACCTGCTTCTGTGCTTAAGGGGGATGTGCATTAAGGCAGCGAGTCTATGTACCGCTATGCCGATTCTTGGTTGGAATAGCGAAGTCAAGAACCGCGCAAGACGCTGAGAGATCAATCTCGGTCTTGTCGCCCAGAAGCAATGACATTCGCCAGGGGACTTCCGTTGGACCGAGTGATGCTGGCGCACCATCGAATTCGATGGTGCCCAAGACTGCTGGGTGCTGATTTCCCTTCTCGGAACCGGGCTCCAGGGAGGCTGCATCCGCAGGAAGCAGCAGCAAAACGAGAATGGCGATGATCGCAATCACCACAACAAGTTCGATGAAAGTAAGCCCATGGCGTTTTGAATAACGCATACGGCACGACCACCAGGAAGAGTAGTACGAGTGTCTCGCGGCTGGGAGAGTTCCATCCAAAGTAGCGACGAGGCCGTTGTGTAGCCTTTGAGTATGTCTCGTCTGATCGCCTGCGTCTTGTCGATTTGCCGCATTTTTTTGTACAAACGCCGCAAGCGTTGGCGGATTTCGATGGGAGGGCATCGTGACGCGAGTGACATTGCTACGCCCGCGACCCGCGCCATGATCTGGGCCTGTGGCAACGAATTCTCTGCTCAGCGGAACTCAGAACTGCAGTCCACTGGTCGGCCTGATGTGCAGATTGCTGTTGGTCGGTGTCGTCTGGCCGCAGCAGGTTTCGGCCGGAAATGGCAGTCGAATTTGAAGGCGGACGCTGGACCGAGACTTCGGTCTTACGGTGGCGAGGAGCATCGCATCCGCATTGGATTCGTAATGCAACTACCGTTCGACTTCGCGAATCAAGATCGCGGGGCGTTGAAATTCGGCGCCTTTGACTTTGACGACGAGGCTGGGCCAGTTCTCGGGAGGGGTGATGACTTCCCGGCCATTGGCATGAACCAGCATGGTGTCGCTGACGAGGGCGGAGCGGACGCTGGGGTGCCAGTGGATGGCGGCTCCGGAGGGGATCTCGCGGGTGGATTGGGGCGTCAAGCGATCTTCACAGGGACCATAGCCAACGAACTCGGCCTGTTCCGCCAGACGCCATTCATTGGGAATTCCGAACTTCTCGTACATGCGGGCGACACGCTGCCACGTTTCAGAAACA
>JAGQPW010000147.1:0-3087 GCA_020426515.1 Planctomycetaceae bacterium | reverse complement strand
GTGGCCTGCAATAGTGTGGCGACGTCGAATGTGTCCTGGATTTCCTCGGAAGGGGCCCCAAACGTGATTGTGCGGGAGACACTGACATGCAGGCCGTTTCGTCGAGCGGTGACAGCAATGACACAGTGTCGCTCCACGCGGTCGCTGCTGGCGGACCAGGTCCGATAGCGATGCCCCTGCCCATCAGCCAGCACCTGAATTTGAACGGGTTCAACCCCATGACGCCACAGGCGATGAGCCAGATGTCCGGCGATTTCCTGTTCGGTATCGCGTTGTTGCAATGATCTTGCGGTGGCCTCGACTGCGTGGGTAACGTGCCGTCCCAATTCGCGGTACTGGTCCAGATCGCGCTGGGAGAGCCGTAATCGGAAGTCGAGCAATTCGTGTTGAATGCAGTCAGTCCCGGGGTACAGGCCGTCGCAGCCAACCTTTCGGCCGCGAGTCACGTCCTGCCAGAGTTGGCGCGGGTCTTCGGTCCAGGGGCGTTCTTTCTGCTGGAATCCGAGTCCATGGAGCTCGCGATCAAAGAGCTGTGGTGAGTCGGCCTGTTGGCAAAGCACGACGCGAGCTTCCTCGGTGATCAGGATCGCGGCAAGTGAGCCCACGCCGGGACGTTGGTTGTCGGCACCGCAGGTCATCCAGGAGAACATCTGCGGAGACTGCAGCAGCAGCGCATCAAGCCCTTTGATGCGAAGATACTCAACGAGCAGTTGGTGTCGCCGGTCAACTTCGTCGGCTCGTTCCCGATCGAAAACGCGGTGTTCGCCAGACAGTGGCGGATTGAACGGAGTGAGTACGTTCAGGGCCATGTAGTGATCGGGGTGTTCGAATGACGGCGACATGGGTGGCGGACTCGCCATGCGCAGCATACATCAAGAACGACCGCTGTGTCGAACAGAAAATCGTGAAGATCTGAATTCGCAACGAGTTGTGGAGACGGTTGCAATGACCCTGAGGTTTTTCCAGCAGCGTTAGCGAGTCAGGATGGGGACGATTTCCTGCTGCAGGTCTCCGCCCGTCACATGGACTTCGCCCGACCAGTCGACGAAGACATCGACCTCGCTGCGGACGCCAAACTCCGGGAGGTAGATTCCCGGTTCGATCGAGAAGCAGGTGCCGGGGAGGACGCGTCGGTCTTCGCGGGTTTCCAGATTGTCCATGTTGGCACCGTTGCCATGGACTTCCTGACCGATGCTGTGGCCGGTGCGATGGCCAAAGTATTGCCCATAGCCAGCATCGTCGATGACCGCGCGGACAGCATCGTCGACCTGCCCGCCGAGTAGTGTTTCCCCGGTCGCAAAGGCCTGCCGGACTCGCGCGATTCCCGCATCGCGAGCCGAAGCGACGATGTTGAAGATCTGGGTGTATTTCTCGGGGACGCTGGTGCCAACGAACCCAGTGCGGGTGAGGTCGCTGTAGACGCTGCGGGGGCGGTTGCATTTGGCCCACTGGTCGATGAGGACAAAATCTCCTTCGCGGATCAGCGTGTCCTCGCCCGTGCCGGTCTCGTAGTGTGGCATGCCGCTATGCGGGCCGCGACCGACAATGGGGGGGTGATAAGTGGTCAGATTGTTGCGGGCGAAGTGATCCATAATGAGATCCTGCACCGCCAGTTCTTCCACGCCACCCTGAGTACGAACCTGTTCGGCAATGAACGACCACGCCAGGTCGAATGAGGAGTTCGTGTGGACGGCGGCTTCGAGGTGCATGGCCCACTGCTCTTCGTCCCAGGTTGCTTCGAACAGCTGGATCAGATCGCCCGACGAGCAGATTTCCGGGCCGAAGGAGCGAACCAGCTCAATGGTTCCGGCATCGACTTTGGACATGTAGGGATTGCCGTTGCCCGGTGAATACTCCATTGCGAGGCGTTTGCAGGGGCTCACGCAGTGTTCAATAGCGGCTTCCAGTTCCTGCCAGCGGAGATAGATCGTTTTGTCGCCGGGGAGATGATCAAGCGCGGTGTCTTCAATGCGATGGACGATCCGCATCGGTTTGCCGACGGCGGGGATAAAGTACAGGTAGCGCCGAGATCCCATGGACCCGGTGGGGATGTGCATGATCCGTCGGGCCAACTCGTTGCTGCCGCGAAAGTCGTACAACAACCAGCCATCGAAACCAAAGTCGACGAGAGACTGTTGAATTTTATCGAGCTGAAACATGGGGGCTGATGTTGAGGGCGTTGAGTCTGGTGACGGTCAGGTGCGTGGAGAAGGCAGTGGAAAGCAGAGTTCCACGGTCAGAAACTTTTCCGGTGACTTCGTGCGAGCCGCTGCGAGCTGTTTAAGCGTTTTCCAGCGCGTGTCGTGGTGAGGGCTTTCGAACCGGGGAGGTTCCTCTGGAAGGTTCGAGAGCAGCGTTTCGCCAATGACCATAGCGCGAACTTTGCGCATGCGGAGGTTGCCATCGGCTTCGCTGGTGAGGCAGATGGTGAATTTCTGGCACTGCACCTGTTGTCCCATGGCACGCAGCATCGGTCCTTCGGCGAACTTTTCGGAGATTTCGTTCAGGACGGCATTCAGGTAGTACCAGTAGTCCTCTTTCTTCAGGGGCAACAGGCAGTCCTGAAGGGTTGTGTTTCGAGCGGCATCAATGACGGTCTTGGACGCCGCCGTATTCAGGAAGATCTCCTCACAGCGCTTCTCCAGGAGAGTGCGGATGAGCAGCGTGTTGTCGGAAATCAGATTCAGTGAGACGTTGAGCCGGTCGTAGAACTCGCGTCGCTCCCAGTTTCGACGAGCCCGCCAGCGCCCGATGATCCAGCCGATGCACATTCCTGCGCCTGCCAGCACGGCCTTCAGGTAATGCTCTTTGGCGTTCTCGACCAGCAGGTCAATCAGTTCTTGCATGGTGTGGCTACTTCAGTGACGTGGCCAGCTGGCTGACGATGCGGTAGACGAGGTCGAGCGATTCGCGGGCTTCGTCATGTGTCATGGTCATTGGCGGGCTGACCCGCAGGACCTTGCCAGCGAGTGCCCCGAGGAAGTGAACGCCATCGCCGTGTGGTTCGCCGAGATAAGCGGCCCGTACAATGGCGTGACTGACTTCGGCTGCCGAGAGGTTTCCGGCGGCCTGGCACTCGATGCCGAA
>JAGQPW010000146.1 GCA_020426515.1 Planctomycetaceae bacterium | reverse complement strand
AGATCCTGTGATGCTGACTTCCCGAGACGCCGTGGGAAGTTGCTGGTGGAGAGACGTGATTCCAACAGCAGCACAGCAGAATTGTGTCTTCGTATAACGTGTCAAACGGCGATGACTCAGGCCACCCGGCGCACGGGCTGCTGTTCCTGCTCGGCGGCTACTCGCTGTTTCAGGTAGTCGACGAACTGTTCCATCTGCATGTTGCGAGACCCTTTGATCAGAATCAGGTCGCCCGGTTCCAGCCAGCAGTCGAGCAGCATGCGGGCGGTTTCGGCATCACTGCAGACACCCAGGCAGCCGGCATCCATGCCGTGTTCTTTCGCACTCCCTGCGACAAGACCTGCCTGAGTACCAAACGCGACGAGTTGATTCACTCCTGTGCTGGCAATGAACTGCCCCAGCTGCTTGTGATAGCCAGCGGCTTCAGCCCCCAGCGACAGCATGTCTCCGGCGACGAGAATCTTCTTGTTCACACCCTGCCAGTCCTGCAACGACCGGCAGGCGGCCTGCATCGAGAGCGGGCTGGCATTGTACGTGTCGTCCACGACGAACCACGGTCCCACCCGCAGCAGTTCACTGCGACCGCGAACCGGTTCGAACATCCGGAGACCAGCCGCGATTTCTTCATCGCTCATATCGATCTGTCGACCGATCGCAATGGCCGTCATGGCTGCGGTGATGTGATGTCGCCCGACAACGGGGACATCGAACTCAGACGACTCAATGCAAAACCGCAACCAGCCATTGTCGGTCCGTACCCACTGGGCAACGAGATCGTTATCGGCCTTTTCGCCGACAAGGATCACAGGACAGGCGGCATGCGAAGCCACTTGACGCACGAGGTCGTCATCACCATTGAGCACTGCGAAGCCCGAAGCGGGCAGCGCTGCGAGCAGTTCCGCTTTCGCCCGCATGACGTTTTCAATCGACTTGAACTCATCCAGGTGAGCGGGACCAATCGTCGTGAGAACTCCCACTTCGGGATGAACAATGCTGGACAGGTCTTCGATGTCACCAACCTGCGATGCGGCCAGTTCGATCACTGCATATTCGTGATCCGGAGACATCTGCAACAGGCTCAGCGGAACGCCGAGATGGTTGTTGAAGTTCTGCGGGCTTTCCATACCGACAAAACGTGCCCCGAGCACAGTGTGGACCATGTGCCGTGTGGTCGTTTTCCCCACACTGCCGGTCACTCCAATCACCAGAGCATCAAACTGATTGCGGTACCATTCTGCGAAATCCCCCAGCGCGAGAACGGTGTCCTCCACGCAGACGAGTTTCTCGCGAACAGCGAGTTCGGCATCCTGATCGACAACGCAGGCCACGGCCCCCTGATGCAGGGCCTGTTGCACATAGCGATGGCCATCGTCGTTCGGACCAGCAATGGCCCAGAACACATCACCCGTTTGAACGCGACGCGAATCGGTAGCAATGCGTTCAACGCGTTCTTCCATTGATGCCAGTCCGACAGGGGTCCCGTCGATGGCAGCAATCAACTCTCGAAGTGAGACCGGCTGCATGGGAGTCATTCCTGTTCGTACTGCATGGAGTTCACCAGAGAATTTCGGCGAGCCAGCAACTGGCCGCACACACTAATTTCGTCGAAGGGAAATTTTTGTCGGCCCACAATCTGTTCCCGTTCGTGACCTTTGCCGGCCACCAGCACTGCATCGCCAGATTCAGCCAGTTCGAGAGCCAGCTCAATGGCCCGGCGTCGATCGAGCTCAACGTAAAGGTGTGAGCGATCGAGAGTGACGCCGGCGACAATCGCCCGGGCAATGGCCTCAGGAGATTCCGTACGTGGGTTGTCCGATGTCACGATACACACATCGCCTTGACTCGCAGCACGGCCCATGAGCGGGCGTTTTGTTTCATCCCGATCACCACCGGCTCCAAACACGGTAATCACGCGACCAAAGGTCAGATGACGCAGCGTGCCGATAATGCGTTGCAGGGCATCCGGCGTATGTGCATAGTCCACAAACAACGCGGGCTCACTGGTTCCGCCGATCCGTTGCAGACGCCCCGGAGCGCCAAAGCAGTGGGGAAGCTCTTCAGCAATCTCGGCGAGCGTGAGGCCAAACTGCTGCGCTGTGACAATCGCAGCGAGAACATTCTCTACGTTGTGACGACCGAACAGCGGCGTTCGCAATTCAACCGACTCGATTCCGGCGCACACACGCAAACGCGTTCCTGAAAGTGATTCTTCCAACACGGTTGCCTGGATGTCGGCGGGATGATCGACGCCGAATGTCTGTACCCGAATGCGTTTCGGAAGGTGCTCCAGCACCGCCATGCTGCCCGGATCATCAGCATTCAAGAACAGCACGCCGCCCGGCTTCAGTCGTTCGGCGATGCGGGCTTTCGCGGCCACATAGCTGTCAAAGTCGCCGTGATAATCGAAGTGATCCTGGGTCACGTTGGTGACAATGGCGACATCGAGCTGCAGTCCGGCAGTTCGCTGTTGTTCGAGCGCGTGACTCGACAATTCCAGCGCCGCGTATTGCGTTCCCCGGGCCACCATGTTTCCCAGCCACAACGACAGCGTCGCGGCATCGGGGGTGGTCAATGTCGCTGGTTCGGCAACCATGCCATCCGAGTATTCAATGGTGCCAAGCAGACCACAGGTACGGGCACTGCGTTCGAGCAGTGCCCGTACCAGCCAGGTCGTGGTCGACTTGCCGTTGGTTCCAGTCACGCCCACCACTCCGAGTTGAGATGAAGGGTTGAAATGAAGGGCGTGACAGAGTTCACCGTAGGCCCGACGGGCGTCGGGTACGATGCAATAAGGGACAGAGAGTCCCGCGAGTGAGCAGTCCGAAAGGATTGCTGCGGCCTCGCACTGAAGGGCTTCGTGGACGAATTCTCGTCCGTGTGTTCGTGTTCCCGGAAGTGCCGCATACAGGCAACCGGGTGTGACCTGCCGACTGTCTTCCGCTGCCGACGACACCGCGATGTCCTGGCAGCCAACGAAGACGGCTGCAGGAAGCAGCGACTTCAGGCTCACCAGTCCGGGTTGTCGGAGAGAAACAGTCATAGGGAGGGACAGCTTGCACAGTGGCGACCGCGTTCACTCAGGCCAGAGCATCGTGCCTTGACCGAGACAAAGTGGGGCCACCGTGGCATGGAAACGAAAGGGCGTCATGCCCTGCCAGTCCGACCAGCGGACTGTGTCATCGTGACGAATTTCAGGAGGGGTGTGGGAATCACCAGCAGTTTGGAGGGGATCGTGTTACTGCTGATTTTACTGGGAGTTGCGGTGTCGGCTGAGTTGCGTTTGCCGCCTCAACCGTGCGGGTCGGATTCTCACCATTTCCGCGTTTCGGTCAATAACCCTTTGACGACATTTCAACGAATGGCGGGCCTGATTGTAAACGTTACAGTTCCCGCTCCCGGCTGGCACAAATTCTCAAGAATTGGTGAAAGGCCGTCGCGTGCATCAAATTCGAGGGATCGCATGAACGCAGAAACTTCGGGACTTGACTGAAAAGTGGCCGCCCCGCGAAAAATCCCCACAATCTCATTGGAATTTCCGATTCAACCGGAAATCGCGACCTACGCTTGTCTGAAGATTGAACGCCGAGATACGCGCCTTCCCCAAAAAAGACAATGCGCCTCTCACACCCCCCTCAACGTCTAAATTGGACATCGCATGGCGGTGTCCGATTTCCGGATCTGTCGACGCAGCTTCTGCGTTGGCTACTACCGTTCATCAACCCGATGTGAGGCTGCCATGCGATGGATGCACTCTCTCTGCGCGCTGTCTGCGCTCCTCAACTCCGCACCAACACTCACAGCTCAGGAGACATCTCAGACGCTGCAGGAAAAGCTGCTCAACGCACCGCCAATTGTCCGCGTTGAAGAAGACTGGGAATTGTTGATTGCTTGCCCCGTCCCCGAGCAGAACCTTCCGCAAATTGTGACCGTGTTCGGCCCTACCGATGCGGACTTCGGAACACACACCGTGTTTGAACTGAATCATGGAACGCTGCCGGAATTTGGTGAAGGAGGCATGCAGTTGCAGGTCTGGTGGAGGGACCTGGAGGTGGGTCACAAGGCACAGCACGCGCCGACAGAACTGTCCTTCGAAAATGAACTCGTCACCTACACGACTGTTACGCGATTGAAGGAGGACCTCCTGTACATGGAAGTCATTCGGGGAAAATCCGTGTCGTATGGAGACTTCGGCAATTCGGGTCTGCTGCAAATGCGGCTGTATACCTTTCGCAATGACCTGAACCCATATGACCCAGACAATTCGATCCGGAATTCCCGTGTGACGTATGGAGCTAATCGGGTGAATCGATTCGTCCGTCGAGCAATTCGGTTCTACAAGCAGGGGAACAATGGCCCCGAACTGTATTGTGATGACACGACGCCCACGTATGTTCATCGACTCGCAACCGACACCGGAGAATGACTGTTTCAACGGACGGAAATCGCTCAACCACGTCCAACGTTCGACAACTCATCCAAATGGTTTCCACCTGAGTTCGACCAATGCGGAACACGTCTCATCATCAGCCATCATTGGTTACTGCTGCTCAGCCTGCGGGAAATACGCTCGTTCTGGCCGCCAGCTCGCTGGTCATGCTGTTCGGCTTTACGGCGTTCGCCGTGGATGTCGGGTATATCACGCTGACCAAGGCTGAACTGCAGAAAACGGCCGACGCAGCCGTACTGGCGGCAACACTGGAACTCTACGAGGGCTGGGGTTCCGGCGCGACGATTTCGCAGTCTCAGGCTGCTGCCAACGCTCGACAAGCCGCAGCGGAAGTCGCCGCAGCTAACCGGTCAGCAGGAAATCTCTCCACATACGTCGACTCTCAACGCGATGTCCGCCTGGGCAACCTGCAGTGGAATTCTGTGGCCGGAGAATGGGTCAAGACTTGGGATGTTGGCCCCTACAATCTCGCGGAGGTAACCGTGCGGCGGGACCAACCTGGCAGTTCACAGGGAGACGGCCCACTGGACCTGTTCTTCGCAAAGATTATCGGCCACGAAAACGCCAACCTGCGTGTCAGTGCCACGGCCGCCATTCAGGCTGGTATTGGAGTCCGCAAGATTCCAGGTGTTAATGTCGGCGTGTTGCCCATCGCCGTCGATGTGGGCAGTTGGGACGACCTGATCACCAATGGCAATGGCAGCGACCAGTTTGGATACGACGAATTCAACAAGTCCATTTCCGGCCATGGCGACGGTGTGGTGGAGATGAACATCTACCCTACGGGAAGTGCTGGCCTCCCGCCAGGCAATCGCGGCACCGTGGACTTCGGCAGCAGCAATAACAGCACGGCCGACATTTCTCGGCAAATCCTCTACGGGCTGAATGACTCCGATCTGCAAGCCATGGGCGGGGAACTCCGTTTTGACCAGCTACCGATGATGATCAATGGAGACACCGGACTGAGTGCTGGCATCAAGGACGAATTGTGGACCATTCGAGGAGAACCCCGACTGATGCCACTGTTCGATTCAGTATCCGGTCCCGGTAACAACGCTTACTACCGCATCGTCCGTTTCGTCCCAGTTCGCATTCTTGATGTCCAGCTGACCGGAAAGCCCTCCAGCAAACGCGTCATCGTCCAGTCCGCTCCATTCACAGATGCCACTGTCATCCCTGGAAAAGTGGAAATCCAGGGAGACTCAGTGCTGTCTCCCGTCAGCCTGATCCCATGAGCTTCGACACCCGCTCCCAATGCAACTGACCTGTGGTACCCGCGTGAAATGCATTCATCTGAATTCGAACAACAAACGATCCCAAACGACTTGGCGCATCGGCGCAAAGCGTCACGGGGCAGCCATGGTGGAAACCGCACTCGCGCTCCCGGTGATGCTGTTGATCATTCTGGGTGTCGTGGAGTTCGGGCGCGCGTTCATGGTGTGCCAATTGCTCACCAATTCCGTTCGCGAAGGGGACCGACAGGCCGTGATGGCGGGCAGCACCACCGCCGATATTCGAGCTGAAGTTCAGCTGCTCGTGCACAATACCGTTGGAGTCAATTCCGATGATGTCGCTGTTGAAATCACTGTCACGCCGCACACGTCCAACAAGACAACCACAGCCGAGCACAGCGACCTGAGTATCGCCCAAAAGCGAGATCTTTGCAGTATTCGCGTCACCGTGCCGTACGACAAAGTGAGCCTGATGCCCGTCAAATGGCTGACCGGCGTGAACCTGACCGGCCAGGCCGCGATGCGACATGAATAGACACCTCGCCCCACTTTCCTGAACACGAATGCGCGGACGCTGGAACCGCGTTCCAAGATCCGGCTGCACGGCACCTATCGTACGAACAGGAAATGCGTTCAACTTTTCGCACAGACCAGTTGTCGCAGCAAATCATCATTCACGATGACCCCCTTGGGGAGCGTCTTGATCTGCTCCAGCACTTTCGCCGTCTCCTCGTCTGAACAGGGGAGATTCAACGACTCAAGCCGTTGAGCGAGCGCTTTCCGCCCGCTGTGCCGTCCCAGGACCAACTGCAAATCAGGTCCACCCACCAATTCAGGCCGATAAGGCAAATAGGTGTCGGGGTTTTTGAGCAAACCATCCTGATGAATTCCCGCCTCCGTGGCGTAGATGTTGGCTCCGCCAACCGGCTGATTGACGGGCAGTGGAATGCCCGTCAGTTCCGACACGCGCTGACACAGCGGAAAGAACTCATCCAGTGCGAGGTGACCTGGAGTCCCAAACTCCTCGGGATGCAGCGTCATCGCAATTGCCACCTGTTCGAGCGCGGTGTTCCCGGCGCGTTCGCCAATTCCGTTGATGGTCCCCTGCACGACATTTGCTCCCTCCTGAATCGCCATTAGCGTGTTGGCCACGGCCAGCCCCAGATCATTGTGAAAATGCACAGCAAACAATGCCCGCGGCAGGTTAGGAACCTCATCCTGCAAACGACGTATAAGCTGCTGCACTTTTATAGGCGTCATGATCCCCACGGTGTCGGGCAGCCCGACCGTCGTGGCTCCCGCAGCAATCGCCTCGCGATACACCTGCGCCAGAAACGCAGGTTCCGTCCGCGTTGCATCCTCGGGACTGAACGCGACAATATCGAATCTCCGCAAGGCAAACTGAATAGAATCCGTGATGATCTTGAGCACTTCCGTTGGCGACTTCTGCAGCTTGTCGCGCAAATGCAGCGGGCTGGTCCCGCAAAACAGGCTCACCCCCCGCTTATTGGCCGGCCTCCCGTCCAGGGCTTCGTCGGCCACCTCAATATCCCGATCAACGGTACGACACAGTGCGGTCAGAACGGGCCGTTTCACGACCGGGACCATCAGACGAATCGCCTCAATATCCGCGGGAGATGACGCGGGAAAGCCCGCATCCAGTGAATGCACCCCCAGCCTCTCCAGCGCCCGGGCGATTTCCAGTTTCTCTTCCGGCTCCAGCGTCGCTCCCGGCATCTGCTCGCCGTCACGCAGTGTGGTGTCGCTGAACAGCACCGTCCCCGAGCGGCGATGATGCTGAATGATTTGCTGCTTGACGAGGTTCTTCGCTCCGCGCTGCAGACGTGAGAACAATCCGAACATCGATTCCTCGGTTTCAGTTCCCGACTTCGCGAAGACCGCCAGGTCAGGCGAACGAAATCCAGCGTCTCGCATCTGCGCTACTGGATCATTGACTCTTCATGGGCCCGAATTTCGTCCAGCTTCGCCATCAGCGTCTTCTGAACCTGTCCAAATCGGTCGCAGGCGTTTTCCAGTTGCCCCGCTTCGCGATGCCACTCATGTGTATCGCGATTTTCGCTGACCACGCGGCTGACCTCCAGCAGGGCCACCTCCAGTTCATCGCGAATCTGACCAAGAAACCCGGTGGCCAGTTGCTGAGCTTCACGTGACAGCGTGTGGAGTGCATCGCGTTCGAGGAACCGTTCGTTCGCGGTCAGTTCCCGATATTTCTTGTCGGGAGACTGATTCCGTCGTTCCACTTCGTCCATGTCGACCAGTCGGCCAAATGGACTCAGCTGAGCCTTGGCCTCCTGGTCCGTCGCCCGCGCCCGTTCCAGACATTGGCGAGCTTTGGCGAACTGGGGATCGATTTCCAGGGCCTTTTCAAAGGCTTTGATTGCCTGGGCGTTGCTCTTCATCTCGATCAGCGTATTCCCCAGATTGTAATGCGCATCAACCATTTCGGGCCGCAGGCGGATTGCTTCCTTGTAGGCGGACACAGCCAATCCGTATTGCTTCTGCCCTCGATACGCCAATCCGAGATTGTAATAGGCATCCGCATTTCGCCGATCCTTGACCAGCGCCTGCCGCAAGACTCGCACCGCGCCAGCATGGTCTTCCAGACGATTGTAGGCAGCCCCCAGGTTGATCAGAGGCTCCGCACGCCTCGGATCCAGACGAGAAACCCGCAGAAACAATTCCGCCGCCCGCTGGTAGTCCTTGACGACAAAGCAGACAAACGCCAGCCCCTCATGGGCGTGGATATGTCGACTATCGGTCGCCAGAGCCTGTTCGTACAACTGCCTCGCGCGGTCCATTTCGCGGCTTGTGAAGGCCAATTTCGCTTCGGCACACAGCTTATCCGCGGCATCAAGTGCTTCCATTTCCGCTGCTCCTCAGGCACGAATCGGGCACAACTTCCACCGATTGGTGGGCAGGCAATTCAGCTCGGACTATACCGCAGCCGGTTTGCATATCGCAAAGCGAATCTCGTTCACAGCGATTGACGGATGCAGGGGATCACATAGACTCTGCACTCAGCCTCCGTCCCGTCACTCGCCAGGCCCGCAATTCCCCATGACTCGGACCCCGTTGCCGCCGTCGCTGCCTCGACTGTTGAAGGCTGCGCGGTCACTTGCCAACGAGGCGGATGCGGCCGCCATTCTGATACTGGCCGAGACAGTCTACGACTTTCAGGAAATCAAGGACCTGCTGAAGGTCAAAAAGCTCATCATCGCCTCACATCTCGTGGACGTACAGGAAGCGGCCACCGCCGATGGGGCTTATGTGGTCCCCCTGAGCCACGAACCACAAACGCGGCACATGCAGGTCTCTCAGGCCCTGCTGGACGCCATCGCCGACGACCTGCTGCAGACCGGGGCCCGCGTGGTCGCGCTGTATGCGGGATTTGAGCGTGACGCCATCGACACGGTCAGTGTGATCAGCCTGACCGAACATCTTGCCAAGCTGACCACGCGAGATCTTCAGCGGCTGGAAACCCAGGTCCCGCTTCCCATTTTGCGTCGCGTCGTCGATCTGGCGGTCGAAATTGGCCGCGATGGCCGCGAAGGCAAATCCGTCGGAGCGCTGTTCGTCGTCGGCAACCACCGCAAGGTACTGGAGCACTCGCACGAGAGTGTGCACGATCCGTTCCGGGGGTACAACAAGAAGGAACGGATGATCAGCAATGCCCGGGTGCGAGAGAGCGTGAAAGAACTCGCTCAGATCGATGGAGCTTTCGTCATCGCCACCGACGGCTGCGTGATGGCTGCAGGGCGCATCCTTGATGCCCCGGCCGAAGAATTGACGCTGTCCAAAGGACTGGGAGCACGTCACTGGGCGGCGGCGGCAATTTCCAAAGCGACCAAGGCCATTGCCATTGCCGTCTCGGAATCGACCGGCACCGTGCGACTGTTTCAGGACGGCGTCGTCGTGCTGCGAATCGAGCCGATGATGCAGGCCATGAAGTGGCACGATGTCGAAACTGAGCCGCCAGTCGACTCCTGAATCGACTCTAGAACCACAAGCCCCACCACGCCACAGCCTGATCAATCGCGTGGCGGAACCAGACATATCCAACCGGGGCCCGCCCGCATTTGAGTTGAACAGGGACCGTGGTTCCCGGTCGTAACGACTCCGGCAATGTGCCGGCTGCCACCCGTGAGGAGACCGGCAGTACGGCCCCATGCAGTGGGTCGACGATCAACTCCGTCCCCCAATCCACCGTCGAAAGCTCCAGTCGCTCCTCGGAATCGGGAGGCAGCACCGAGATGGTTCCGCTGCCAGAATCCGCCAGCGCACGCCTGGCCGCCGACAGATCATCCTGTGGAACAAGCACTTCGAGTTCCCAGTCACCCGCCAAATCAGCCACGCTCAGCAGGCTTTGCGTGGGGTCAATCCGCCGCCCCTGCAACAGCTGTTCAACATTCCAGGTCAACACGGTGCCCGCAATCGGACTCACGACCTTGAGCTGGGCCCGTTGTTTCTCCAGCAGGCGAAGCTGATCGGTCAGCCCCTGTTGCGTCACCTTGAGTTCTTCCTCACGCGCGGCGAGTTCCGCTGCCCCGCCAGAGGGTTGAACGGCCCCGAAACCGGAATCTCCCCGCAACGTTTCGAGATCACGAATCTGCCGTTCAATGGTCTGCAATTCCCCCGTGATCTTCTGAGCTTCAAACTCCAGTTCGTCACTGGACAGCGTCAGCAGTGGAGAACCACTCGTCACGAGATCTCCGTGGGCCACGTGAATCTGATCCACCACGGCCGGCAACGAAGCGAAAATCTCTCGACTGTGGTGTGGCGAGAACTGCCCAGGAGCCGTGATCACAAGGTCCACTTCAATTGTGGTCAGCGCGAGACCAGTCCCCACGAGGACCACCGTCAGCAGTGCCAATCGCCTCAGGCTGGTCGTCCACAAAGGACGCAGCCAGTTCAGCCACGGATTGCGGAGCAAGTCATCACGCTCGCGAGACAGTCGTAACGCCTGTTCAATTCCCACCAGCAGCGGAGCCAATGCTTCAGCACTCCTCGACGCAGCCGAGGCCGACTCCCAACGCTCCATCACGATGACTTCCTGGCGGTTGAGTGGCCAGACCCAGGTGGAGCCTCCCTGCTCTGGATGAGGCCCGGGAATCGGAGGCGTTGCGTCCTGAGGGACCTGATCGACAATCTCCACCAACGCCCGGACCGCTCCGCTGCGCGGATCGATCGCTTCCAGACCACTGATTGCCTGAACGCTCGTGTGCCCCCCGTACCGACGGCACAGCGTCACCCGATCTGCCCCGGCCCAACGCCGCAACTCATTGACGGCGAGGATGGCCGTCTCTGCGTACGTCTGCCCGTTGTGGAGTGAAATCAGCAGGTCGAGTGCGTCTGGCGTCGCCCCCGTACCGCTCTGCCCCTTAAGCGACTCCGTCCGCAGCAGCGCCAACTGGACGACACCGCGCACACCGTCCAGAGAGACCTGATGCCCGGCATCGAAGAACAGCTCCAGAACACCTCGAACATCTGCCGGTTGCGCCGCCAGAGCCTGCGGGATCAGGACCTCTTTTCGTACATCTCCTGAAACGGGCAGGAGCTGCAACTTGAGTTGTCGGGTCGTTCCCTGAAGCTCGAAACGAGCTTCCGCCGATTGACTGGCCCCCTCATGAGCTGCCCGCTGCAACAGTTCGGCATGACCCTGCCATTGCTGTTGAGCGACATCGAGACGCTGTGTTCCCAGCCCCCACTGGGATGCCAGAGAAATTGCCTTGCGCGATGGATCGACCTGCCACAAAGCCGCTCCCAGGGCACCGGTCAACAACGCAATCTGCTCCAGCCACGGCCCCTGCCCGGCGGGGGGAATATTGGGATCAGCGACAGGAGCTGTTGATGCCATGGACTAGTGCTCTGTCAACATCAGGAATCGAGATGGCACTGACTCCGCCAGTGTGTCGCCAATGTACATTATGTCGTGAGGTGCGATGGCAAAGCCAGTGGCACACAATCTGGTTTTCTCGTCGTAACGAAGCACTAACTATCTCCCTGCAGACGAATATCCACACTCGCGCGGTGCGCGGTCAGCCCTTCTTTGTCGGCCAGTCGACGCACATCGTTCGCATCGTGAGCCAGTGCGTCTCGATCATACGCAATAATTGACGAACGCTTCAGGAAATCGTTGGCGCACAAGCCATTCGCGAATCGAGCCGTTCCCCCCGTCGGCAGCACGTGCGAGGGGCCGGCGACATAATCCCCCAGGGCCACGGGAGTGAAGTGCCCGAGGAAAATCGCCCCCGCATTCTGAACCTTGGACAGCATTCGCTCCGGATCGGCTGTCGAGATGTGCAGATGCTCAGTCGCCATCAGATCGGTGAGTCGGGCCGCTTCTTCTTCGTCACGAGCGAGGATCAACGCCCCGTACGCTTCCAGGCTGACACGGGCCAGATCACCTCGACCCAGCTTCGCGAGTTGCCGATCAACTTCCGCGCGAACCTGATCAATCAACGGAGCATGCCACGTAATCAACACCCCCGAACCGGGACTGTGTTCCGCCTGCGAAATGATGTCGCTGGCAATGAAGTCGGGCCGGGCCGTCTCATCGGCAAGGACAATCACCTCGCTCGGACCGGCGATACTGTCGA
>JAGQPW010000145.1 GCA_020426515.1 Planctomycetaceae bacterium | reverse complement strand
AATGTCAACTATCATGCTGTGTCCCCAACGTTCTCCCTCCAACGTTCTCCCTCCAACGTTCTCCCTCCAACGTTCTCCCCCTCGGGATGTGATTCTGCCGGGTGATATGAAGGATTTGATGAATAAGGTCACGGAAGCCCGCAAGGTCGCCGAGGCCAACCTGATCTCGCGCCGCGAGGAAACGGCTGCCATGCGGTCGCAGTCCAACACGGCCAAGCTGCTGGCGGACAACCCGGTCCTGATGCGGCTGCGGGAACTGGAAGTCCTCGAAAAGATCGCCGCTGCCGGCAAGCTCAACATCGTCCTGGGTGAGAAGGGCCTGGCCGACAAGGTGGTCAACCTGCTGTAGCCGTCTTTGACGGTGCCAACTGAATGCCCCTGGTTCGAGTCATCGGATCAGGGGCGTTTTCTGTTTCCGTGTCCCACTTTGTATGCCCCCCTTCGATTCAAGACCGGAGTTCGAATGGCTCATCCAAGGACTTGAGGCCGTTACCGCTCATCGCGACGGGTCAGCGTTACGGACAGTCCGAAGTGATCCGTCAGCGAGCGGATGGGCACCGGCGAGTTTGGCCACCGGACAGTTTGCTCCGCGGTCCAGAGGCTATCCCGACGAGCGCAGATGTGATCAATGCAAGCACAAGGCGCCGAATCACGTCGGATCGGGTCGTTTTCATCAGCCGTCAGGGCGACAAGGCACGCTTCACTCAGTGCTGATTGAAGAGCCGACCTATTTGCTCTTGAGCCATAGTAGCGAGGATGCACCAGTTCCTGATTGAAATCCCCGATGACAAAGAATTCATCATCCGGATAGTCAGCTCGCACTTGCACCCAATCAGCCGCTTGGACATTGAGAGCTGCCTGGAATGCAATTCCACCTCGACTGGAATACCCGCGCCATGGGCTGCCAAGCCAGGGGAGGACGGTGCCAAAGACAATGAACGGGGGACCGGATACCGGGTATATTCGCGCAGCTGCGGTCCGTTCGAGGTCTGAGGTGACCAGTGGTTCCAATGGAAACCTGGACCAGATTGTCACCCAGCGATGTTCGGTCTTGTGCAGTCCGTCCCGACCGGCGGCTGACGAATGATGATACGGATGCCCAGGCGAGAACCCGTCGTGCGTTTCCGTAAGGACCCAGACATCGGCGTTTGCAAGATCGGTATACTGACGCAGCGCCTCGCGCCGCCGTGATGCCACCGGCAACATTACGTTCCAGTTGCCCAGTTTGAGAGTTGGAATCATTGCACTTTGGAAATTGAGTGGGACGACAAGTCGGTGAAGGAAGAGAACTGTCACGTACTTTCAGAGCACCTTACGCTACACTCCGCGCATACGCCTTCACCAAACCACCCACGAAACATGTCACCCTTCTGGGCATGTGGATCGATCCCAAGAAAGAGCATGGTGAGGTTCTCCTATGAGAAACAGGATGGGAAATCCCACACTGGGAAATCTCGCTCCACTTCGCAACGGCTCTTTCATCGATAGCTAAGGAGGAGAATCTGAATTTGAACAAGCCCACGAAGAACTGAGCTTACTTCGCTTCCGTGCCGGGTAAGGCGACTGGCCAGCCGAGAGCCCATTGCAACTGGAACTGGGCTTCGTTGTGCTCGATCACAGCGTTCAGATAGGCACGTCGGGCCGCTTCCAGGGCTTGGACCGACTGCAGTACTTCCAGTGGCAGCCCTTGCCCATCGCGAATGCGGCTGAGGTTTCGATCGTACGAGTTCTGGGCCGACTCGATAGCTCTGCGGGTAATGTCAACACGTTCAGCGCGGTGCGTGACTTGGGCGTGGGCTTCGGCCACGTCGCGTGCGACCTGGTCCATCACCCGTACCGAGTCGAATCGAGCCTGCTGGAATTGGGCTTCTGCAGTCCGTCGGGCGGCCTGTTCACCGAATCCCAGATTTCGAATTTCCCACGTCACCAGGGCGTCCAGGTCGTATCGTCCATCAACATTGCCGAGGCTGCTGCCCAGGCCACCCCCGAACTCACCTGTACTCGCGCCGAGCAGGATGCTGGGAACGAACGGAGCGTATTTCTGCCGGGCGTGCTGTTCGCAAGCTGCTGCGACGAGTGCTTGTGCTTCCTTGAGTTCAGGACGGTTGGCCAACCCGGTTTGAATGAGTGAGACGCGGTCCATTCCGGTCGAGACCAGGTAAATTGGAACAACTGTCGGATCGAGTGGAACAATACGTCGACTGGCATTCATTCCAAGGGCTTGAGACAGACGGGCCGAAGCGATTTCCAGTTGCTCGCGTGATTCAGACTGCCGACTTTCGACAAGGATCAGTTCAGTCTGCAATCGATCGGCATCGGCATAGAGGCCTTGCCCGGTCGCAGCGAAATCACTGGTCAGCTTGGCGAGGTCCGCTGTCCGCTGATATGACTCGGCAAGCACTCGCTGATCCTGCTCCGCCCGCAGAAGTTGCAGGTAAGCACGGGCGGCTGTGAGCAATTGTTCATTAATCACGCCGTTGGCAGCATGTCCCCGCGCCCAGGCAGTCTTCTCGGCAATCTCAGGCTGAAAGATGGCATCGGCCAGATGAAACTGGGCAACCAGCCCCGGTCGTGGCGTTGTCCCCGCTCCTACGGCACCGGCTCCCAGTCCGTACTGGAACGAGTTGCGATTGACGTCCACAATGTCGCCGTTGCTGGCCTGATAATTTCCATCGTGGCGATGAAAGCTGAACCCCGCTTGCAGGGATGGCAGCCATAACACCTCCGCCTGATCCAGTCGAGCATACGCCTCCTGCACTCGCCATCGGGCCAGTCCGACAGCGGGGTGTTGTCCTCCAACCATTGACAGAGCGGTTGGAAGATTGAGTGGCAAGATGTCGGAGGCGCTCTGTTGTAGAGCACCCTCTTCTGGCACAGGGACTAGTGTGGGTAACTCCGTCCCAGCAGCTGTCTCTATCGTGCCGCTGCTTGCTTGTTCTGCGGCATCGATCAGCTCCAGGCGGTACGTGCGCCCTTCGACAACGAGCGTTCCTGCAGTCTGCCGGGCTGAAGTGATCGACTTCTGCGGCTCGTGGGAGACAGGTTGAATCGATGATGGAGATGCTGTCGGCCCAGCGAACTGTCTGGATTCGGTCGATTCATTCGGGATTGGCACCGATTGGCCGGGACGTTGCATCTCTTCCGGCCGCCGTCGAGAGTCTCCCGGGGCGATGACGAGTACCCCCGCAGTCGACGCCTTCACTGTGTTCTGGTCGCCTGCACGGCGAGGACTTGGCGGGCGAGCACTCGAGCTGCATTCGGGAACTTCCAAATGTTGTGATTCCCGCGCGAGGACAGGAGCTTCGGCTTCGCTGGCCAGCACCTGAGCGACCGCCGGACGGGTTGCTGGGTCCAGTCGATCTGACGATGCCGACCGACTGGAAAGCCCCCAATTTCGGGCACCAGCGCAACCGGCGCAACAGGCCAATCCGCACAGCATCCCCAGCTTAAATACACCCCGCCGCATAAAATCCCTCCCTGGACCTGCTGCGCTGCCGGAATGTCCGGTCTCTACCGGTTTTCATCGGGATGCGACATCTGCGGCATCGACCGACAGTGAGGTCTCATCGGAATTGGCAACCAGTTGCGGTCCGCCTGTACGCACTGAATCGATTACAACGCCTCCTCTGGTTCCGTCGAATTCGACTCACATTGCTTCTGATCACTTGAAATCCGATTCCGTTGCGGCGGCGAATCCTTTTCCTGTCTCGGTCCGCCTCGTACCCTCAAGCCTTGCCTAACCTGCCCCCCCCCCTGTATTCGTGTTGTCACCCATGAGACGCATTTTGGAATGGTCGCTGCGTTCACTTTTGCTGCTGTGGACCGTTTCAACTCTGCCGGGCTGTTCGCAGCCGCCAGCGGCGCAGGACGGGGCTGCGGTGAAGCAGGCCGTACCGGTCAAGACTGTCGCGGTGGCCGAGCAGGCAATTCGTCGAACCACGCTGCAGCCGGCCACCATATCGGCCTTCTACGAAGCCAGGGTAGAGGCCCGGATCTCCGGATACGTGATTGACGTTCAAGTAGACATTGGTGACGTCGTCGCACAGGGGGACATTCTGGCCATACTCAATCTCCCTGCGGAGGCTAAACAGCAAGGCACACTTCAGGCTCAAGTTCAGCGACTGCTGGCTGAAGAAGACCGGGCAGGATCGGAAGTGCAACTGGCGACCGCCCATGTGCAGGCCCGTGAAGCAGCGCTGGCTCAGGCCCGCGCGGAGTCAATTCAGGTGGAATCCACGCTTGCCGCAACGGAAGCTGAATTCCAGCGAACACGTGACCTTGTGGAACGTCGGTCGCTGGAAAGCCGTGTCCTTGATGAAGTGACCAAGCGTCGCGATGCGGCTCTGGCCGGTCGTGAGGCAGCCGCCTCCGCGATCGCTTCTGCCGCTGCGACCGTCGAGGTGGCGAAAGCCCAGGTCGCCTCCGCCCAGGCATCGCAACGGGTTGCGCAGGCCGAAACACTGGTGGCTCAGCGTCAATTAGAAGAGTTGCAGGTACAGATTGAGTTTGGTTCGGTACGGGCACCATTTGCGGGCGTCGTCACCGAGCGATCGGTTGAGCAAGGTGACTTGGTCAACATATCGCACCAGGATCGCCCGCTATTTGTCGTGAGTCAGATCGACAAGGTCCGGGTGCATATTCCGGTTCCCGAAGGTGATGCCCCCTACATTGATCGAGACAATGCCATCACATTGTCGCTCCCCTCCTTCCCGGCTGAAGCCCCCCTGCTGGCCAAGGTCACCCGCTTCTCCAGTCGGCTCGATCCTCAAACACGAACCATGCTGGTTGAGGCTGTGATTGAAAATCCCGAGCGTAAACTCCTTCCGGGGATGTTTGGTCAGGCAACAATTCAACTCGGCAGTGCCACAACAGTTCAATCGCTCCCGGCCCGAGCCATTCGCCACTCGGAAAACGGAGCGGCCTATGTGTATCGCGTGAACGACGATTCCACCGTAAACATCGTCCCCGTGACGACGGGCAGCGATGACGGAGAGACCCTGGAAATTGTCAGCGGTCTGAAATCAGGAGAACGTGTGGTGGACGCTCATATTCAACGATTCTCAGATGGTCAGTCTGTCACCGTCCTGACCAACTGACACGGGGCCTGTCGGCCTCGCAGATAACTCGCCGCGAAGGGCAATATTCTCAATGGGATGGTGTGATGGGAGTGGTCAAGTTCTCGCTGAAGAATCCGTTTGCCGTGCTGGCGGCAGCTGTCGCGTTGTGCCTGCTTGGAGCGGCAGTCATTCCGGGGCTGACCATCGACATTCTGCCCGACTTCAAACAACCCGTCGTCGTCAGCTTCTTTTCGTATCCCGGTCTGCCCACTCTCGACATGGAGAAGTCGGTCACAGCCCGCGTCGAACGAGCCCTGACATTGGCTGGCAAGATTGAACATCAGGAGTCCCGCTCCATTCCCGGCGCAGCGGTGATCAAGGTGTTCTTTCAGCCGGGGGCCGATGCGAGTTCGGCCATGAACGACATCGTCAACCTCGAAGCGAGCGACATGTTCCACCTGCCACCTGGAATTGAGTGGCCATTCACGCTGCGCAGCGAACCATCGAACCTGCCGGTTGTACTGGCCGCCATTTCGGGTGAGGGCCTGAGCGAATCGGAGCTGTATACCATCGGCTACTACGCTGTCCGCAACAAGATGGGGGGACTCAAGGGGGTTCAGATCCCCCATCCCTTTGGCGGCAAGTTCCGACAGATGATGGTCTACGTCGATCCCGCCAAGTTGCAGGCCCACCACCTCAGCCCCACCGATGTTGTTGATGCAATGCAGAGTGCCAATCTGGTTCTCGCTGCCGGAACTGCGAGAATGGGAGGGACGGACTATCAGGTGCACCCCAAAAACACCTTGCCGACCGCCGAGGACATTGCCGCTGTCCCCATTGCCGTGCGTGACGGCCGTCCCATCTTCATTCGTGACGTCGGCCGCGTCGTCGATGATGCGGCCCTGCAATACAACATCGTGCGTGTGAATGGCAAACGCAGTGTGTATTGCCCGCTGTTGCGCGAGCCGGGCGAGAACACGATTGCTGTCGTCGATCGCATCTATGAAGGCATCGCCGCCGAAATCCCCCGCATGAAAAGCCGGGGAGACATCCCCGAGGCGACTGAGGTCACCCTCGTTTCCGACCAGTCGCACTACATCCGCAATGCGATGTCCAATCTATACAGTCAGGTGGGGCTGGGGGGCTTGCTGGTGGCGATTGTGGTGTTGCTGTTCCTGCGCAGCTTCCTGCCCACGGTAATCATCGTGGCGTCCATCGTGTTGTCCATTCTCATCGGTGCCCTCGGATTCGCATTTACTGGCCAGACCATCAACGTAATGACGCTGGGAGGAATTGCACTGGCGATTGGCACCGTGGTTGATGCGGCCATTGTGGTTGTCGAGAACGTCATTCGACATCAGCGCATGGGAAAGTCCGCGCTCGATGCTGCTGGCGATGGAACCCATGAAGTGAGCGGAGCGGTCATTGCCGGAACAGTCACCACGCTGGCCGTGTTCCTGCCCGCCGTCTTCTTGAGTGGCATGATCAAATACCTGTTCACACCCTTGTCCTTGGCAGCCACGCTGACGATTGGTGCTTCCTGCATCCTGGCACTGACACTTGTGCCTGCGTTCTGTGCCTATTGCCTTCGCCCTGCAAGTGGAAGCTTGTCCAACCCGTCGGCTGAGTCCGTGGCAGTCAATGATGCGGCCCCTCGTGGATTGTACGGACACATGCTGGCCACTGCGCTCAAGGTGCCTGCTCTGACAACCTTGGTCATTGTGGCTGGAATCGGAACCTCGTTCACTTTGTGGCCGGCACTGGGAACCGAGTTGTTCCCCGATGTGGATGCAGGGACATTCGAACTGCGAATCAAGACACTGCCCGGAACCGATTTGGGCGAGACAGAAAAACTCGTGGCCCAAATTGAAGACACCATCAAGGAAGTGATCCCACCGGATGTCATTGAAACGCTGATTGCCAACATCGGCTTGCCGGTTGGAAAGGGGGCTGGCTTCTCGACGGTGCTCAGTTCGAACTCTGGTCCTGACACTGCCTACGTGATCGTCAACCTGAAGCAGACCGGTCGCCATACCGCAACACAAACCTACATCAGCCGCCTGCGCAAGAAACTTGCCGCGGACTATCCGCTCGAGCAGTTTCTGTTTGTCTCCGGAGGGATTGTCAACATGGCCCTGAACGAAGGAGTCCCCACTCCCATCAGTGTCCAGGTCTCGGCTGGTTCGCTGGAGCAGTGCCGCAAGTCTGCCGAACGCATCGTCGATGCTGTACGCGAGATCCCTGGTACTGCCGATGTGCAGATTGCCCAGTCACTGGACTACCCGCAGTTCGATGTCCAGGTGGACCGGACTCGGGCCAAATATCTGGGGCTGAATCAGGAGGATGTGGCCAAGGCGGCACTCACAGCTTTGGGATCGAGCGTTGGGTACTCTCCCACGATCTGGATCGATCCCAAATCGGGCACGGACTTCTTCATGGGAGTGCAGTACGAGTCCAACGAGTTTCGTTCACTCGATGAAATTCGCAATATCCCGCTCTCGCTGGACACCCCGGAAGGAAAGGTCACGATCCCACTGTCCAATATCGCGACCGTCAAACGCGTCACCATTCCGGCCGAGATTGCACACTACAATATCTCCCGTGTGAACGATGTGCACGTCAACGTTTCCGGTCGAGACATCGGGTCAGTCGCCGCGGACATCGAGCGGGCGCTGGGCGATATGGAATTCGACAATGGCGTGACTGTCGGCATCCGCGGACCAGTACAGACAATGCAGTCGGGCATGCGGCTGCTTGGTGCGGGACTGCTGGTCGCAGGCGTCTTGGTGTACCTGGTATTGATGGCTCAGTTTCGTTCGTTTGTTGATCCATTGATCATCATGCTCGCCGTCCCGCTCGGATTGGGTGGAGTGCTGGTGGTGCTGTATCTGACCAACACTTATGTCAACATTCAGTCGCTCATGGGAACGCTGATGATGATCGGCGTCGTGGTCAATAACTCCATCCTGCTGGTCGAGTTCGCCAATCAGCGCCGTGCAGCCGGACAATCTCCACACGATGCAGCCCTCGCCGCAGCGCAAATTCGCTTGCGTCCGATTCTGATGACTTCTCTGACACTCGTAGCGTCGATGCTGCCGCTCTCGTTCCAGCTGGCTCCCGGAAATGAAGCGATGATTCCCCTCGCCCGGGCCCTGCTGGGGGGCATGGTCGTTTCCACCGTACTGACGCTCGTTCTTGTCCCCTGTGTCTACGCCATGGTTCATCGTCGTTCGGCAGTGATGGCCAACTGAACTCCATGATATGGTGATGCCCCTTCTGTCCAACAAGTGTTTTCTGCTCAACTCGTCGCGCAACATGGCCTTCCTCGCGGGAAACTGGAATTGAAACTGTGCAGCTACCGTCTCGCTGACCAATACGTTGACAAATTGGCCTGCCAATCGTCAGGTCTGCGCAACCAGTCAACACAGCATGATCGCAATCAGGCGTTTCTCGCACCGGCGGCAGATGATCGCGCTCCATGTGACTGCGATGGTGGTTGTAGAAATCCACAAACTTGCTCACGAGATGGCTGAGGTGCCGCTCGCCAAACACAGCGAACTTGTTCAAGCACTCCAACCGGATCGTTTCGATGAACTGTTCGCAACGACCATTCAAGTTCGGGCTCGCCTTTGGCAACGGATTCGTTCGCACATCTTGCTGAGCCAGCTTCTCAGTGAACTTCTTGGTGAACTTGGTATCCGAATCATGCATGACGATGGCAGGGGAGCGTTCGCGGCCTGACGTCTCGGCAAGGAATCGCTCTGCCTGCTCAGTCACCCAGGCTGAATTGGGGTGTTCGGTCGACGTGGACACGACGACTTCCCGGGTCGAAACACACAGCCACACGAGAACATACCGATCGCATGGACCACGTGTGGTGACGATCAGTGACACATTATGGGCGGTGCCACAACGCTATTCTTCGGCCGGTCAAGACCGCGCATTCTTCTTTGCTGCTGCGAGCTTCGGCAACTGAACCACGAACTCCCGTTGAATGGCCTCCAGGCGATCCTCAACGAGTTGCAGAAACGCGTCCCGCGGCGGACATGCGTGGTTGATGCGCCAACAGGCGATCAGTGGAATTGGATCGATCGCAGGTGAAACAGGCAGGAAGGCCACCTGCCGACTACGAAGATTCTGAACGCCCTCGGGGACGATGCTGATGCCCTGTTCGGCAGCCACCAGTGTCAGGACGGTTGCCATCAGGTCAGGACTGCTGGCAATCAGTGGCGAAAACCCGGCTGACGAACACGCCGCGATAATGTGGTCATAAAGGGTGCTTGCCACAGGGCGGTCCAGCAGCACAAATCGTTCGCTGGCGAGATCGGTAAGCCGGACACGCCGACGCGATGCGAGTGGATGCGTTTCTGGCAAGACGGCAAACAGCCGTTCTCGAAACAACGTCTTTGTGATGAGGTCCGGGTGGCCCGGCGGCAATGGTCGGGTCAATGCAATGCTGATTTCCCCGGCCTCAATCGCAGCGAGCTGTTTGTCAGGCGTCATCTCGAACATCCGTATGGTGACGTCGGGATACTGCGCTCGAAAACGCCGAATTAGATCGGGAAGGAACAGCATCGTCGGAGCCGCAAAAAAGCCGATCGACAACTCACCGACTTCACCTCGCGATGCACGAAGTGCTTTCACCTTCGCCGCATCGGCAGCCTCCAGAATAGCCTCGGCTTCTTTGAGAAATACGGCCCCAGCCGCCGTCAAACGCACGATGCGCTTGTTACGAAACAGCAGTAAAGTGCCGATCTCCCGCTCAAGATCAGCAATTTGAGTACTCAGTGCGGGCTGGGCAACCAGCGACTTCTCAGCCGCTCTGGAAAAATTTAGCTCGGACGCCACGGCCACGAAGTATCGAAGGTGTCGAAGTTCCATTCGCCAGTTATACGTCTAACCGATCACTGGTTCAACAATTATGTATTTCACAAATACGACAAAAGTACCGATAATCCTCGTGTATCCGCGGCCTTCGGCGAAGTCATCGCCGAGACGCATCAATCGAACATCAGCCTTCTGAGGAGTCGACATGATGGCAAGAGACGACATTGAGATGCTTTTTCGGCCGCTCCGCATTGGTGCGATTGAACTTCCGCACAGAATCGTGATGGCCCCGTTGACACGTGCGCGTTCGACAGACCGGGTCCCGAATGCATTGATGGAAGAATATTATCGGCAGCGAAGCAGTGCTGCTCTGATCATCTCCGAAGCGACGGCCATCAGCGAGTGGGGCTATGGCTGGCATGGTGCACCTGGCATTTACACAGACGCTCATGTGGCGGGCTGGAAGAATGTCACCGATGCTGTTCACGAAGCAGGTGGGCGAATCTACTTGCAACTCTGGCACATGGGACGAGTTTCGCATCCCGATTTTCAAGCGGGAGCACTTCCAGTTGGCCCCAGTCCAATTGCGGCGGATGGCGAGGCACATACACCGACGGGCAAGAAACCCTATGTTGTCCCGCACGAACTCAGCATTCCTGAGATCGCTAACATCGTACACGACTACGCAAGTGCCACCCATCGGGCACGCGATGCAGGATTCGACGGTGTCGAGATTCATGGCGCCAACGGCTACCTGATCGACCAGTTTCTGCGGGATTCGGCAAACCGACGGAGCGATCAATATGGCGGTTCCATCGAAAATCGCAGTCGGTTCTTGCGGGAGGTTATTGAGGCGGTTACAGCAGCCTGGTCTGCCGAACGTGTCGGTGTGCGACTGAGCCCAACGATGAATGGAAACGGCATGAGCGACAGCAATGCCGTGGCTCTGTACTCCTGCGTTGGCTCAATGCTCAATCAGTTTGACCTGGCCTACCTGCATGTCGCCGAGGCGATCCAGCCGGGGCGTTTGTTCAATGGCGATGCTCCCCGCGTCACCCCGCACATTCGCAATGTCTACCGTGGGGCACTGTTTGCGAATGGCGGATACGACAAGTCTTCTGCCGCAGCGGCTATCCGTAGCGGTGAGGCCGACGCAATTGTGTTCGGCCAGAAGTTCATCGCCAATCCAGACCTTCCGGAGCGCATGCGAGTCGACGCACCGCTCAACGAAGCTGATCCGGCGACGTTCTACGTTCCCGGCCCGAAGGGCTATACAGACTATCCCGCCTTGAGCAGCAGCTAACAATTTGAACCAGATCCAATCAGCCGTCAGCGCGGCCAGTGACCATCACTCATTACCGACAGATCGTCAAATTCAATCATCACATTCAGGATCGAAAACAGATATGGCCATCACTTCAGTTTCACCACCGCAGGAACACGCCACCGTCCACTGGGCCATCAAGCTGAAAGCGAAAGTCGGCAAAGAAGCAGAGCTCGAAAGCGCTCTGGAGCGATTTGCACAACGCTCGCTAGGTGAACACGGCGCAATCGGAGTCCATCTGTTTCGCTCGACAACGAACACTGGCGGTCGAGAGTTTTTGCTCCATCGTTCATTCCTGAGCAGGGAACACAGCCGCCAATTCTATACATCGGAGATGTACCATCAGTATCAGAAGGAAACTGATGACCTGATCGAGGGGGACGCGGTGATTCGTCCACTGCACGGTTTTGAATCGTTCTTTCGTAGCGGCGGCGGTACACCGCCGCGATGGAAAATGGCAATCGTCACATGGCTGGGCGTCTTTCCTGCGGTGTTGTTCTGGTCGTGGCTACTTTCGACACGCCTTTATATGTTGCATCCAGTCGCCGTGACGGCAGTCGTGACCATCCTCGTCGTCGCCTCCCTGACTTGGGCCATCATGCCACGACTGACAGGGGTCCTGCGTCCCTGGCTTCACAGGAACGCCGAAGAGGTACACCTTCGAGTCCCCCACAATTAAGACGGCAACCAGCGCCCAGATCGACTGTATAGAGTGTGGCCATCAGAACGGGACTTTCCGCAGATACAATTCGCTCCGTCGAGCCATCAGCTGGTGTTTGTTCTGCACGCCCACATTGGCTGTTCGTCCATACCTCAACAAACTCAATGCTGCCCCTCTTCCCAGGTGATCTGCCCCCCGTTTCTTGATCCATGCGGAATGTGAGTTTTGGAGTAACTTGCGTGTTTGCAGAAAGGGATCAGGATCAATGAAACGGAAGAGGTGTTCAGAGGAGCTGATCGCGTTTGTCCTGCGTCAGCACGACTCGGGAATTCCGGTTGCTGAGAATATTCGGAAGTCAAACACTGCTGCCTTCGGTTCAGCCTGAATCCCCGCACCACGTCAATCGAAGTCGGACAGCAGCGGGGACATATCCCGGTCGAAATCGATCTTTGCCTGGACCAGCACCAGCACCAGTGGAA
>JAGQPW010000144.1 GCA_020426515.1 Planctomycetaceae bacterium | reverse complement strand
AACTGCATCTCGACCTCGCCCTCGAAGCAACAAACTTCGACTTCGGTCCCGTGGGCAAGGTGACTCCGCAGCTTCTGGACTCATCGGGCCAGCATGAACGACTCGTACAGACGCCGCACTTCACGGTCCACCGACGATCGGGCGAGCAAACCTGGACAGTAGACGACGACAATCGAATGCATGCACTGGTTTGTCTCCGCGGAACCGCCGACGTGCGGACGACTGACGACCGCTGCACAATTCGTGCGGGCAATACGCTGGTGGTTCCAGCCGAGCGGCAGAACGCGGTCGTGACGCTCTCAGCCGACGCTGTGCTGATTGATTCGTTCCTGGACGATCAATAGAACCAGGCTCGCCACGAAGGCGGTAAACTGTCCACTCTCAGGGGCGATCATGACCTGCCCCCGGACGCCGCGCGTCGATCCACTCAGTTCCGATTGCAGTCTCGCAGCGCACATCAGGACAACTGAGGACACGTCTTCATCGACCGGCTGCCATCACGACCATAGCCCGGCTCGCTCCTGAAGGTTCTGCCAGAGCCACTTGCGTACTTCAATTGGCGAAAATCACCCCCGGCGCAGCAAAAGAGGCTGCCCCAAAATCGTCTGGAGCAACCTCTCAATGTCTTCAGGTGGCTGGTCAGAGACCAGCAGGCCTGATTACTCAGCAGCTGGTGCGGCTTCGGCAGGAGCAGCTTCGGCTGGTGCGGCTTCAGCTGGTGCGGCTTCGGCAGGGGCAGCTTCAGCTGGTGCGGCGGCGGCTTCAGCAGGAGCGGCTTCACCGCTTCCGCCGTGATCGTGATCGCCATGCTCTTCGCCAGCAGCAGGTGCTGGGGCAGGAGCTGGAGCTTCAGGAGCACAGCCAACGGTGTAAACGCACAGGCACAGAGCGGTGAACAGACCGGCGAACTTCTTCATATCAGGTTTCCCCCACAATAGTTACGTCGGGACCCTTGGGGGTCCCTGGAGTTCCGATGGGCAACAACTGCCCGCTTTCATTGGAACAGAGGCTGGAGCCTCGTGTGTTATTCCACAATTCCGCCCGATTTTGCTCAAGTCGCGGACGACCCTGTAACCTCCAAAAGGAAAAAAGGTTACGGAAACACCCCGCAAAACCGTCGTTTCAGGATTAACCGTCAAATCTTACCCCGTCGTCATTTCTCCTCAATTCTGCTTGTCAGGTCGGTCGATCCTTCAGAGTAACTGCCCTTACCGGCAGAACCGTTACGTTCGGACTCCATGGTTCGAATTTCGCAGATTGCCAAGATGACGCAATGTGTCATTTGAGGCGGTCTGGTCCAGACCGCAGTAGATGATTCAGCAGGACGCTGGAGTAATCGATGAAGAAAACATGGAAGAACTGGCTGGCAGCACTCACGGCGTGTGCTTTCTCGACTGGCCCAGTCTGGAGTCAACAGCCCTCAGGCCAGTATCCGGCCTCGGGGGGGCGATTCCATGGGCAGTCGCTCGTCACCCAAGTGGATGACGAGGAAGAAGGTGCCGCTGTCGTGGGGCAGGATCCCTCGGGGAGCATCGCGGATGTCCAGTACTATCCGCCCTCCGGAGCACCCGGCGGCCCGGTCGATCCCAACGTCATCTACGATGGCGGGACGCGGGGCTACTTCGACGACAGCGTCGGCTTCGCGAGCACTGCTGCATTGGACCAGATTCTCTGGCGAGTCGGTCGAACCGACTTTGACCTCGCAGGGGTGCCCGACAGCTACACGACGTTAAACGCGTTCGTGCCATTCGGGATCGGTTCCGACAGCTCGTTCTGGTGGGTCAACCCCCGGCTGTTCCTCAGCGACTCCAGTGGAGCCGGAGGTAGCGTCGGCGTCGGCCACCGCTTCTATGTCCCCAGGGAAGATCGGGTCTATGGGGCCTCCTTCTGGTGGGACATCGACAACGCGCATGTCGGGCATTACCAGGCCTTGGGCGGCAGCTTCGAGTCCATTGGTCGCTATGGCAGCACACGCATCAACTTTGCCCTGCCCATCGGGGCCGAGGATGCCGTCGTCAGCCAGGTTGGTAGCGTCAACAACCCGATCCTGCAGGGGACCTATCTGGGGTACAACTCCACAACCACGCTGGAGCATGCGTACCAGCGGTACGATTTCGAATATTCCGTTCCAATGCCCTTTCTGGCTCGCTATGGAGTCGAAGTGGGCGCCGGAGCGTACTACCTCAATGCTCAGGGCGATGCCCCCGATGGAGCTGGCTTCTCACTGCGGACTCAGGCCCAGGTGACAGAAGACTTCTGGGTCAACGGGTACCTCACCACCGATCCGATCTTCGGGGCCAACTATTCCATGAATATGGAACTGACCATTCCCGATGGAAAGGCCTCGCGCTGGTTTCGTCGGAATTCGGTCGCCAGCAGCATGACGGCCAGCGTTCTGCGTCAGTACCGCATTCCGGTCAGTCAGACCTCCAGCACGGCGTTCACGCCATACACCAACTGCACTACGGGCGAAGCCCTGCAGATGGCCATCATCAATCCCAATGCCACCGCATCGGGTGATGGGACATTCATGACCACGGCCGACTACATGGCCCTGGCGTCCACAGATCGTGATGACTACGGCGTGATTCTGGTTCGTCAGTTGACAACAGGCTCCGCCGCCAATGTGGGCACACCGATCGCGTTGACCGATGGCCAGCAACTGTATGGTGATGGCTCGGGAGCACTCACGTTCTTTGCGACCGAAGGGGAATTCGCCCTGCCCGGTCAAACGATCCCTGTTGGCGGTGCCTTCGACCCCGGAGCCGAGCGAACTCGCGCCCTGCTGACGAATTCACTCTCTACGCTGGACCCGGTCATTACTCTGGCCAATGGCAACCGCGTCTCCGGTCTGCAAATTGATGGCAGCAGCACGGGAGTGGGAATCTCCGGAACGGCAATTGATGGATTCTCCATCACCGACAACGCCTTTACCAATGTGGTCGACGGCGTCGTCATCACCACCGACACCACTCAGGTCCTTGCCTGTCCGGACCTCGACAACATCGGGATCGTCAACAACAACCTTGTTGGCGGGACTGGTGTTGCCAATCCGGTCGACCCTGGTGGAATTGTGATCACGCACTCCACGGGGCACATCGACCTGCAGGTTTCCGGAAACCGGATGAATGGGTTCAGCATGTTCGGTGCTGACCTGACCTTCAACGGCGATAGTACTGCGAATGTCCAGGTTGTCGACAACATCCTCGGTGCTCGCGATGGCGTAACGGAAGATGGCAACGGCACAGGTCTGCGAATGACCGTGTCCGCCACATCAACCGTCAATGCCGCCGTTCAGAACAACACCACCATCGGCAACCTCGACGACGGGATTGTCATTGTCGCCGACGGAGCCGGGGCCACGCTCAACCTGCGTGACATTTCCTACGATGCCAGTGGTTCACTGCTGGCTGCCGATCCCTCTGTGGCTGGCGTCAGTGGAAACCTGACCAAACTCAACGGTCTGGACGGGATGCGGATTGTCGCCGACAACGGTGCCACCCTGACGATCGATCAGATCAGTGGAAACCAGTTCGGTCAGGTCGTCGATGCGACGACCTTCTCCGGGAACGGAGACGACGGTCTCGAACTCGCCGCGCTGAACGGCGGCAATTTGACCTGGCAGGCCACCATCCTGAACAACACCTTTGTCGGTAACGGGGTCACCCCCCCTGGCTTTGGTGCCCCACTCCCTTCGGAAATCGGAGCCGGTCTGGGTAACGGACTGGAAATCATGGTCGATACGGGGAGCACGATCATCGGGGGAGACAACTCGAATGCCCTGTATGATGGCGGGATTGGCCAGCTGGTCACTCCCGGAACCGTGGCCACCTCGGGCGCCAATTCCAACCGTATGTCGAACAACCTGGGTGACGGAATCGGCATCCAGCTCAACGGCGGAACAATTCTGCTGGACGGCATCTACAATAACTACGCCAGCGACAACGCCAGCGACGGCCTCAGCATCGTCAACAACCAGGGTGGCGTGTTCACCGTTGATAATGACACGGCCAACGTCCCTGACATGCAGTGGAACGCCTTCAACAACAACGCCCGTGCTGGCGTGTTCGTGGGCGGCACAGGGGCTGGACTCAGCAACAGGACTGCTCTGACGACTCTGGGAGTTGTCGGCGACAATCAGTTCAATCGCACAACGGCCGGAGTGGAAGGGATTCTGTTCAACACCGTCGACGTGTTCACTACGCTGTCCCTGAAACGGAACGAGTTCATCGGATCAGCCACAGCTGGACGCGGTATTGGCGGCACGATCTCCCAGACTCCAGGTGTCGTTCTGCCACGGCCGGGCGGGTTGGATATGGACCTGCTGGCTTCTGCACCTGGCTTCGCCAACGCCAACACCTTCCAGAACAACGTCGATGCGAATATCGGTCTGATCTTCCTCGATGGCACCGAGAACAACGTCGAAATCGCTGGACATAACCTGTCCGGAGCAACCGATGGAGCCCTCGCCGACTTCTTCGGGGAAGGTGTCTCGCTGCTCAATCGCGGTGGGACACTCACCGGCTTCATCGAGAGCAGCACCATTACGCTCAACGATGGGGACGGCATTCGCCTGGAAGCCACCGGCGGCCAGATCAACGACTTCGAAATCGGTGGACTCACACCGGGTGAAGGCAACACGATCAGCCAGAACGGCATGAGCCAGGCCTTGGTGAACGGTGCGGGAATTCAAACAATCAACGGAGTGAACTCTCTTCACGGTGTTCACATCATCCGCACGGCTGATGGCCAGTACAACAATCTGCTCATTGCCCGCAATACGATTACTCAAAACGGTGTGAACCCGACCGTCGGGGAAACCGACCGCTTCTCGAATGGTATCTTCATCGATGTCAGCGGGTCTGATCAGACGGCCCTGGCCAATGGCCTGCCAGACACAATGCTGATCCAGCAGAACATCATCACCGACAACCTGGGTGACGGTATCGAGGTCCTGATGCGTGGTGATGCGGACCTCGATGTCGACATCATCGCGAACGACATCGCCCGCAACGGTTTCCTGAGTGGCGCTGTTGTGAATAGTGCGGCAAACGGGATCAATGTGACCGAATCCGTCGTCAACTTCGCCGCCTCACGGTCAATTCGTGGTACGTGGCAATCGAACAACATCATGGATAACGCCAACGACGGGATTGCGATCAATACCCAGTTCGGCGATCTGGCAACCACGGAACGTCTGCTGATTGGTTCCCCGACCGTCAACGCACTCGGTATCTACGACGAAGCCTTGTCCAACATTATCTCGGGCAATGGTGCTGACGGAATTCAGGTCACCGGCACCGGGCGGATGACCATCGGCAACAACTGGATTACCGGCAACGGACCAACTTCTCCCGCCACCATCACCCACGCCGCGATCAACATCGAGAATTCGATCACGTCCATCCATGACCAGGACATTTTTGTGGTCAGCAACCTGATCGAAAACAACAACACGGATGGTATTCAATGGCTGGCCGAATTTGCTGATGCCACCCTGTATGCGGAGAACAACCTCATCCGCTTTAATGCTGGTCGCGGCATTGACGTGATGATTCGACCAGGTGACGCCGACACGACGGATTCTGATAACGGCGATCCAAACCTGCCAACAACAACACTCACGACGAACTCCATCTCTGGCGACGTCAGTCTCATCGGCAACGAAGTCCGTGGCAACGATCTGGAAGGGATCTATGTTGTGGGCACGAACAATCGAGCCCAGTCCCAGTCTGGCAACGCCCTGGTCACTCCAACGTCGACCAACAGTGACTTCAATGATGCGTACTACCTCCGACTGGATATCCACGACAACACGGTTGTCGGGAATTCACTCAGCTCCGGATTCCCGGCTGGTGGCCTCGTGGTTCGAGTCGGCACGACCGATGGTGGCTATGGATCAACATTCGCCGGAGGTTTTGCCACGAACGGGAACAACGCAGAAGATGTCAACGGGAATGGTATTCTGGACGGCGGTGAAGACCTAAATGGTGACGGTTACCTGAATGCGGCAGCGAACCTGTTCGGCGGGATCTCAGCTTCCGTTACCAATAACTACTTCGCTGGCAACAACGGAGACAGCGTCTACTTCGATTCCTTCACGTCAACATCTGACACCCAAGCGGGCTTCGCGTCGACGGGAACGTGGACGGCGGCGACCTTCAATCTCACGAACTTCGAGTCGGACCCGTTGGCTCGCCTGGACCTGATCTTCACCGACAACGAATTCGCTTCAATCGATGCGAACAATGCCGGTGCTGAGTACACGAACGCTGAAGGCACCTTCAAGTCGCGGCTCCGATCCAACCCTGCGGCAGCGGGAGATGGTCCGTTCACTTCGGCGACTCGCGACCGCAATGCCCAGCGTCTGGCCTCAAACTACTCCTCGAATGTTGCCTTGCCTCCAGGCGGCCCAGGCGGTGGAGCAGTCTTCCTGTACTCCGGGATGGGTGACAGCACCTTCCGCGTGAACGGTGGAACCAACACTCTGACTGGATTTGGACTGTTGAACATCAATCAGATCTTCGCCCTCGACAATCCAGCTATCGTTGGAAGTCCAAATCTCGTCGATGCTACGTTTGAAGCCAACGGTGTCTTCAATGGCAACCTCTTCGGCGAACTCCCGTTCGGCTGGGGTGCCATTCGGCCAGGAGAATCCGGAGCAGTCAACAATCCATAACAGTTTGACTTTCACGGAACTGACGTAACGGTCTGGACAACCGGGGTGAGCTGATCGAAAGATCGTGCTCACCCCGGTTGCTTTTCTGCGCCTCGCTCACGATTCTGTAGCAGCCCTGCCGAACTCGTTCGCGGGCGGCAAGTGCCAGACCGCAGTCCCCTCTCCCCCGCGAGAGGGGGGATATTTGTGAATCAAGGCATCCAGCGGGGGAGAGGGTTAGGGTGAGGGGGCAAAGCAAACGACTTGGCCCTCCTCTCACCCCGTCCCTCTCCCCCACATTTGCCCCACCTTAGACATTGGACTCGATTGTGGGGGAGAGGGAGAGTCCCCCAATTGGAAACAGGTTGCTTTTATGGCTGCAAAACGGACGTTGATTGCTGGTGCCCACTGTGTCCTGCCGAGCGGGATTCAGGCAGTGAATGTGCTCATTGAAGGAGACCGCATCGTCGGCATTGATCCCCCGTCAACAGCACGTGTTGATGAGCAGGTCGATGCCAGCGGACTGCATCTGCTGCCCGGCTGCATTGACGATCAGGTCCACTTCCGTGATCCCGGACTGGAACACAAGGAAGATCTCCGCACCGGCAGCATGGCTTGTGCGAAGGGAGGCATCACAACCTTCCTGGAGATGCCCAACACCAAACCGACCACGACCACGCTGGAAGCCCTCGACAACAAGTTGCAGAGCGCTTCGGAGAAGTGCGTCGTCAACTACGGCTTCTACATTGGGGCCACGGTCGACAATCTCAATGTTCTCAAAGCGGCAACCCGCACACCGGGCATCAAAATCTTCATCGGGTCCAGCACCGGCAATATGCTCGTGGATGAGCAGGAAGTCCTGGAGCAGATCTTCGCGGAAACCACCCTTCCCATTTGCGCTCACTGTGAAGATGAGACGACGGTGCGGGCCAATCAGCAGCGTCTCGCCGGGACGACCGACATCACCGACCATTCACGCATCCGCGATCATGCCGCAGCCATCATTGCGACAAAGCGCTCGGTCGATCTGGCCACCCGCACGAAACATCCCTTCCATGTTCTGCATGTCTCCACTGCCGAAGAAGTGGAGTTTCTCCGGCAGCGACCTGCATGGGTCACTGCCGAAGCCTGCCCGCATCACTTGCTGTTCAACGTGGAGGACTACGCTCGGCTCGGCTCGCAGGTGCAGATGAACCCCTCCATCAAGACCGCAGCCGACAACGAAGCCCTGTGGCAGGGACTGCGGGACGGAGTGATTGAGGTCATCGCCACCGACCATGCTCCGCATACACTGGAAGAAAAATCGCAGCCTTATCCAAAGTCTCCTTCGGGGCTCCCCGCGGTGGAGAACTCACTCGCCCTGATGCTTGATGCCGTCAACGCGGGCCGCTGCACACTGGAGCAGGTCGTGCAGTGGATGTGTGCTGCTCCAGCCCGCATCTGGCACATCGAACGCAAGGGCCAACTCGTCGAAGGCTACGATGCCGACCTCGTGCTGGTTGATCTGAAGCGGCAACACACGGTACGGAACGAAGACCAACTGACCAAGAGCCGCTGGTCCCCCTGGCACGGCTGCACCCTCACCGGACTTCCCGTCACCACCTGGGTCCTGGGACAGATTGCGTGGAAGGACGGACAATTGAACGCCGACGTGCGCGGCCGCGAGGCAACCTACGCACGCTGAGTTGGCTGAAGCTCCGGAGAACTCAAGGTTGCCAAACTCGTACCATCCGGCAACAACAAGACGTTCATGTCATCTCGCGTAGAGTCGAATGACCTCGCCAATCCCGGTAACGATAGAAGACGATGCCCGAAGAAATTTTCGACGTCTGCGACGAGCACGATCACGTTATCGGCCAGGCTCCCCGTTCCGACGTCCACGCCCGCAATCTGCTGCACCGGGCGGTGCATATCTGGGTGTACAACACGCGGGGCGAACTGATGATTCACCTGCGAAGCACATCCAAAGACCAGTACCCCTCGTGCTACACGTCGTCCGCCTCGGGACACGTCGATGCTGGTGAGACCTACGAGACAGCCGCTCATCGCGAACTCAACGAGGAACTCAACCTGCACGGAGAACTGACGTACATCGGCAAACTCCCCGCCAGCCCCGAGACCGCCTACGAACACACCGTGCTCTACCGGCTCACCACCGACGAGCCCCCCCAACCCGATCCCGGCGAAATCGCGCGAGTCGAGTTTCATCCGGTTGCTGTCATTCAGCAGATGGTCATCGACAACCCGGAAAGATTTACCCCGCCATTCCGAATGCTGGTAGCTGAGTTCGCATCGGCAACAGATCTCGACCAGTCTTCCGCGAGCGGATCTGGCAGTAGTCCGAATTAACGAAGGGCAGCTTCTACTGGGTACGTTGAAGTCGCACAGGCAATAACAGTGCCGAACGAGGCAATAGCGGCAACCGAGACCACGCGAGATCAGCTACTGCTCCGAGGGAGCGAGCAATCTTTTATTGTCGAACGTGACCTGCTGACCACGGCACCGAATGGTGATGGAGCCACTTCCATACCGGGACGTCATCAGCTCTGAGTCGTGCAGCATTTCAATCTGTGGGTTCAGCGGAACGCCATTCACATCGATGGCCATCGTTGCCAAATCGACGCTGATCTGATCACCATTGAGGGATCTCCCCAGAACTCGGTCGCCCTGTATTGTTGGCAGTGTCAGAGCCGCAACAAATGCCTCCGCCGTCGGAAACTTGTCGATGTCCGACACCTGAAACACGTGCCAGCCGCCTGGCAGTTCGACATGGGCGCACAAGCCCTGCCCCACGTGAAACAGGTCCCAGTCACCAACTTTGCGTGATTGCAGGCCGTAACTGGCGGACAGCTCACCAGCAGCAATCAGCCAGTCTCGATGCTGGACAATGCGATCAGCCTTGTACTGGTAACTCTGCGGTCCAGCCGCGAGATCATCATTGGACAGTTCCGTTCGCAGCACTTGATCGGGCCGTTCCGGAAACATCACGCTAAAGAAGCGAGGCCGCGAATTGAAGGACACACTCATCTTCCCCGATGTGGGCAGATACCGAAGAGAACCCAACGAGACATGCGGCGTGTTGTAGTAGCACAACACCTGATGCGATCGCGGATTCTCTGGAGGCCCATTCTGAAACGGATGCCCAGCAGAAGATCGTCGACCGGTATACAACGTCTCCGGTCGCGTGGCGACCTCGTCGAGCAAGTCCTTCAGCACGGGATGCGGCATCAATGCACTTGTCGCCAGAAACATGGCTTCATCCTGATTTAGTCGCGGGTCCTGCGTGTTGCCATATCCATCCCCCGCCGGTTCCAGCCCTTCAGAAGTCGTGAAATCGAACCTTGGCTCCCCCACTCCGAACGCCAGCCAGACGGTGGGCAGAAAGGAGTCGTACCGATTGTTATCGAGGTAATCGCAACCGCGATTGCGACCATAGGAACGCATCCCAGGGCCACCCAGATATCCCCCCACACTCATCAACGCACGTTCCGCCAGCATGATGTTGAACAGATCGGCTGCTGCCCGTCGAATATCCTCATCCGGAGCGTAGGCCGCCAACACCAACAGCGGGTTGGAGTAATGCATCTGATAACGATGTGATCCCCACTCGTAAAATCCCCGTTCAAAACGCCAGGCGAGTGACCTGCGCATCTCACGAAGTAAGGGATCTATCGGCTCGCCCCGCATCTGCTCGGAGAACAGCCCGATCGTCAAATGCATCAGATCATGATTCTCGGTAAATGTCGGTGGCCAGGTCGCTTTGCGGCTGATGGACGACTTGCGATCCATCGGCCAGTCGCGAATGATTCCTCGCAAGTGGTCCTTCGCTGCCATCGAAAGCTGCGGTGAATCACCAAAATCGAGCAGCGTCTTCAGCAGCCGAATGCCCATGAAGTCCGCATCGGCCGTCAACTTCACCTGCTCGAAGTACCGGCTCGCCTTGTCGGTCTCCATGTTGAGAAACAGCCGCGTCTGATTGAGCGACCATGCCCGCCCATCGAGTGGCTTCATCGTCGGCTCAATTTCCCCAAAGTGCTCAACAATCCACTTCAGGTACTCGCCCCGCCGCAGTTCAATCTCCTGCTCCCACATCGCCCCCTGACCGACCTCCTGAGCCTCAATCTCAGCTGGAGCCACCAGCAGGAGCAGAGTCTGGATTAAGGAGAAATACTTCATGGAGACAAATCCTTCGCCTTCGAGTAAGCAGCCGATTCAGTTGCAAGAGTACTGATCTCACCCCGCACGACAAGTCCATTGGCCAACAAGTCTCCACACCAGTCCACTCCTTCCCCACATGTCGCTTGCCGGGTCAAATCACAGTGCCCGCAGGGCCGGTCCCACCCGCCAATCGCGACTAAGGCTGAGTGCATTTCCCCGTGTGGCCACCCTGCGGGCATGACCAGCTGGCATTGAGCGTAAGTTTCCGGAGGAACGGTTTTCATTACTGCGGTGACCGATGGCAGGCAGCCGCAAAGTGGGTAGAACTGAGATCACGAAGCCTTCTACAGCTTTGATGCAACAACGAGTTCAACCGGTGCACGTGCGAGTCGTTCGCAGACAATTCGCTCCCGCCGCAATGGCCACCAGTCGTAGAGCAGAATCTCCAGCGGTCGCCACATGGCGACCCAGCCACCGATGATCAGGCTTTCCCTCAAGATGAAAATGAGCGTTGTATCACCGAGCTGGCCAATGAGATTGGCACCTGCAACCGAAGTTGCAAGACAGATGAGTCCAATCGTCATGCTAACCCGTCCTCGCCCCAGCAACTGGTGCAGCCGACGCCTCAGCACGTCTGCCCGGTACGTAAAGAATCCGTGCAATGCGGTTTCCACATGCTGTACGTATTGATCGTCCTGCGAGAGTTGCTCGACGTGGATGCGAATCCGGAGTTGTGCATCCGACCGAAACTCCATCGCCCAGCCTAAAATGAACTCCTCCGCGTCGGCATCAAGATCGGTATCCGGGAAGGGAGTCGCGTCCAGAGAATTGAACAGCTGCTGGATCGTGCGAATCCGAATATCAATCGTTGCAATTCGGCTGGGCATCAGACGGGCCAGAATGGATTGTGTCGGGTGTGGCCCCGGTTAGCTCCGCAACCGTCGGGAGCCATCAGGCTCCGGCGGGTGGCTGAAGCGTCCGCGGGAAATCAAATGCCAATCCTGTCGGTTCGCGAAGCAAGTTCTTCGTGAACCAGTGAACGCTCATAGCCTCAGGTTGCACCGGCAAACACCACTCGAACGCCCCAGCTGCACATCGCCATCTGACATGGGCCGGTTCACCAGCGGCACACAATATCCGGGTGCTGATGCAGCCCGGCTCGCTACAAATGGCTACTCGTCCAGGACCATGATTTCCACCTTGCGGAACTCGCAGGGGTGGCTTTCGGATTGCAGGGAGATCGTTCCTCCCTTAAGCAGGCGGCCGCCGTTTTTGACGATCAGTTCCTTGGCATGGGCATCGCGGTCATCGAGTTGGGACTGTTCGTACTGCAGCACGACTTCGCCTTCCATGATGTGCTTGATCACCTTGTCGCCATGCACTTCGACTTCGCAGGTAACCCAGTCATCGCCGTGGTAGGTCTTGGAGGTCGAACTCGTGCAGTGGGGTGTGAACAGCTTGCCATCCATGACTACATTGGTCCCCGGTGTACACAGGTTGGCGGTGGTCCGTTTGTCGACTCCATTGCCGCCGAGCAGCTGGACTTCGATTGAGGCGGGGAAGTCCTGATCGACGCCCATGGTGCTGGGAGATTCACCATGCAGCATGAGTCCGCTGTTACGGAACGCCCAGCCCGGTCCGCCGGGGCATTGCTCGCCGAGGAAGCGATACTCCACCCGCAGCCGGTA
>JAGQPW010000143.1:1565-12795 GCA_020426515.1 Planctomycetaceae bacterium | reverse complement strand
CGGCTCAAATCCCGTGATCACAACGGGAACGTGAAAGCGATCCACGAAGTTGAAGTAACGTTCATATCCGGTGACAGTGCAGACGTGTCCGGCGGCCAGAAACCCCTCCACCATGCAGTCTCGATCCTGCATAATCAGTTCCATCGCCGGTTGAACGCGCACATGACTGACCAGCAGCGAGAAATTGCCGAGGTTCTTCTCTGTGGCCTGCTTTATCGCCAGGGCCGTCGCCGGGACTGTCGTCTCAAATCCCACCGCCAGAAACACAACCTGTTTGTCGGGGAACTGCTCCGCCAGCTTGACGGCATCCAGAGGCGAATAGACCAGCTGAACCTGCCCTTTCCTTGCACGGCACTGCTGCAGACTCTCGCGAGATCCTGGAACACGCAACATGTCACCAAAACTTGTCACGAGAACGTCCGGACGAAGCGCCAATTCGATGGCTTGATCGATGACTTCGGCAGGCGTCACACACACCGGACACCCCGGTCCGTGCAGTAGCTGGACGGAGTCACGAAGGGCTTCGTCGATCCCGTGAGCCAGCAAGCCATGTGTTTGACCTCCGCAGACCTCCATCAGGGTCCGTGGAGTCGTCACTGTCTGCCGAATCTGCTCAATAAGCAGGCGGCAACGCGCGGCATCACGATACTCGTCAACGTGTTTCATGGGCGTGAGCGCTGGTTGATCATGAGCCGGGTTCAGGAGCCAGACCGTCGTGTTCCGCGGCTTCGTCCAGAGTCGACAGCACCCGCAGGGCTTCTTCTTCGTCAATCTGGCAGATCGCAACGCCCGCATGAACGAGAACGTAGTCCCCCACACGACAGTCTGGCACGCAGGCCAGATGGATGGACCGCCGCACGCCGCTGAATTCAACGAGAGCACTGGCAAACAGCGGATCGCGGTTAAGCCACTCGACGACCTGTCCTGGGATGGCCAGACACATCATGTCCTCATTGCAGTTTGAAGTCGGCGGGCGGCGACGACGAGTTGTCCGGCGGCCAGTCCGCCATCGTTGGGTGGAATCCGCCCCGGAAAATAAAGCAGCAACGTTCCCGCTGCCAGTTCGATGATCAGCTCGGTCAACAGTCGATTCTGAAAGACTCCGCCCGAAAGCACAATCGGGAGCGAAGCGAAGCGGCAACCCAGTGCGACAATCCCCCGCGCCAATGTGCGATGGAACTTCATCGACATCACGCCAGGCGAGATTCCGTTCCTCCGGTCACTCCAGAGTTCAGCCATCAGTGGACGCCAGTCGAGTTGGATGGGGGCCGATTCAGTCAGTGGAAGTTGATATTCCCCCGCAGCTGTGTGGTCAGCGATAGATTCCAGCAGCATCGCCGGATGACCTTCAAAGCCACTCATGTCGACGGACATCGCAATCGCTGCCGCAGCATCAAACAACCGCCCAGCACTCGTCGTTTGTGGATGCTTGTCCGACTGTCTGACGAAGGACCGCACCATTCGGATGGTCATCAGATCGACTCCTGGAAACAACGAGGAGACATCAACCTCCGGACTGAGGGCCTCCATCAGCAAGGTTAAGGCGACTCGCCACGGCTCCCGAATCGCCTTCTCACCGCCGATCAGCGGAAATGGGCGCAGGTGAGCAATCCGCTGAACTTCGAAATCCGGTGAGACCCGCAGGAACTCGCTTCCCCACAACGTGCCATCGGTCCCGAGGCCGGTGCCATCCCAGGCGATGCCCAGAACGTCGCGGTCGAGCAATTCATGCTCCAACATCCCTGCGGCGACATGGGCCAGATGGTGCTGGACAGGAACGCAGCTCTGACCATGCGGAGCCAGTCGCGAGGTAAAGTACTCTGGGTGGAGATCGCAGGTGAAGGCGTCGAACTGAACTCGATAGAGACTCTGGACATCGTTCATCTGATCAACAACCCGATCACGTGAGGCGAGCGTCTCCATGTCGCCCAGATGTGGCCCGAGGACAGCCTGCTGACCGTTACTCCACGCGCAGGCCACCTTTTGTTGACCTCCCAAGGCCAAGACTGAAGCCGTCGTGCGTATTGGCAACAACTGCGGCGCCAGACCACGACCAAGTCGGATCGTCACTGGCCGACCACCGATTACCCGCACGACACTATCATCAATCGGACGGACGATCGGGCGATCGTGATGCAGCCAGAAGTCCGCAATTCTTTGCAGACGCTGCTCGGCATTCGTCACCTCAAACTCCAGCGGATCACCCTCACGGTTTCCGCTGGTACAAACGAGTGGGCCGCCAAATTGATGCGAGAGCAATGCATGCAGCGGGGACGAAGGAAGCATCACCCCAACATCGGACAATCCCGGGTGGACCTCCGGAGCCACTCCCGTTCCCCGCGACCGACAGAGAACAATGGGATTGGCCGTCGCCGTGAGTGCCCCACATTCATCAGGACTCAAGTCGGCCAGTTGACGAGCTTGCGGCAACGACTCCACCAGCAAGGCCAGTGGCTTGGAAAGCCGCCCCTTACGAATTCGCAGCCGAGTCACTGCAGCCGATTTCGCCGCATCGCACAGCAGTTGATAGCCCCCCACGCCGCGCAGCGCGACGATCTGCCCGGCACGAATCACTGCGACTGCCGCTTCAATCGCCTGTGCTCCCGCCGCAACGCTGTTTCCGTGTTGACTCACGCCCCAGATCTGCGGGCCGCATTGCGGACAGCCCATCGTCTGCGCGTGAAAGCGGCGATCCGCTGGGTTGCGGTATTCGAGCTGGCAGTCCTCACACAGGGGGAACTCCGCCAGTGTGGTCTGGTCTCGTTCATAGGGCATCGAACGAATCAGGCTCCAGCGTGGGCCGCAGGCCGCACAGGTCGTCAGCGGATATTGGAATCGTCGATTGTCCGAATGAACGACATCCGTGAGGCAGTTGGAACAGACGCCGATGTCCACTGGAATGGGAGTGTCCAGCGGGCCGATTCGATCATCGCGGCCGATGACAAACTCGCTCCGGTTGGTTGCGACCACATCACGCCGCTGCATGTCGGTCAATTGCGTTCCAACTGGCAATTGCCCCGGAATCTGCTGAACGCAGCGTTCAATCGCTTCCGGAAATCCTTCCAGAATGACAGAGAGCCCCTGCAGCGTATTGCGGACTTCCCCGGCCAGTCCATGTTCTGTGGCCAGACGGGCCAGCGCGGGCCGCACTCCACGTCCCTGCACCTGACCAGTCAGCAGCAACTCAGTCGCTGTCATCATGGTGAGGGCGACTTGGCCAGCAATTCATGACGGGCCGCAACCAGAGACGCGCACCATGCAGCGATGCCTTCGTCATTTAAGGCACACACGTTGAAGAACTTCAATTGTGGCTGAATTGCCAACGCATCCTGAATTGCATTCTCGACCGAGAAGGGAACATACGGCAGCAGATCGGTTTTGGTGATGACCACGACGTTGCTGGAGCGGAAGGCTTTCGGATACTTGCCCGGCTTGTCATCGCCTTCCGTCGCGCTCAGAAGCACCACGCGCACATGCTCGCCCAGATCGTGCGATGCCGGACAGATCAGATTGCCGATATCCTCGACGAACAGGAAGTCAAACGGTTCTGCTCCCAGCTTCGGCAAGGCGCGTTCAATGAGAGGCAGTTCCAGATGACAGGCCCCGCCGGTCGTAATCTGATGCGACGGAGCGAACGGAGCCAGCCGCTGAGCATCCCGCTCGGTTTCCACATCGCCGACGAGAATGCCAACACGGTACTCACGCCCCAAATGCGCTGCGGTTTTCTGCAGCAGCGTGGTTTTTCCGGCGCCGGGAGATGACAGCAGTCGGACCACATACGTTTTCTTCAGTGCCATCGACTGACGAAACGCTTCTGCGGCCTGACGCCGTTCTTCCCTCAGGTCTCGCTTGATCTCGATCGTGCGTTCCATGTCCCCTCGGTTCATTCACCGCGTTGGATATTCAGCTTCAAAAAGTGTGTTGCGCAGCTGATGCAGGGGTCGTAGTTGCGGATGAGCTGTTCGCAGCGACGTGTCGCCTCCTCGTCATCCAGTTTCAACACCTGCGGCACAAACCCGCGCAAGTCCTCTTCAATCTGCCACTGATTCTGTGAGGTCGGTGGCACAATTTTCGCTTCGGCAATCCGGCCATCATCCCCGATTCGATACCGGTGATACAGAATTCCCCTCGGTGCTTCAGTGGCGTGACACCCTTCTCCCGCCTTGGGAGTGAACTCCATGCGACTCGGCGTGACCGGCGCATTGTAGTCCTTCACGATCTGAACAGCCTCTTCGAAGGCCGCCACAACTTCGATCGACCGCGCCACAATGCTGTGAAAGTTGTTATTCGATGGCCAGACAATTCCGCACTGCTCCGCCTGTTGACGAGCCAGTGGAGGAAGCTCTTCGAGACACAGATTGATGCGGGCGAGTGGTCCGCAGAGGTAGGGAGTTTCGGCCGGTAGCCGTACGCTATGCAGTGCGGTGCTTTGTGGAACATGCCGCTCTTCGAAGTGCTGCTCGTACTCCGTCACCGGGATGTCGAGTCCCGCTGAGGAAACGACGCGTCCCCAGTTCATCGGGTATTCGTCGAGATGACGCAACGAAACAAACTCATAGGGCTGTTGAAAATCCGGGAAGTCGAGCTGGCTGACGAAGTCCACCGTCTCCATGGCGGCCTGCAGAGCCCACTCCAAATCTGGCAGCAGACTCTTGAGTTTCCCGACATCGGGCGCCCGATAAAAGCCACCCACAGTGATATTGACGGGATGGACCGGCCGGCCCCCCAGAATCTTGAGCAGTTCATTGCCGATGGACTTCATCTTGAGTCCGCGCTGGACCACCTCAGGATGATCCTTCGCCATGCTCAATCCGCTTTCATAGCCCAGGAAGTCGGGGCCATGCAGCAGATGGACGTGCAGCGTGTGACTCTCAATCCATTCACCACAATACAGCAGTCGGCGGAGCACGTGAATTTCCGGCGAAAGCATCAGTCCCAGCGCCATTTCCAGCGCGTGGCAGGAACTCATCTGGTAGGCCACCGGACAAATACCGCAAATGCGGGCGGTAATGTCCGGCACCTCGTGAATCTGTCGACCGCGAAGGAAGCTCTCAAAGAAGCGAGGCGGCTCATAGATATTCAGCTCAACATGTTCGACGGTCGTTCCATTAAGGCGAACGTACAGTCGCCCTTCCCCCTCGACACGGGTGAGCGCCTTAACTTCGAATGTCCGTTCATTGCTCATGGTGATTGAGTTCCATCAGGTCCCGGCGGAACGTTCTTCGAATTGATCGCCCGCCGCGCGAAACTCCGGGGCATACCCATTGAAGTTGCGAACCAGATCAACCAGCACCTCACGATCGCAACCTTGCCCGTGCATGTGCTGCATCAGACTGAGTGGCTGGGCGTTCTCCTTGGGACCGAAGCAGCCGTAACAACCTCGATTGTATGCCGGACAGATGGAACCGCAGCCGGAATGTGTGACTGGCCCCAGGCAGGGTCTCCCCTGTGCCACGACCACGCACACGGTCCCTTGCCGCTTGCACTCCATGCAGACACTTTCATTGGGAAAGCGTGGCTTGCGCCCCACAACAACCGACGTAATCAGTTCGATCAGCTGTCCCACATCGATGGGACAGCCTCGCAACTCAAAATCGACGCGGACATGGTCAGCAATTGGTGTACTTGTCGCGAGTGTCTGAATGTACTCCGGTCGGGCATACACATGCCGCGTGAAGTCCTCGACATCGTGCCAGTTTCGCAGGGCCTGGATACCTCCCGAAGTCGCACAGGCTCCAATCGTGATGAGCATTTTCGACTTCTGCCGAATCTCCTGAATGCGCTGGGCATCGTGCGGCGTGGTAATGGATCCTTCGACCAGAGCCACATCGTAGGGGCCTTCGTCCGTATGCGACCGGGCTTCCAGAAAGTACGCGATCTCAATCTGCTCAGCAATCGCCAGCAAGTGCTGTTCGGCATCGAGCAGCGAGAGCTGACAGCCATCGCACGACGCAAACTTGAAGACCCCCAGTTTTGGTCTGGCAGGCATCAGAGATCCTCCCTGTGAAGATATGGCTCCATCTGATCCAGACGAAAGACGGGCCCATCCTTGCAGATAAAGGCCGGCCCCAACTGGCAGTGTCCACACAGTCCCACCGCGCAGTTCATGTTCCGTTCCATGGAGAGGTAGATCTGCTCTCGCGGTATACCGCGTTCCAGAGCTTCCTGAATAACAAACCGCATCATAATCTCCGGGCCGCAGGTCAGGACCCAGGTTCGTTCGGAAGCAAGTTGCAATCGTTCAAACAGAGTTGGCACAACACCAATAGGGCCGGCCCATTGCTCATCGCCCAAATCGACCGTGACGTCAACGTCGATGTCCCCCTGCCGCCAGGCAGCGTATTCGCCTGTGAACAACAGATCCTGTGGGGTGCGTGCTCCATACAGCAGGGAAACCCGCCCGTAGTCCGAGCGACGTCGGAGCACCTCATAAATGAGCGGACGCAATGGCGGCAGACCCAGGCCGCCACAGGCGATGACGAGGTCCTGACCACGACACTGGTCGAGAGGCCAGGAGGAGCCAAACGGGCCACGCAGCAGTATCTGATCTCCTGCCTGCTTTTTCGCCAGCGCAGTCGTTACGTTTCCCACCGCACGCACAGTATGGAGTAGCGTGCCCGTCGTGTCGGGACTTGAGGAAATCGAAATCGCCGCTTCGCCAAATCCGGGGAGGTACAGCATGTTGAACTGTCCCGGCGCAAATCGGTACTTCTCACGCACCTCAGGCAACTCCAGCTCGAGTTCATAGGTTGCAATGCCGCGAACCTCGGGCATCACCGACACGATCCGAGCCGCATGGGGTTGCCAGGGATTCAGTCGATCCACGGATGGAGCGGACGTTGCAGACATCATGTCCCCTCCCCGCGAATGGCGGCCACTTCCTCAGTGAGATCGATCCCAACCGGACACCAGGTGATGCAGCGACCGCAGCCAACACAGCCAGAGGAGCCAAACTGATCAATCCAGGTGGCCAGCTTGTGAGTGAGCCACTGTCGATACTGCGACTTGATGCTGGGCCGAACCACGCCCGATGCCGTGTAGGAATGGTCGCCCGTGAAGCACGAGGCCCATGTCCGTTCTCGTGTAACGTGCTCGACGGTCAGGTCCGTAACCTCGCCCACGGTGCTGCAAAAGCAGGTGGGGCAGACCATCGTGCAATTGGCACACGCCAGACATCGTTGGGCCACATCATCCCAGCGGGCATGATCGAGATTCTGCATCAGGACATCACGGATGCCGTCGGTCTCAAGTTGCCTTGGCCGGGGAGAATCCCCCTCAGGTGTCCGGGATTGCATCTCCTGAAGCAGGTCGAGGGAGACCTGTCGAGACCTCTCAATCTCCGCTGGCGTACAAGGAGTATGTGACAGATGCTCAATCACCTCTGCCCCAACCTCTGTACCAGCCTCAACCGTGAAATGATCGTCCAGCTCGGTCAGCACCAGATCGAATCCGCCCGAAACGGCGGGTCCGGTCGACATCGAGTGACAGAAACAGGTTGCTGCCGCCCGACGACAGTGAACAGCCACGATAACAAGTCGCTCGCGGCGGGCCTTGTATTGCGGATCAACGTATGGCCCTTCGAGAAAGACACGGTCCTGAATGGCCAACGCATGGAGGTCGCACGCACGCAGGCCAAAAACGGCAACGGGGGGCTCGGTCAAATCGGGTGTTTCTGCATGCCATCCGTTCGCGTTCAGTGTGAGTTGCTGAATCGGTTCTCGCGGTGGAAACAGATAATTTTTGAGAGAATGCGGCCCCACGACATAGTCGAACCACCCGGCCTCAATGTCCGTTTGCAGTCGATACGTCCCGCCATCCTGAATATCGATTTGACCTGTCGGAAGTTGCTCAATGGAAGCAATGTCATCGTAGACGATGGCCCCATCACGAACCTGAGGTCCAACAGTCCGATAGCCCAGTTCCTGCAGATGTTCGATCACACGTTGCAGCTGATGCTTTTCAATCGACGTCATCATCCCCCGGAAATCTCGATCCATCGTCATGACGTCGCTGCCTTTTGCGTCGCAGAGCCAGGCATCGGCTCGGCAACGCTTTCGGAATCCGTGCCATAGACATTCAACAGCTGAAGCCGCGTGGCGTTGAGCCGTTTGGCCATGGCCAGTGCCAGATGCTTCATAAACTCATAACCCAGTTCGGGACGTTGAGCGAAGACTCGATTCAGCTCGGAACCATCCAGCTCAATCAGACTTGATGGGGTTCCGGTACGTGCGGTGGTTGTGTAGGCGCCGCTTGCCAGTACGGGGGACCAGCCCAGAAGTTCACCCGGCCCAATGGTCGCCACCTGCCGACAACCGACACCTGCAGCACATATCTCGATCAGGACCTGCCCTTCCCGCAGCAGAAAAACGGTTCGTGCTGGCTCGCCATGCCGAAACACAGTCGTCTGCGCAGCGACATCGCGAATGTGAGAAATCCTCGCCAGCTCACTCAACAACTCCTCCGACGCACTGGCCAGGAGTCGGACCCGGCGGAATTCGTCGATGAGTTGCTGACTGGACATGGTCTCATTCCTGCAAGGTGATGCTCTCCAGGATCAACTCCTCACCACACACAATGCGTGTTTCCCTCGCTCCACACAAAGGACAGAGAAAGACAAACGATACAGGAGCAAATTCGGTTCCGCACTCTCGGCATTCTGCACAGAGTGTTGTCGGATGCACAACCAATCGCCGTTTTGAAATCCCCTGCTCCGCCATCACCTGGTCAAAGGCCATCAGCAGCAAGTCCGGATTGACACCCGAGAATTCCCCAACGCTGACGCGGATCTCGCGGACCGATTCCCTAGCCTCAACACCCACTGCCTGTTCTACCTGCCGGAGGATCGACCGGACAACCGAATACTCATGCATCGTCTGCACCGGTCCAGTTGCCGACCAGGGAGGCAATCAGATCACACGCGACGGGAATGGCCGCGCGCACCGCTGGGCTCAAATCCTCTCCAGGCTGCGTCTGCTGTACTTCGATGCCGATCACAGCCAGGTGTGCGGGAAGACACCTCTGCTGTTCCGCCAGTGCCAGAATGTCACACAGTGGCACACTGTGGGACGAACAGCCCAACAGGCAATTTAGTTCCGAGGGAGCAACACAGAAGACTTCACCAGCCACTCGCCCCGACTGGCTGGCATCAACAATGACTGCAGGCCTGTCACTCACAAGTCGGTGCAGCAGATCCCAGGGAGAGGTCAGGTTTTCAATGAGTCCGCCCTGAGCAAGCACGTTCCGCAATGCTTCCGCAACTTCCCAGCCGACGCGGTCATCGCCATGAAAGCTTCCCAGCGCAAAGATGTTGAATTCTTCGGTCGGTCTCGCATTGAATTCTTCGGTCGGTCTCGCATTGAAGTGATGCATGGCAACTGTCAATTCAGCTCCAACTGACTGCGTCCGCAAAGGCATCCGCATACAGCATACCATACCGCCCGCAGCAGTCATCGCTCCACTGGTCGGCGATACACTTCAACTGAGCCACAGGCACTGCTGCGAACGACAACGAATTGCCGCGACGCCTACCAGCGACCCGACGCCGCGAACAGCAACAGCCCCGTGATGCCCGCAACAAGAAGGCTGACTGGATCCGTCAACGCAAAGGCCACCGGATCGTCCACAACCTTCTTCCGCCGAGCCAACAGCCATACCCGGCAAATCCAATACGTCAGAATTGGACAGAGCATCCAGAGCATCCGCTTGTGTTGATAGATCAAGTCGATTTCATCGCTCTGGAGGTACAAGGAAAGGACCACAACGGAAATCATTCCGCATGAAATCCCCATTACGGAAATCAAACTCAGATCGTCCACCTCGTACCCGCGTCCGGCGCTCGCCGTCACATCCTGCTCAAAATTGACCTGCAACTCTGTGTATCGCTTGAGAAACCCAAGTGAGGCGAACACAAACATGGAGAACGTCAGCAACCAATCAGAGACTGCGATTCCGCAAGCGACTCCGCCGCCAAATACCCTCAATGTATACAGAACCGACAACATGACCACATCAGCTATCACAACTCTCTTGAAGAAAGTGGTGTACGCAACTGTGGCCAGAAGATACACAGCGATAACTTGCAACCAACCCAGTGGAAGAAAGTAGAGAGAAATCAGCACCCCAGCACCGAGCGTAACTCCCGCAAGGGGGATCGCGTGAGTGAGAGGGATGTCTCCAGACGCAAATGGTCGCCGACATTTTCGATGGTGAAGACGATCAAACTCGAAGTCAACAAAGTCATTCACAACATACACACTCGATGCAACAAGGCTGAACGAAACAAACGCCAGAACAGCATGCAGAAGGAGTGGCAGATTCGAGAGTTGATGCGAAAGCAGCAATGGAACAAACAACAGAAGATTCTTCGACCATTGATGTGGCCGCAGCAACCGAAGCGTGGCTGCCCATCTCGCTTTCCTTTGCGCAAGAACGCGAGCCGGGATCCCACTGTCATGCAGTGTTTTCACTACGCCAGGTTGCGGCATCGACAGGTAGGATTCCGACGCGTGCTGCCAGATAGGGACATCGGCTCTGCTATCCCCAATGTAGGCAAAACCTTCAAAACCGCGCTGGTCACAATAGTCGCGTATCGCGACCAGCTTCGCGGGCCCCTTCAGATTGACTTCCGAGTCGCTGGCAAGGACGTGATCAAACAGTTGCAAGTGGTCGGCAACAACGTTCGCCCATTGCCGGCACGAGGCCGTGGCCAGAATCACCGGCCTTCCCAACTGGCGCTGCTCTTTGACGAACGTCAAGACTTCGACACAATACGGGAGACTGGCGGCATCAGGCGTATAGAGTTGCGCCAGCACCTGCTTGAACGCTGCCCGTCCTGCCCCAAATGCGGAAATGAGCCTTACGCCGCCGGCGGTGGGATTGAGCATCACCTTGGCGATCGCCTCGTAAAGCAGATCCGTTCGAACGAGAGTTCCATCCAAGTCGACGAAGAGCGGCGTATGCTCACGGTCACTCGCGCGGCGAGCACCTCCCGGCCCCCGTATCGATTCCATGGGGTCCGAACCTGAGTCCACGTCCGCAGATGCCTCATTCCCTCTGCCTTCCGCCTCCATCGTTATCCGTCCTTTCGGATGTCAGAACGCCGAATCAACAGCCCATCATCGATTCGAGGTTGAGTCAATCCGCCCTGTTGAAACGTGTCAAATGCCCCCTGGGCCGACCGAGGCCACGAGACACCGCAGAGAATCTCGACGATCCACAGGATTGAGGTAGC